>JBQMYA010000001.1:0-238684 GCA_052173735.1 Prevotella sp.
CCGTAGGCAATGTGGCAAGTACTGCCATAAATGCAGCCGAAGAAATCATTTCCGGAGCAGGTGGGTTAATCAGCCCACAGACACACGGTGATGATTATGCCGAGACAGCATGGCAACACAGGCTCAGAAACCAAGCCAAGAAAAAGAAGAAAAGAGGAAGAGGATTGTAACCACTTTTCGTTATCCCTGTCTTTCCCCAAAACGAAGACAAAGCAAAAGAGAGAAATCTTCATCAAAAACGCTTGTTATTCAAAGCAAATTTCTATCTTTGCAGATAGAATAACAAGCGTTCTTTGTTGATGCAGAAATCTGCGATTGAAAGTACTTTGCTCGTTTCCAAATCATTACCTATTTAGTCTATGCAATAAGGTAACTTCTTTATCTTCAATTAGATACATTTTGAGAATTATCTTAGAAGGTAAAAACATTGCATTCCGAAATAGATGGCTAAGCGATTGATTTTTAGTGGGATGCTAATGGCTCTTGAGTTTGGTTCACTGCGGTGAGCATAAAGCAAGAGCTGTTTGCGATTCACATAGCAAACAGCTCTTAAAACCACAGAATAAAACTTGTTATTCTTCTTAAAATCAATCTTCTTTTTTTTATATTTTTAGTTTGTTTGTAGACGGATTAAAGGCAATTATATGAAATAGAACTATGAACTAAGTTCAAATAGTGTGATTATTATGGATAGTAAAAAGAGTTCTCTCTTAGTTTATAGAAATAAGAGAGAACTCTTTTACAACATATTTTATTTTTTAGGGAAGAGCGAAACACCAAATCCACCACCACGAGCTTCATTGATTTTCAATACGTCTCCGTATTTTACATGTTTGCGAGTGATGGTATATGCCTTTGGATTTTTGTCGTAATCAGCATTAGGAGCATCGCTATATATGGTGCATTCGTATGTTTTTCCTTTGTCTAAGAAATCAAGTTTAATAACAGCTTTATGACCATTTTCGTCACATTTACCGCCAATAAACCAGTTGTTTGTGCCTTTTGCTTTACGAGCAACAGTGATATAGTCGCCTGGTTCAGCTTCAATATATTTAGAATCGTCCCAATCTACAGCAACATCTCTAATGAATTGGAAAGCGTCGCTATATTTTTCGTAGTGTTCGGGAAGGTCTGCAGCCATTTGAAGTGGGCTATACATAACAAGATAAAGAGCTAATTGACCTGCTAATGTAGAGTGAACGTAAGAGTTATTGTTGCTCCAATCCTTCAGTTTAGTTTCAAAAATACCAGGTGTATAGTCCATTGGTCCACCTTGAAGACGTGTGAATGGCAATATAACTGTATGGTCGGGGTTGTTTCCACCGAATGCTTCATACTCTGTACCTCGTGCACTTTCATTACCTATAAGATTAGGATATGTACGGCAAAGTCCTGTTGGTCGGGTTGCTTCATGTGCGTTAACCATAATCTTATGCTTAGCTGCTTCGGTCACAGCGTGTAGATAATGGTTGTTCATTACTTGTCCGTAGTGATGCTCTCCACGTGGAATAATATTTCCAACATAGCCACTTTTCACTGAATTATAGCCATACTTATTCATCAATTTATAAGCATCTTCCATGTAACGCTCGTAATTCATCGCTGAGGAAGAGGTCTCATGGTGCATCATTAGCTTCACTCCTTTAGAGTGAGCATATTCGTTTAACGCCTTAATATCAAAGTCGGGGTAAGGTGTTTGGAAATCAAATACCTTGAATTTAGAGTGTCCAAACCAGTCTTCCCAACCGATATTCCATCCTTCTACCAATACTTGATCGAGTCCATTCTTTGCTGCAAAGTCGATATAACGCTTCACTTCAGCAGTCGTTGCACCATGTCTTCCGTTTGGTTTTGCCTTAGAAAAGTCTGTAACTCCAATCTCTACGGCTGGGAATTCGTCTGTATAACTCCAGCTTTTTCTGCCTACTATCATCTCCCACCATACGCCACAATACTTCACTGGCTTAATCCATGAGGTGTCATCGTATTGACATGGCTCGTTAAGATTAAGTATAAGGTTAGACGAAAGCATGTCTCTTGCGTCATCACTAACAATGAGTGTGCGCCAAGGAGTGGTGCGTGGAGCCTGCATATAGGCTTTATTTCCTTGTGCATCGGGGGTTAACCACGATTCGAACACCATGTTCTTATCGTCTAAGTTGAGGTGCATTGTAGGATAGTTCACGCATGCTGCCTCGTGAAGATTGATGTATAAGCCATCTGAACTCTTCATTTGTAGCGATGTTTGAACGCCTGTTTCTGAGAAAGTTGTTTGCGAAGTATTGTATGTAACCGCTGCTTTCATCTTCGAACGGATTTCAGATAGCTTTGAAGTTACAGTCTCATATTCTTGTGTATCGTAGTCTCCTGGAAGCCACCAAGCGGTATGATCGCCTGCCATTGCAAATTGAGTGTGTTCGTCTTTTATAATGAAATAGCTCAAATTGTTTTGACGTGGGAATTCATAACGCAAGCCCATACCATCGTTATACACACGGAAACGAATAATAATGGTGCGGTTGGGGTGTTCTTGTGTTAGTGAAACAGCCATCTCGTTATAGTGATTTAAGATGCTATTTGTTTCTCCCCACACAGGTTTCCATGTTTCTTTGAAAGTTGAAGTTTCGGTTTTTGTGACTTTGAAACCATTCATTAAGTTGGTATCTTCTGCTTTTATGCCATCGTGTTTTGATGGAGTTAGTTCCAATCCTAAATGAGATGGTTTTATAACTGCTTTACCTTTATAAGATACTTGATAAGTGGGAACGCCATTATCTGTTAATGAAAACGAAACCACTACATTGCCATTGGGCGACTTTACTTGCTGTGCGAGAAGTAATAAAGGCATCATTAGTGCACACAAGCATAAAGAAACTATTTTCATAAGTGCATTGTTTAGTTATGAGTTGAAGTAGAAACCCGTTTAACTTGTTTGTAAGATTGTTTTCTTTGAACAAATTATAAGTATCTTTTCAAACTCTGTTTTGGGTTTATATTTTACGATTTAGTTACGACTTTTGTATATTTCGAAATATGGAATACATCTTTTGTTCTTCTAGCAGAGGTTTAATTGTAATGAATATGTTATGTAGACATCATTCAAAATGAGCTGTAAACTTCTAATAAAGAATAAGAAGTATATCGTTTATATTGTTATTTTGGATGTCTAGAGAAGACCTGCTCAAGATATAAAGAGTAGGTCTCTCTTCACCTAATCATAATCAATAAATTAACATTTCCTTTTTTTATTATTGCTAAAGCTTATTGTGTGTTGAATAGAAAACATTCTTTCAACCTATCTGCCCTAATGATTATAGGGTTTATTCTATCGCTTTAGTTTTGTATTTGCATTTAATATGCGGTATTGAAAGTTGTTGGTTTTATGTAATGCAAATATAAAATATAAATGTGTTGAAAATGTACTTAAGTATAAATAAAGTAGATTTATTATATTCTTATTATTCTATAAATACTTAATATATAGTAGTTTATAAGATTAGTTTAATTTATTAAAAGTAGAATGTTTTATTTTAAAAGAATTATTAACTTTGTATTTTGAATGTTTGAAACCTCTATTTATATCATAAAAAGGAGTTTGCTATATGCTAAAATATTTTCTTTTCAACAATAAAAACGAATCAATTGTTGGTGTTGTAATGATGTTGTTGTTTGTGTTTGTTTTACCTTTAGAATCGAAAAACAAGACCAATTTAACGGTACTTGATGGTTTTATTAAGCAACGACAATATTATGTGGAGCTAAAAGAGCGTCAGTTGGAGTTGTTAAAGGCTTCAGTAAAGAATACTCATGATGAGGAAAGGCGATTGAAACTATATAATGAGATCTATGAAAACTATAACTCGTTTGTTTATGACTCTGCAATGAACTATGTAAACAAGGGTTTGCAACTGGCGCTTGCTATCAATAACAAACATTATATCACACTTAATCAGTTGCATAAGGCACTTCTTTTAGGAACAAGAGGTTTTTATTATGAGGCAATTAGTAGTATTTCTGATATCAATGTTGAGGCGTTGGCACCGCAATTACGCTTTGAATATTATTTTACGTTATATCGAGTGTATGCTTTATGGGGTGAATATTGTGCAGATAGTGATTATGCTCCACAATATGAGGCACTGAAAATAAAGTATATAGAAGATGCACTTGCAGTGGTTCAGAGAGGAACTGCCACGTATTATTATATATTAGGTGAGTATGCTCACTATAAAGAACGGGATATGGAACGTGCGGAAAAGTGTTATTTAGAGGCTCTTAGGCGTTCTAATCCATCGGATCGACTTTATGCTTCGGCTGCTTTTATGGTAGCTTATTGTAACACTGAGAATGAAATGGTGTATGAAGAATATCTCATTAAGGCAGCGATCAGTGACATTGTGCGCCCTACTAAAGATAATATTGCACTGCAAGATCTTGCTGTACACTTGTTGGATGATAATCCAAAGAATATTGAAAGGGCTGATAGATATATCAGTATATCTATGGAAGATGCTCGTTTTTATAACAATAGATTGAGAACTTTCGAGATCTCGAGTAAACTTCCCATCATTACCTCTACGTATAAGGAGGTGATAAATCAGCAAAATACAAACCGACTTATGATTATTGCGATTATAACCCTACTTTCTATAGGTCTTATTATTTCGCTTGTTTTAATCATTCGTCAAAATAAATTGCTCAGAATAAACAAGAAAGAACTTTCTGTGAGTAATGAGTTATTGCAGGAATTAAATGGACATTTGTTGCAAACCAATAATAAACGTGAGGAATTAGCTAAGTTATATATTGAGTTATGCGCCAAATACATTGATAAATTGGCAAAATATCAAAGTATGGTAAAGCGTAAAATTATGGCAAATAGGGTGAATGAGCTTCTTACAAAGGTCTCTTCTTCTCGGATGTCTGAAGAAGATTCGGCTGTGTTTATGGCACGTTTTGATAAAGCCTTTTTTGCTTTATATCCTTCTTTTGTAGACGAATTGTCGGCTCTTCTTCAGTCTTCGGGAAGGCTTTCTTTAGAAGATGGAGGTACGATGAGTACCAAATTACGTATTTTTGCGCTCATTCGTTTAGGCATAAAAGAAAGTTCTGAGATTGCAACTTTGTTATTTTATTCTCCTCAAACCATTTATAATTATCGTTCTGAGTTGAAAAAACTAGCACTTAATCCTGAAACGTTTGAAGATGATGTACGACGACTTTGTATAACTTTGCGTAAAGGTTCTGAGCTGAAAGAATGATTCTTATTTGATTCGTCTTATAAACTTTTTTGTTGTAGGTGTGTTATGTTGTTCTAAAAGGAATGCTTTTAGGGTGTAATAAGTGTGTTTTTGCAGTGTAAAAGCATTGATGTTGCAGTCCTATTGTAATGCTTTTGGCATACAATAGGACTGCAGTTATACGAGTTCTTAACTGACTTGCAACTCGTAGAGAATATTTTTTATTGAATTTTATAAGGGTTTGCGGCGATAATGGCTATTCTTCTTGTATGAATTAGCCTAAAGTGCAAACGCCAGTAGTGAGGTCGCACGACATTGTTTTTGATGGTTTAACAACAAAAAAGCTTGTCCCTGCGGTTTTCTTTTGCAACAATCCAGACTCGATAAGTGGCTCAATGGCTTTCTCTACATCTGCAATAGTTGCTAGGTTAAATGCTAAACGAATTTCTTCTGCTGCCATCTTAGGGTGCTCTTGCATAAAGACAAGGAGCGACTCGGGTGTGAATTGCACTTCAACAGGAGTAAGACTGCCTTTAGAAATGGCTTTCACAACAGCAGAAAGCTCTTCGTATGTGCGATAACTCTTCAACTTCATAGTCTTACCTTCATATTCAAAGAAGAATGTTGGGAAATATTCTATACTGCTCGAAGCGGTTAGTTGAAAGTCTTCTTCAAACTTCTTTTGAGCCGATTCATCGTTCATGTGCTCTAAAAAGGCTGCAATGTCGATTCCTGTTTCATCGGCAATATTCATTAATTCGCCTTCGTCTAAGATGTCTCTACGCTCTGCAAAGGCTGCAGCACGCAAGTTATAGAGAAATAATTCCGCAAGATGTGGAGCAGAAAGTTGCGCTGCTTTGTAGGCTATATTTGAAAGGAAAGAAGACGCTTTCTGCTCAGAATAGATCTCAACTCCAGTCATATCAACCGGCATGTGGTGCTTCTTCTCCGATTCAACGGTGTGTTCTACCACCTCTTTATTAAAGTTTGCATAGTAATCGCTCACCGATTGCGATTCGGGACGTTCTTTATTTAAATCTTCAACCAGTCCTCCCATAATGCTATCGAATTCGATTTGCTGTGGGAAATGGGTTTCTAACTTACGTAAAAAGGGTTCTTCGCCCCAGCACCAAGGGCACAATGGGTCGGTAAATATGGTAATCTTTACTTTCGACATATCATTATTTATTTTCTAGTTAACTTGTAGTTCGTTTATAATCAATCTGTTTTATATCATTCAATTATCAAACACCATGTCCAGATAAAGAAATAAATATCTTGCTTGTTTATATATCTTAGTTTGCAATACTATTCTCAGAGGTCGAAATTCGACATCAAAATAAAAAGAGGAAGCACTTCAAACTTATAAAAACAAGTGTATGTTGTAGCCCTTAAAACAAAGCTACAACACAATAATTCTTCGACTGTTTTTACCTAAAAACGATTATAACTTGCCACCATAGCATAGGTCTCCAGCGTCACCAAAGCCAGGAACGATATACTTATGCTCGTTAAGTCTTTCGTCAATAGCTGCACACCACACGGTAGTTTCAGCGTTGGGGAAAGTCTTTCTGATGTGTTCGATGCCCTCAGGACATGCAATTACACATGCAACATGCACGCATTTTGGAGTTCCTTTGGTTAAAATTGCTTTGTAACCCATCTCCATTGAGCCACCAGTTGCAAGCATAGGATCGGCGATGATCAATGTTTTTCCATCAATATCAGGTGTAGCCAAGTACTCAACATGAATGCCAACGTTGTGATGTTCTGCGTCGGTATATTCACGATATGCACTTACAAAGGCGTTTCCTGCATGATCGAAAACATTTAAAAAACCATTATGAAAAGGTAAACCAGCACGAAATATAGTTGCAAGGACAACCTTGTCGATGGGCAAATTCACTGTAGCTTCGCCAAGAGGAGTGGTTACTTTGGTTGGTTCGTAATCTAAAGTTTTTGAAATTTCAAAAGCTTCGAACTCGCCAATGCGTTGAATGTTGTTTCTAAAAAGGAAACGGTTCTTCTGATAATCCACATCTCTCATCTCTGCCATGTATTGGTTGATGATCGAATTTTGCTCACTTAAGTTAACTATCTTCATGTTTATTGGTGTTTAATATATCTTTCTATACACTTCAATAGGCTTCATATTGCTACACAAGGTCTTAGTTCTTACGTCATAATTTACATAACAAGAACACACGGTTTCATTTCTAAATTATCTAAAAATCTATTCTGTCGCAAAAGGTAAGACCATCCTTTATTACAATAGGCCTAATTGGATGCAAATTTAAAAAAAATAAATTGAACTGCAATGATAAAAGAAAAGAATAAACAAAAGAAAAGAAGTATTTATTCTTTATTTTCACTTCCATTTTAAATTCCATTACACCCAAATCGGTTCTACAACATTTCTTTTTTCTAACATTGGCTTATTTAAACTGTGTGAAACAAGATATCAAAAAACAAAGAAATAATACCAAATAAAAGACAAAATGACATTAACAATTATAATTTTGACAAGTACAATTTACAAATACGCACAAAGCGACTTATTTTCATTTTCTTTAACCAATAAAAACACCCTATAAAGGTAATTTTATAGCATCTATTTTTGGTCATTTAGGTAAAATAACTAACTTTGTAGCAGATTAATAATAAGGTAAAAACATTTTATTTAAAAACAAATACATTATAAAAATGGCAAAGTTTGACAAGTCAGTACTTGAAAAGTACGGTATTACAGGTACAACAGAAGTTGTTTACAACCCTTCATACGAAGTGTTGTTTGAAGAAGAAACAAAAGAAAGCTTAGTTGGATTCGAAAAAGGTCAAGAGACAGAACTTGGTGCTGTGAACGTTAAAACAGGTGTTTATACAGGTCGCTCTCCTAAAGATAAGTTCATTGTTGATGACTCAACATCACACGATACAGTATGGTGGACAACTCCAGAATATCCAAATGACAACCATCCTGCAACACAAGAAGCATGGAATGTCGTTAACGACTTAGCTAAGAAAGAACTTTCTAACAAGCGTTTATTCGTTGTTGATGGTTTCTGTGGCGCAAATAAAGATACAAGAATGAAGATTCGTTTCATCGTGGAAGTTGCTTGGCAAGCTCACTTTGTAACAAATATGTTCATCAAACCAATCAACCAAGAGGAATTAGATCAAGAGCCAGACTTTATCGTTTACAATGCTTCTAAGGCTAAAGTTGAAAACTATAAGGAGCTAGGTCTTAACTCTGAAACAGCTGTTGTATTCAATGTTACAACAAGAGAACAAATCATTTTGAACACATGGTATGGTGGTGAAATGAAGAAAGGTATGTTCTCTATGATGAACTACTTCCTTCCTTTGAAGGGTATTGCATCAATGCACTGCTCTGCTAACACTGACATGGAAGGCAAAAACACAGCTATCTTCTTCGGATTATCAGGCACAGGTAAGACAACTCTTTCAACAGATCCTAAGCGTTTGCTTATCGGTGACGACGAACATGGATGGGATGACAATGGTGTATTCAACTTCGAAGGTGGTTGCTATGCTAAGGTTATCAACCTAGATAAAGAGTCTGAGCCAGACATTTATCGTGCAATCCGTCGTGATGCATTGTTAGAAAACGTTACAGTTGACGCTAATGGTAAGATCGATTTCACAGATAAGAGCACAACAGAAAACACTCGTGTATCTTATCCTATCAATCATATTGATAACATTGTTAAGCCAGTTTCTGCAGGTCCTGCAGCTAAACAAGTTATTTTCTTAAGTGCTGATGCATTCGGAGTGCTTCCTCCAGTATCAATCTTAACACCAGAACAAACTAAATATTACTTCCTTTCAGGTTTCACAGCTAAGCTAGCTGGTACAGAAAGAGGTATCACTGAACCAACACCAACATTCTCTGCATGTTTCGGACAAGCATTCCTTGAATTGCATCCAACAAAATATGCTGAAGAACTAGTTAAGAAGATGGAGAAGAATGGTGCTAAGGCATACTTGGTAAACACAGGTTGGAACGGTACAGGTAAGCGTATTTCTATTAAGGATACACGTGGTATCATCGACGGAATACTTAGCGGTGACATCAACTCTGCACCAACTAAGAAGCTTCCTATCTTCGACTTCGAGATCCCAACTCAACTTGAAGGTGTTGCAACAGAAATCCTTGATCCTCGTGATACATATGCTGATGCAGCAGAATGGACTAAGAAGGCAGAAGACCTAGCAGCTCGTTTCATCAAGAACTTCAAGAAATATGAAGGCAACGAAGCTGGTAAAGCTCTTGTAGCAGCTGGTCCTCAACTATAAAGAAGACACGATTAGATGTTTCAATACATCTGATTTAAGAATAAAGGAGTTTGCTTTAAACGGCAAACTCCTTTTCTTTTATACTCCAATCAAAGCACAACAAACCTTTTAAAGACTCCCTTAACAACTATACAGCCACACCCTTTATATCCTAAGAGATAAAGCTTTCCACCGCCACGACATTCTCTTCCACAAATGGAAAGAATATTTAAAGAAGAGGAAATAATTCCCTTCACTAACAGAAAGAATCTTTTAAGGAAGAGAAAACATTCCCTTCCACCGCAAAAGCTATCCTTTTAGTCCGTAATAACAGTCCTTTTACAACGCAATAGCACCCCTTTTACAATTCAATAGCAATACTATTACAACCAAAGTTCATAACACTGCATTCCAAATAACAACATTTCAACACATCAAAAAGAAAGGCTGTTGCTTCTACCTTTGCGGTGTATAGCAACAACCTTTCACTAAAAAAACCGATGAATAGGTATTTTATAAAAACTACTTCTTCTTATTTTTCTTATCGAAAGCGTCCCAATAGCGTTTTCCTTTCTCCTTCAATTTAGCAGTGAAAGCCTTAGCTTGAGCCAAAGTAGCAGCCTCATCAGCAGGAGAAGCATAAGCATGAGTAAATCCTTTCACCTTATTCCAATCGCCACGAGTAAAGTCTGGTACTTCAACAGGCATGAAGTCATTATTCATAGAGATAGCACCTAGCTCACCAAGACAGCACCATTCTGCCAAATCATATACGTCGATGTCCATAGGAAGACCATTTTGTAGGCAGTAAACAAGACGAGAGTCCATGATAAAGTCCATACCACCATGACCTCCAACCTCTTTAGCTTCCTCGCCATAACGCTTAATTATCGGACTAAGGTATGTTTCTTCCAATGCTTTCTTATCTTTTTCTGACAAATAAGAGTGACCATTCAAGTTGTCAGCAGAAGGTTTCACGCCACCAGCTTCCATCTTTTTAGCAGAAACAGCAAAGCCTTCAACAGGATATTTGTTAGCAAAACCTTCAGTACCAGTCAACTGATACATTCTATTATATGGCTGTGGAGTCATTACGTTGTGATGAATTTCAATCACCTTACCTTGTTCTGTGCGAATAAGCGTCATTGTTTGGTCGCCATTTTCAAACTTTTCACAAGGCTCACCAGTATATTTTTCAACCAATTTTTTACCGTTAAAAGATTTTGTATCCATTGCAACTAAGGTTCTCATGCGGTCTCCACGGTGAAGATTCAACACCTGTGCGATAGGACCAAGACCATGAGTTGCATACAAGTCTCCACGATAATCCTTGTTATATTCTAATCTCCAGCCAAGTTTGTCTTGTGCATTCTTCTTCCAATAGTATTTCCAGAAAGAAGAAAGTTCATGTTTATAAGCTCCTTGAGCATAAATAACTTCGCCAAAAACACCCTTTTGAGCCATGTTCAAAGAATTGAGTTCGAAGAAGTCGTAACAGCAATTCTCAAGCATAACGCAGTGCAAGCGAGTCTTTTCAGATAAGTCGATAAGTGTCCAAATCTCTCTAAGATTGATTGCAGAAGGCACCTCAATAGCAGCATGTTTGCCGTTTTCCATAGCGCATTTAGCTACAAGGAAGTGGTGATCCCAGTCTGTTGCAATATAAACCAAGTCGATATCTTTGCGCTTGCACAATTCTTTGTACCCCTCTTCACCGCTATATATAGCAGCAGCAGGCATCGAATTGTCTCTCAATATCTTTTGACAAGCCTCTGCTCTCTTTGCTTCATAGTCGCAAAGAGCCACAACTTCAATTCCAGGAATGTGCATCCAGCGTTCAACTGCGCCTGGTCCTCTCATTCCAAGACCCACAAATCCCACTCTAACAACAGGCATTTTAGGTGTTGTTAACTGAAGAGCTGTGGTTTGACCTTGCGCTCGTTGAGGAACTTCTGTAACGATTTTACCCTTCTCAACTGTGTATTTCCAATTAAATTGGGCACATAACGATTGTGGAAGAGCTAAAAAAACTACTGCCAAAAGGGCTAGTAACACTTTGTTCTTTGTCATGTCTTTAGACTAATTATTTAGTTATTATGTGATTATCGTAGGTTTATTGCCGTAAAATTATGAAAAACTTCTGATATAACAATACATTTATTATACATATTATTATATAACGGTTAATTATAATAATAATCCTCTTCGTCATGATATAGTTAGAAAGGAGGCGACGATTTGAATACCATTCTCTTGCCATTTACAGGATGTTTCAACGCAATAGCAGCGGCATGAAGATACAAACGAGAGTTGGGTTTGCCATAAAGACAATCGCCCACGATAGGAAGAGCCAGTCCTTCACCATGCGAGCAGTGTACTCTTAGCTGATGCGTGCGCCCTGTTTGAGGATAAAGAGCCACCCTTGTGCGCTGATTTTCCACCCCCATCACACGATAAAAGGTCGTTGCTTCCTTGCCATACACGTCGTCTACCATCTGCAACGGACGCTCGTTCACGTTCGGAAGCAAAGGCAATTCAATGCAACCGCATGTTGGTTGATGCGTAAAAACGCCCTCTAGCACTGCAATATAACGCTTTTTCACTTGGTGCAAGGCAAATTGTTCTTGCAAACACTTATGGGCTTGCTTTGTTTTAGCAATAATCATAATACCCGAAGTGTCCATATCTAAGCGATGAACAATTAATGGACTGTCGGCAAAAGGATATTCATTGCGCATCAATTGCTCTACTGATGGCAACGAATGGTGCCCCTCAACGCTCGGCATTCCACTGGGTTTCACCACCACCCTAATGCTTTCGTCTTCAAATAGCGTTGCAAGAGTCAGTTCAGCATTTGGCTTTCGTACTCCATCTAGTATCGAAACACCCTTTAACATATAGCTCAATATCGGCTCACACTTGTGTTTACAAGCAGGATAAAAATAACCATCGTGTCGAATCATATGTCGAGGTGAGTCGCCAACCCAAAACTCTGCAATAGCTAAAGGGCGCATTTTGTGTTGAAAGGCATATTGAAATAGCTTTGGAGCACAACATTCTCCCGACCCAGAAGGGGGCATTTTCTGCTCCAACTCATTGAAAATAGCTATCAAATTGCGCTTTTCGCCTTTGCAGTTCAGCATTTCAAAGTGTTCAAAGAGCCATGTTTGCAAGGCGTCCGACATGTTTTTGCGCTGCACTTTCATTGCTTCTATCTCACTTTCAACCGTCTTTATTTGGCAGTTCACCCCTTCTAAACGCTCTTTATAATGCTTTTTCAATCGTTTTAGCTCTGCCTTCATAAAACGACTTTCATTCAATAGTCGTTCAATAGCAGCCGAATCGAGGTCGGTTTGGCGCAATTCGTCTCGCAAAGCCTTTGCCGTTTCCATCTGCTTGCAATGGTTTGCAATGGCTTTTTCAGCCTCTTTTTCAATAGAAGAACGTGAGTTGAGAAGAGAAAGATAATCGTTCGACGATTCAAGCGCATCTATTTTACGATTCACCTCACTAATTTCTGCTTCGTGAACCTTAAAATATTGCCCTTCTTCTAAATAGTTATACACCAGCGGAACATATCCTTCCCAATTGCCCGAACCGCCTATTTGACCCGAAAAGGCAGTCAAATAGCCCCGCTCTCCATCTGCTTTTTCTACCAACAAAACCCCAAACATCTTGCCTTTTTGCACCTCTTCGTGCCACGACAGATGTTGTTTTATATCCTCACGAACCAGCTCTGCAGCCCTAATACATAAAGCGTGTGGAATATAATCGAATGGGTTATTGAGAAGAGTGGGCCACTCTTCGTTAGTGTTTAGTGAGTGAAAGCACATAGAAAACACTACATTTTAGAGCGATCGAGTATGGTTATCGTTTTACCTTCTACCTTAATAGCACCCGAATCTACCAATTCTGATAAACAACGAAGTAGTGAGAACTTTTGAATTCCAAAGCTCTCGGCAATCTCTTGACGTGATTTATCAAGGCGAATAGTGTCTGATTGCTGTTTCCCTGCGGCTTCTAAGATGAAATACGACACCTTCTCACGAACGGTAAGCAAACTTAAAAGGCGCATTTTTTTAGTTAAGAACACATCAATATTCGACAAAGAGCGAATAAAGTTCATTCTTATCACCTCGTAGTTGTCTATCAAATATTTTAAAGTAGAGGGTTGCATTCTAAAAATAAGCGTTGCACTGTCGGTCTCAACACTAACAGGCATACTCTTATCATTGGCAAAAATAAAGGCAGGAGAAATGATATCGCCCGAATAAAGGCGACTTACTTCTACCGATTTACCCGACAAACTAACCATGCGGGCAACCAGTTCGCCTTCGATAACGATATCGGCATACTTGCAAGGCATGCCTGCTAATAAGTAAATATCACGTTTACTATATTGAACAAGCTTATATCCAATAGGCTCCATCAATGCTGTTATCTCCTCATCTGTCATACCATTGAAGAGCATACACTTGCAAAGAGCCTTCAAAACTTTCTTCTCCATAATTATTTGCAAATATAAATAAAAATATGTTTTAGTGCAAACTCGGTAACATTTGTTATCAACAATTGTTTGTGGCACAATGTTTGCGGACTCTAAAATATATTTAATTAAAAGATTAACCCAATAAAAATACATTCAAATGGAAAAGAAAATAGAAAAAGGAACACAATTTATTCCACAAGAAATGATCGACTATTCTGAAGGTGGAATTGTGAGTAAAGAGTTCTTGCACAACGATGCAGGTAGCCTAACTCTCTTTGCTTTCGATGCAGGACAGGCACTTTCAGAACACTCTGCACCATTCGATGCAACCGTACAAGTGCTCGATGGCGAGGCAGTTATTAAGATTGATGGAGTTGAAAGAATTGTAACAGCAGGCGAAACCATCATTATGCCAGCCAATCATCCACATGCATTGAGAGCCGATAAACGTTTCAAAATGCTCTTAATAATGATTAAAGGCAAATAAGAAAACCTGAAACTTTTCATCACAAAATATATATAAATCTAACATAGGGTGCCCTTTCTCAATGCAGAGGGGCACCCCTTTTATTGCTATCAACCACTCTTTCAACCGCCAAAACTTAGCCATCCGTTGTTCATCTCTTTGGTTTATCAACCCCAACTCCGTTTCATCAAAACGCTAATCCTTATTCATCAAAATCCAATATCTTATCCATCAAAACCATATTTGTTCTCCCTTGTCTGCTTGTCTTTTGCGTCTTGCAATGCACTTGTCATGCCACTCGTTTCTAAAAGCATTGACATTGCACGCTAAAAGCAGTCCTTTTACACCTCAAAAGCAATGCTTTTGCCTCGTAATAGCATAGCTTTTAGTTATTCAATTCACATCGCCTCTGCCACAACGGCACTGCCATCACCCTGTTGTTGCACACCTATAAATAAAAGAATTGTATTCTGTAGAGGGGCAAAGAAAAAACAATAAATGCTTTGGATTTGTCATTTTTTATCATTACCTTTGAACCAAAAGGAGGTAATATGACAAAGATAATTACTCAAGAAAACTTTAACGACCTATACATCGACCCCATTGAACAAGAAAGAATCGATAAGTTTGTTTGCGATGAGATGGCTCGTCAAATTCATAGATACATCAAAGCAATGCACGGAAGCAAAGCTATGATGCTGAAGTTTGAAGACAATTTGTCTGCTTTAACTGTCGAACAAAAAGAAGAAGCCATTGCATATTACATCGACTTTAATAGAAAAGTGCTCAGTGGACTTGACCTTAAAGTGGTGCTTGCACGTGCTATGGCAAACTATTGCGACACCTTTAGCTTCTTACAAGAATTGCTTTCGAACAAAGAAAAATTCGATTTCTACTTAAAAAGAATAAAGAGTAAGTATGTTCAATACCACGAAATATACGAAGAGAACGGAAAGTTTGGAATGAAAGACCACAAGGGTAACATTCTAATCGAACCGCTCTACGATTTCTTGCGCACTCCTTATATCTTCTCAGACGACCTCTCTATCATTCCTGTTATTGCCCAAAAAGACGGCAAAATGGGACTTATCTTGCCCGACGGACATAACACTATTGTGGCAGAATTTATCTACGATGATATCTCTTTGCGTGAAGAAGCACCTTTCTTTGAGGCTACCAAAGGCGAAGAAACCTTCCTTTTAAAGGGGGAATAGATGTCGACCCAACTGCAATTCCTTAATTCTCAAGAGGCTATTGAGCGCATGGACGATCTTGCCATGCGTCAAATTGATTTTTTGTTTGTTATCAATTATCAAGCAACAAAGGCGATTGTGTTGCCCATCGGACACGATAATAGCTCGTTATGATGCTATGCTCTCAACTGAAAAGAATACTTATTGGCAAAGTTTCAACCTCTTTTCATAAATATATAAGCTTCTAACAATAAGTGTCTTTTTTGTTTCTATCAAGATTATTTTTTATCTTTGCAACCGCAAATAACAATCAATCAGCAAAGAATGAAAGTATTAATCACAGGCGCAAGCGGCTTTATTGGCAGCTTTATTGTTGAAGAATCTCTGCGTCGTGGTATGGAAACGTGGGCAGCAATACGCCCAAGTAGCTCGAAAGAGTTCCTTAGTGACGAAAGAATAAGATTTATAGAACTTGACCTTTCGAATGAAGAAACGCTCAAAAAACAGCTTGCAAACACCACTTTCGATTATGTAATACATGCTGCAGGAGCCACAAAATGTATCAATAAGAACGACTTTTTCAAAGTAAACACAGAAGGCACAAAGAACCTTGTCAATGCTCTTATTGCATTGAATATGCCCCTTAAACGCTTTATTTTTATTAGTTCGCTAAGTGTTTACGGTCCAGTTCACGAACAACAACCCTACAAAGAGATTTGTGACACAGATGTTCCTGTTCCCAATACGGCGTATGCTGAAAGCAAACTTGCCGCAGAAGAGTATATCAACTCAATAGGAAACAATTTCCCTTACATTATTCTTAGACCCACAGGAGTGTATGGTCCACGTGAAAAAGACTATTTCATGATGGCTAAGAGCATTAAGAATCATATCGACTTTGCTGCGGGTTATAAGCAACAAGACCTCACTTTTGTGTATGTTCAAGATGTTGTTCAAGTGGTTTTCCTTGCCTTTGACCGAGGAAAAAGCGGTAGAACATACTTCATTTCTGATGGTCATGTTTATTCATCACGCCACTTTAGCGACCTCATTCGTAAAGAATTAGGTATGCCTTGGTGCCTTCGTATAGTGGCTCCGCTATGGGTTTTACGTGTTGTTACATGCGTTTCAGAATATATATCACGCATAACAGGTAAAATAACAGCACTTAACAACGACAAATACAACATATTAAAACAACGCAATTGGCGATGTAATATCGAACCAACTGTCGACGAATTGGGTTATCACCCATCGTTTAACCTAGAAAAAGGCGTTCATCTCACCATTCAATGGTATAGAGAACGAGGAGAGATTTAATAGGTGTCAACACGCATGAAGAATTTTATTATAGACTTATTTAAGATAGAAGCAAAGCCAAGAAAAGGTCTTTTGGCTTTAGAATGGGCAGTGTTAGCCTATTTAGTGCTCACCACTTTGGTGATATTATTTACCTACACACGACTAGAAAACCCTGACTCGATGTTGTGGGGACGCCTTAGAATTGTTGCGATGACAATGGGTTTATGGCTGGTTTACAGACTTGTGCCTTGTAAACTCACACAACTTGCAAGAGTATTGTTACAATTTGGGCTTTTAGCTTGGTGGTATCCCGACACTTATGAGATCAATAGAATCTTCCCAAACCTCGACCATTGGTTTGCAACATGGGAGCAACAGCTCTTCAGTTTTCAGCCTTCGGTGTCATTCTCTCAAGTCTTTTCGTCGCCCATCATCAGCGAATTAATGGATTTAGGCTATGTAGCTTACTATCCTATGATGGTGCTTTTGGTTCTATTTTACTTCTTCTACGATTATAAAAACTTTCAACGTTGCGCCTTTGTTATCATTGCTTCGTTCATGGTTTACTATGTAATATACGACTTTTTGCCTGTCGTTGGACCTACATTCTACTTTAAAGCCATCGGAATGGATAGTGTTTCAAAAGGCATCTTCCCTGCCGTTGGACACTATTTCAATACACATACCGATTGTATTCCTAGTCCTGGATACCCCAATGGCATTTTTTATCAACTCGTAGAGAGTGCAAAAGAGGCAGGAGAACGACCCACTGCAGCATTCCCAAGCTCACATGTTGGAGTGTCAACAATATGTATGTTGTTGGCATGGCGCACACAAAAGCGTTGGTTGTTTTGGACTCTTATGCCTTTCTTTGTCTTCTTGTGCATGGCAACAGTATATATTCAGGCTCACTATGCCATCGACACGATAGCTGGATTAGTCACTGCAATTGCCTTTTACTTTATCTTTTGGGCTAAATTTTGGCATAAAAACAAAGCATAATACACCTTAAATATGATGAAGCTCTCGAACTATTCGAGAGCTTTTTTGTATCTCCCTCATTTTCAATATCTTTCTTATCTATTCTTAAAAGGAGTACTTTTAGCATACAATAACGTTGCTTTTACCACCTAAAAACAATGCTTTTAGAATGTAATAACAGTGCTTTTAAACAACGAAAGAATATCCTTGATTTTCTGATAGCAATATATTCGAGTTGTAAACGCTGTATACATGCACTTACAAAGAAGCGTTAGCGCACGAAAAATAGAATTAAAATACGAAAAAAGAATATTAAAAATTTGCTTATATCATATTTATATTGTTCCTTTGCTTACATGCTATTGGCTCATAAAATAGCCTAAAAACAACACCATTGATTGTTTATGACAACGCTTCGACTTCTATTTTTATTGATAACAATCTTCTTCACAACAACCATCTCGGCACAAATTGAAGAACAAGACGACAACACTCCTCCCCCAACAGATGTCGACTTAAAGAATACGATGTTTGTTCCTATGATTAAAGTAGGCAAGGCTTTGCACGGAAAAGACAGCATTCAATATATTCAAATGAGCAATGTCTATGTCTATCCACAGCCCATTTTCGAGAATGAAAAGCAACGTGAAGCTTATAATCGACTTGTATTAAATGTAAAAAAGGTGTTGCCTATTGCCAAAGAGGTAAACAAAATAATCATAGAAACATACGAATATCTTGAAACTTTGCCCAATAAAAAGGCAAAAGATGCCCACATGAAGATGGTTGAAGCAAGCGTTAAACGAGAATATACGCCTCGAATGAAGAAGCTTTCGTATAGTCAAGGTAAACTACTTATCAAACTAATATATCGAGAAAGCAATTCTTCTTCCTATGGATTGATACAGGCTTTCCTCGGACCAGTGCGTGCGGGGTTTTATCAAACCTTTGCTTGGATGTTTGGAGCAAGCCTCAAAAAGAAGTATGAACCTAACGGAGTAGATCGTTTAACCGAAAGAATTGTGCGACAAGTAGAAGCTGGACAAATATAAACCTTATATTATTTAATATATAATCATCTCGAAAACAAAAGGTCAAAGCACATCTTCTTCAAATTAAAAGCATCACAAATATTAGGTATTTTATACTTTTTATGAGCCTAAAAAGTATGCTATTTCCTATTTTTTTCTTATCTTTGAGGAAAGAAAAAATATGCAGTTGCTCACTTTTAAAACCTTGTATTACTATGGAACTGATTGATCATTTATATTGTGTGATACTTGCTGGAGGCAAAGGAAAACGCTTATGGCCATCTAGTAGGAATGAATATCCAAAGCAATTCATCGACTTCTTTGGGGTGGGAAGAACGCAATTGCAACAAACATACGACCGAGTTGCCCGCTTAGTACCCGCAAATCGCATTATAATAAGCACTTTTCGAGAATATGTTTCAATTGTCAAAGAACAATTACCTCACATCTCCGACGAACAAATATTAGACGAACCCATTCGCAAAGACACCGCTCCTGCTGTGGCTTGGGCGGCTTATCGCATTACAAAATTAGACGAAAAAGCTACTATTTTGGTAACTCCTTCCGACCAAGACATACGCAATGAAGACGCATTTAGTGACAATGTGCACGAGGCTTTGTCGTTTATGGAGAAGGAAAAAGAGGCTATTGTAGCGATGGGAGTGCGCCCTACACGACCCGAACCAGGCTATGGTTACATTCAAATAGGCGATAATATAGATCACGATATCTATACTGTTAAGTCGTTTACAGAGAAACCTAATCGTGAATTTGCTCAGCTATTTGTAGACAGTGGCGAGTTTTATTGGAACACAGGTATGTTCTTTGCACGAGCAAAACAACTGCTCGAGAACACTTATAAGTTGCTTCCTACAGTACTAAAGACTTTAGATGATGAGAATCCCAACGCCAATTTGGAAGAAGAAAGGGCTTTTCTTGAAACCAATTATTATGAATATCCCAACATACCTATCGACAGAACGTTGTTAGAAAGGGCGTCACACACCTATTTATTAAAGTGCGATTATGGTTGGGCTGATATGGGAACATGGCACAGTATATATGAAGAAAAGAGCAGCAATAGCACAGATAATGTGATAATTGATAGCGATGTGCTGATGGAAAACTGCTCTAATTGCGTTGTAAAGCTACCTAAAGGCAAGCTTGCAGTGATCAATGGACTCGACGATTACATTGTTGCAGAACAAGATAATGTGCTCCTTATATGCAAAAAAGAAGACTCTTCGGCTCTCATTCGCAAGTATGTTACAGAAGTACAAGTGAAGAAAGGCGAAGAATATTGTTAGAAATACCACAAACACAGCATGCTATTAGCATGAGAAAACAAATGTGAAAAACATAGAGACAATTGCTTTATACACCTTAATAGGCTATAAAACAGAGGAGATTTAACAGACACATAGAAAAGAAGAACAGACCCTTTAAGAGTCTGTTCTTCTTTTGTTATGCTTCTTTTTCAATGATATCGAGCAACAAAGCAAAGTCGTTTATAATCCAAGTTGCGCCTGCTTGTTCTAAACTTTCTTTCGTTCCGTTACCAAAAGTAACACCAACTGTGCGCAAACCAGCCCTTTTTCCCATTTCAATATCAAACCAAGTGTCGCCTACAACAATTGTTTCTTCGGGTTTAAAATGCTGTTCTTTTAATGTTTTGAGAACGGGTTCAGGGTGCGGTTTGTGGTTTAAAACCTCGTCTGCACCTAGGATATAGGGCATAAAGTTGATGAGTTTCATTTCTTCGAGCAGAGCCTTTGCCGACCAAGAGCGACGACTTGTGGCGATAGTCATTTGTATTTCACGACGTGAAAGTTCATGAATGGTATCGATAACGTGCTCGAAAGGTGGCACAGAACCAGGCTTATTGTTGCGTCGAAACACCTTTTCATAGGTTGCAACACATTGCTCTTGCGTGTCTTTGTCAACGCCTGCAAGTTGCATAAAGGCAGCCCTCAAGGGCAAACCAATGGTGTCTTGACACTCTTGAGCTGTGCAAACACGCAAGTTAAGTTCTGAAAGTGTATCTTGAAGGCATTTCACAATTAAAGTGGTTGAATTGCCAATTGTTCCATCGAAGTCGAAAATTATATTTTTAATCATATCTCTTTACATTTTAAAGTAGCATCATAATAAATGATGGCAATTTCTTTTTAAGTCCTGAATACAAAGCGTTCAAACGGCAACAAAAGTACAAATAATTCATTGTTTCTTAAATATAATAATGTAATAAAATAACAATTACTGAAGAGTTTTACGTAACTTTGCAACATCATGATTAAAGAACAGGATATAAATAAGTATGAAATAATGGCTCCAGTGGGCTCAAGAGAGAGCTTAATGGCAGCAATTCAGGCTGGAGCAAACTCCATTTACTTTGGTATTGGACAGCTAAATATGCGCTCACATTCAGCCAATCACTTCACAATAGACGACCTTCACGAAATTGCTTCGATATGTTCCGAACATGGAATAAAAAGCTATTTAACAGTGAACACCATTATTTACGGAGGTGATATCGAAACAATGCACCGCATAGTAGACGCTGCAAAAGAAGCAAAAGTAAGTGCAGTGATTGCCGCCGACGTTGCAGTTATTATGTATTGTCGTAGCGTTGGCGTTGAAGTTCACTTGTCTACACAGCTCAACATCACCAATATCGATTCGTTAAAGTTCTATGCTCAATATGCCGATGTTGTGGTATTAGCTCGAGAACTCAACATGGAACAAGTGTCAGAGATACACCAACGTATTATAGAAGACGATGTGCGAGGTCCTAATGGCGAGCTTGTTCGCATAGAAATGTTCTGCCATGGCGCACTATGTATGGCGGTATCGGGCAAGTGTTATTTAAGTATCGACAACGAAGCGCATTCGGCTAATCGTGGAGATTGCCGTCAAGTGTGCCGTCGTTCGTATGTTGTTACCGACAAAGAGACTGGCACTGAGCTCGAAGTAGATAACCAATACATCATGAGTCCCAAAGATCTTAAGACCTTAAGGTTCATCGATAAGATGATGGATGCAGGTGTAAGAGTATTCAAAATCGAAGGTCGTGCACGTGGACCAGAGTATGTTTACAAGGTAGTTACATGCTATAAAGAAGCCATTGAGAGCGTATTAAACGGCACTTTCACTGAAGAAAAGAAGGATAAGTGGGACGAAGAGCTATCAAAAGTGTTCAATCGTGGATTCTGGGACGGCTATTATCAAGGTCAAAAACTAGGCGAATGGAACAAAAACTATGGTAGTGCAGCCACTGAAAAGAAAGTTCTTGTGGGAAAAGTGGTGAAATATTTCTCTAAAATAGGCGTGGCAGAGATTGCCGTTACCGCTTCGGAAATAGAGAAAGGCGAACGCATTTTGATCACAGGACCTACCACTGGAGTGATGTATCTCGATGCAAATGAAATTCGATACGACCTCAATCCAGTTGAAAAAGTAGAGAAAGGTTGGAACGTTTCAATCCCTGTTACCGACAAAGTGCGTCCTAACGACAAAGTGTTTAAGCTGGTTACCGTAGCCCCCAAATAACACATTGCCCCGCAAAAGCTATGAGTTTGCACCCTAAAAGCAATGCAATTACACCCTAAAAGCAATGCTTTTACAACGCAATATCAATGCTTTTCAAAACCAAGCGCAAAAGCCTTATAAACAAAGCACTTGCAAAGGGCGATACAAAACCAAAATAATTGACAATCAATTTACAAACAACCCACCTCAGAAAGTACCTTGAAAGGCTTTCTGAGGCATAACAATAAAAGGTATGACAATCAACCAAATACAAGACGAAGTGATCGAAGAGTTCAACGATTTCGCTGATTGGATGGATAAATATCAAATGCTTATCGACTTAGGTAACGAACTTTCACCCCTTGATAACCAATATAAAACAGAAGAAAACCTCATCGAAGGCTGTCAAAGTAGAGTGTGGGTGCAATGCGATTTCGACGGTACACAATTGCATTTCACCGCAGATAGTGATGCTTTAATTGTGAAAGGCATCATCGCTTTGCTCATTAGAGTGCTCGATAATCACACACCTCAAGAGATATTGGATAGCGACTTATACTTTATAGACGCTATTGGTTTGAAAGAACACCTATCTCCAACTCGTTCAAATGGACTCCTTTCAATGGTGAAACGCATTAAGGCTTATGCCTTAGTATATGCTCAAAGCTAAACACTTTACATAAGATTAAAGAATAAAATGCGCAAGTTAAACGTATTAGAGATGAACCGTTTAACGGTAGAAGAGTTCAAAGCAGCTCGCAAACTACCGCTCGTTGTGGTGCTCGACAATGTTCGTTCGCTTCATAATGTAGGCTCGGTATTTCGCAGTTGCGACGCTTTTCGAATCGAAGCTGTTTACTTATGTGGCATAACGGCTACACCACCCAGTGCCGAAATACATAAAACTGCACTCGGAGCAGAGGACAGTGTGAGCTGGAAATACTATAAATCGACCCTCGATGCGGTTGAAGAACTAAAGCAACAAGACTATTTTGTGTATTCAATTGAGCAGGTGGAAGGATCGGAAAACATGGCTAAAATAAGCTTAGACGCCTCTAAACGCTATGCAATTGTGTTGGGAAACGAGGTGAAAGGCGTTGAACAAGCCGTGGTAAATGTCAGTGATAGCTGTTTAGAAATACCGCAATTGGGCACCAAACACTCGCTAAACGTAAGTGTAACCGCTGGAATTGTGGTATGGGAGTTTGCTAAACAACTCGTACTTTAATTGCTTTTCGAAGCTAACCAAGAACAAATCGTAAAACAACTACAATGTAACAAGCATGAAACCTGTGAGACTTTATAGCCTAATAGCACATTTCGTTGAACTGATAAGTGGTGCAACGAAATTGAAAAGACATGCTATTAAGGGACTTTTATCGTTCTTCTTACTCACTATTTTCATAGCTTGCAACGAGCAAGACCATAACCTTCAGCTCGGAGAACTTGAACAATCATTCGACGAACAACTTGTATCTATCTCGCAAGAGAATGATTCTGTTAGCTGGATTGGTAGTGCTGAGGGTGATGTTTGGCGCATATCGGCTCACGCAAAGCAACATTTTGATATTTCTGACGACCGCATTTATAAAGTGGTTGTGCAACCTTTGCCCCATAACGACACGCTTTGTTGGATTGGAATACGCAACAAAGGACTTCAAAAATGGCAACTTTCAAAAGGCAAACTACATCATCTCGAAAACTATTCTATCCCTGTTAAAGGCACCAACTACTCGGTTTACGACATCATTTCTACACCCAACGAGTTGTTAGTAGCTAGTAGCAACGGCTTGTTCTATTTGCCTTTAAACAGCGAAAGCAATGCCCTTCAACGCTTATACCCCACCGAAAGTGATGCAAGTTGTGCCTATCCAGAAATTATCCGAAAGCTTTCGCAATATAACAACAATACTGTTGTGGCTGCATCGCAGAGCGGTTTGTTGGTAATCGACCTACCCAAAAAACACATTTCGGCATTACATGAACAGCAAGACGTGAAGTATGTTTACATTAAAAACGATACTTTATACACCCTTCTCAATCATTCTCTCATTAAAGAAAATATCAAAGGAAAGATGTTTAAGAGCATTTCGCTCGACTTCTGCCCTGCTGTTTACACACAAATAGGCAACAACCACTATTTAATAGGCAATAAAACCATTGCCATAAGCAAAGATCTTGAGAACTTTATCACCATTCCTTTGCGTCGAAAAGTACCCATGTTGTGCAGTAATATCTTAACCATTGGGACAAAAAATGGCTTTATGTCGCTTGTAACCGAGAACGCTTTGTGGCGCATTCCGCATCATCTTAGCGTGTTTAATGATAACGGAGCCATTACAACTGCATGTTCCGACGAGAACAATAGCTATTTTATCAATGCCCAAAACGAGGTTTATTGCAGAAAAAACAATGAGCTTTCAGCTAAAAAGATATACACTCTTCCTGCCTCAGAAACGGTTATTCAGCTTCATTCTAGCAACAAACAGCTGTTCTATACCACTTCCAATAACTCGGTAAAGACAATCTCCCTAAGTTCAAGCTACATTAAAAATCAACTATTTGTGCGCCCTTCTACCCTCTACCAAAGCAGTGCAAAGATTACAGCCTCATATCTTTTTAGCGACGAAAAGCAAACAAAACTCTATTTAGGAGTGCAAGATAGTGCCTTTATTATCGATAAAAAGGAAGTGTTGAGCCCCTAAATAACTTCCAAAACAAATATGTTATCGCCTTTCTTTCAAAGGATAACAACTCTCATTTGTATATTGCTACGCTCAACAATGGCATGTATTATGGCACAAGTAACAAGCTAGTGCCCATCACAAGTAACGATTCTATAGGTGCATTGCGTGACTTTATTGTTACAGATGAGCACAATCCACGATTTATTGGAGCTACCAACAGACTGGTATTTATGCAAAATAGCAATGAACAAAAGCACGTAAAGGGAATTAAAAAGCTGTTATATGTGAACGACACGCTATTCTATGCAGTGCTGAATAATGGCATTTTGCCTTTCACCCGCAAAGGAAACAGTTTGAAAGTGCACCACGTTTTATATCCAGACATTCAGTTCGAGGCATCTGCCTGCAATGTTTCTAAACAGCAATTGCAGTTGGGAAGTGCCATAGGAGTATTGTTGCTTGATGCCGAAACGGGCGACAATGCGCAGTGGTTGTATTTCAATAGCAGTGTACCCAGTATGCGAATTCTCTTTATTATCGTAGCTTTTGCAATACTTATTTTCGTTTCTGTGGTAATAATAATGAAGAATAGAGATAAAAACAGTGCCGAACTAAATCTCGAATCAAAAGAAATTCTGTTGTTACGTCTAAAAGATTTAGAGGCAATGCTCGATCTATTAGAGCACAATGACAGAGCAGATGTTGAACAATTGCACCACGAACTCGATGCCATAACACTGTCGTCACGCAAAGCCAACAAGCAATTAACTGCCATTTCGCAACGCATTATGCAGTTAAACCGCAATACTGCAATGTTATTACCTAAGAAACTGCAAAGTCAAATCAACCAAATAGCCACCATCGACGCCTTCGAACGTAACGCTTTAACCATCGAGTCGCAAAACGCTTTGGCATCGGATAATCTCGAAACGATTAAAGATCAGGTGCAAAAGAACCAGTCTTGGATTCAACAAACAACAGCTATTATCGAAACCATTGTGCAATATAAAACCATTATTACACGTGTTGCGCCCATCGAAAGCATAACCAACGAAGTGCAAAACGGCATCACGCTAACCGAAAAGGCTTTGATAAAAGAGCCTTTAAGCACCACACTTGGTTTATTTAAGCAGTTAACAGAACAGTATAAATGGCTGATGGGAGCAGAGTGTTTGCCTGCTATTGCCGACTATATAGATGGTCTTTTTGTGCGTCTTAACAACATTTCGCAACAAAACAACATTGTACTGGCTATTGATAAAGAGTTGAAAGAGATTGAAACAAACCTCAAAGAAACCAACAGAGAACAGTTGTTTATGAACATAAAGCGCACAACTAAGGTGATTGAAGAGTTAGAAGAGTTGAAGAAATTAAGCAATTCGATGGAGAACTATGTCACCATTAGGCAGTATGTCATTCACAATAACAAAGAAAAAGCAGTGCCCAAGCAGGCATTTCAACTTGAAAACGAGGTGGCGCAAAGGGCAAGTAATGAGGTAGAAGCAATTAAAGAAAGTGTAAATAAGGTATTGAAAGGATTAGAGCAAACCGATATTTACATTATACACGATGTGTTAAACATGAACCGAAAAGACAGTCAGACGGCGCAAGTACTGGCTCTTTTATTGGCAAATGCAAAGGTGAAACGCACGCTTATTGCTGGAATGTTGGGCTTATATGGTAACTTTAATCCTGTTATTAGTCGTTTGATTAATGGCAAACTGAAACCCAACAAAGAGCAATTAACCGAATATATCAAGCACACTCCTGCCACTTTGGTACAAGGAATCTTAGCTCTTATCGAAAAGAGTGAGGCATAGTTCAAACCGAGTATTGTACGATGTCGAAGCAAAAGCACTGTTATTAGATAGTAATAGCAGTGCTTTTAATGTATAATCTCAATGCTTTTGCACCTCAATCTCAATGCTTTTATTGTGCCACTATTTTCTTTTTAACAAGTAGAAGAATTACAGATAATAGCAAGAAAGTGGGTAATTTTGGAACAATATCTCGTTAAAAAATTATAACAAACGTATATCTTTTCCCCAACTATGCCCCTTATATCCCTTTATTTTAGTACTTTTGCAGCGGTTCCGTAGCTCAGTTGGATTAGAGCAACAGCCTTCTAAGCTGTGGGTCAAGGGTTCGAACCCCTTCGGAATCACTAAAAAGCAAAGGCATTATCAATGATTTGATAGCGTTTTTGCTTTTTCGTTTTATTACACTTTATGGTTCTATCTGCCTTAGATGATGTTGCAAAAATGGTTGATGTAACAATAAATGATATTTCAAACAATACTAACTATCTATGGATAAAAATACTTTTGCAAATCAGCTAAGTATTTGGTTAGCTTCAACACCATTCTGTTTCTATTGAGATGAGCATAATAAAAGGTTTCACTTGTTGATAAACAACAAAAGTGAAACCTTTTAATATCATTGCAATTCATGTTTTCTTATCTTCTTAATAGTTGGTTAAACAACCAAGATCTAATGGAAAACGAAGAAAAACAAAAAGCTTTTTATTTTTCTTTATATGTTTAATGAAGCGCAAATGCCAATTAAATCACTCATAAACAATGTTCGTTTTAGTTCAAAGGATATTTAAAACGAATAGGATCATCGTATTGTTCTTGTAGCTTCCAAAGCTCTTTTTTCAGCTTCTTCACCACTTGTTGCATGTTCGCATCGTTATAAGCGTTGTGCATTTCTTTGGGATCTTTCTCTAAATCGTATAGTTCCCAGGTGTCGATGTCGTTATAGAAGTGAATCAACTTATAGCGTTTGGTTCTAATTCCATAATGTCTTTTCACTGCATGTTCAGCGGGATACTCGTGGAAATGATAGTAGAGCGCATCTCTCCAGTGCTTTTGTTTTTGTCCTTTTAATAGTGGAAGCAACGAAACTCCTTGTATATCGCTAGGCACATTTGCGCCTGCTATTTGCAAAATGGTTGGAGCATAGTCGATGTTTTGCACCATTTCGTTGATATCTCCACGTTTGTTGAATTCTTTTGGCAACGACATTACCAATGGGGTGCGCATACTTTCTTCATACATAAAACGCTTATCGAACCATCCATGCTCTCCCATATAAAAGCCTTGGTCGGACGCATAGATCACGATAGTGTTCTTATCGAGACCCGTTTGCTTTAAGTAGTCGAGCACTCTACCTACGTTATCGTCGAAAGTTTTAAGCACTTTGGCATAGTCTCTCATATAACGTTGGAACTTATATTTATACAATTCCACTGTATCTTTATGCTCTTTACTATAGAAATCGATAGAAAGAGGAGAATATACCTTGAAATATTCTGCCTTTTCTTCATCGCTCATTCTGCCAATCATACCCAAATAGCCATCTGAAAGACGTGACTTTTGACCTGGAAGATACATCTTTGTGTCGTAGATGATGTCCATGTGCTTGCCAACTTGCATCTCTTGAGCCGACGCTGCCTTTCTTCCTTCATAGTTATCGTTGAAGTTATCTGGCATATCAAAGGTTTTATCTTCATACTCATTCAAGTATTTCATCTCAGGAAGCCAGTTTCTATGGCATGCTTTGTGCTGCATTAAAAGCACGAAAGGCTTATCTTTATCACGCTGTTCGAGCCAGTTTAAGCCAAGATCGGTAACGATATTAGTTACATATCCCTTATGTCGAACAGTGTCGTTGTTCATTGTTATGAAGTCGGGATTATAGTAATTGCCTTGTCCAGGGAATATAGTCCAATAGTCAAAGCCCGTTGGAAGGGTCTCAAGATGCCACTTTCCGACGATAGCAGTTTGATAACCAGCCTTCTGAAGCAGCTTAGGAAAGGTTTGTTGAGTGCCATCAAACACGCTCATCTCATTGCTCAAGAAGCCGTTTTTATGACTATGTTTGCCTGTTAACATGCACGCTCTACTTGGACCTGATAGCGAATTAGCCACAAAACTATTGGTGAATTTAACCCCATTGTCGGCAATTCGGTCAAGATTAGGGGTGTTAACATAACGCTTGTCGTAACAACTCATCATTTGAGCAGTGTGATCGTCGGTCATAATCATCACCACATTGTATTTTTGTTGTGGTGCTTTGTCGCCCTTGTTTTGAGCCAATGCCAATGAAGAAGGAACCAAAGCTCCGATCCATGGCGTAAGAAGTGTTGCAATGTGTGTGATTTTTGGTGTCATCAAAATATTTTGTTTAGGTTTCAAAAGCACTGTTATTGCATGCTAAAAGCAGTGAGTTTACACTCTAAAAGCATTGAGTTTAGGCATCAAAAGCAGTGTTATTGAAATGTGATAGTGGTGCAAATGTAATCATTTGCTTTTAGATATACAAACGAAAGGAACGAAAAAAGAATGCAGGTCATAACCACATTATAAGTGGAAGACTTTTATAATCGTTTATTTCTTGTTATGTTCTATAAATTATTCACAATGAAACGTTAACAATAAAGCATTTCTGCTCTTTATTTCTTTCCCACTTTCTCTCTATAATTATAAAGACGATATTCACTCTACCTACATCTTTCTTTATGAGTTTTAACAGGACGTTAAAACCCAATTATACTTTTTATAGACAAGTCTTTCTATCCCACTTCTATATATAATATAAGGTGTTAAACACTTATAGCATTTTTATTCTTTCCCAACCAAATAACCCTTACACAACAGCCATAACTGCCTCACTATTTAAAAGCATTGAGTTTACGCCCTAATAACTATGCTTTTACACCACAAAAGCAATGTAATTAGAAAGCAATAGCAATGCTTTTGCAACAAAAAAAATAAATAAAAAAATGGTTTATATAAACAATGTTTGCAATAAATAACTATCTTTGTTCATATCAAAGCAATACATTTAAAATAGAATCAATATGGATAACCGACTAAAAACATTAGCACTCTGCATGCTTTCAAGTGCTACTCTTGCTTATGCTCAAACCTTTTTAAGCGACACTCAGGCAATGAAGCGCATTCAAACCACCCATAAATATGTTTTACTTCCTGTGGAAGAGAGCGAAAATTTGGCGCATATCCGTATCATTAAGGATAATAATGTGGTGAAAGAATTCAACTGTAAGCTTGCAGTGAACAAGGTAGACTATTCTGTTCCGCTTGATGTTAGCGAGTTTGGAGGCGATGTTTTGCTCGATATTCAATTCACTGGAGAAAAGAAAAATACTGGTTCTATCCATTATTTCACTTGTTGGAAGGAATTGAAAGAAACCAATTCGTTCGACACTTCCAATCGTGAAAAGTACCGACCACTATACCATCACACTCCACCTTATGGTTGGATGAACGACCCTAACGGCATTTTTTATAAAGATGGAGTGTGGCATTTGTACTTTCAATATAATCCATTTGGATCTCAATGGGAAAATATGAACTGGGGACACAGCACTTCTCGTGACCTAATTCATTGGACTTACGAGGGAGTTCCCATTCAACCCGACGCACTTGGCGTGATTTATAGCGGTTGTTGCGTTGTAGATAAAGACAATGTAGCTGGCTTTGGCAAGAATGCAGTGATTGCTTTCTACACATCGGCAGGCACTTCGCAAACTCAAAGCATTGCTTATAGCCTCGACAACGGCAAAACTTTCACTAAATATGCGGGCAACCCCATTGTAACAAGTAATGTTCCCGACTTTAGAGATCCTAAAGTTTTTTGGAACGAAGACACCCAATTGTGGAACTTAATTCTTGCTGCTGGACAGCAAATGAGCATCTATTCGTCTAAAAATCTAAAGGATTGGACCTTTGAAAGCCACTTCGGAGAAGGCTATGGCAATCATGATGGAGTGTGGGAATGCCCCGATCTAATCAAAATGGACAACAAATGGGTGCTTCTTTGTAACATTAACCCTGGCGGACCCTATGGAGGTAGCGCAACACAGTATTTTGTTGGGCAGTTTGATGGACACAAATTCACTTGCGAATCGGCACCAACTGTAACCAAATGGCTCGACTATGGCAAGGATCAATATGCCACTGTCACTTTCAATAACGCCCCTAATGGCAGAATAGTAGCCATTCCTTGGATGAGTAATTGGCAATATGGCAACCATGTTCCAACGCTTCAGTTTCGCTCTGCCAATGGTCTTCCTCGTGAACTCGGGCTATTTAGCTATCAAGGCGAAAGCTATATCAGTGTGAAACCCTCGCCCGAAGTATTCAAAGCATTTAGCAATAAAACTTCAGCTAAACTGCAACCCGCCTCTTATGTCGAAGTAACCAACATCAAAGGCAATGCAAGTATCACCTTAAAGAACAACCAAAACGAAGAGGTTGTGATGGTTTACGATGCCAAGAAGGGCACTTTCAGCATGGATAGGAACCAAAGTGGAGTGTCAGAGTTTAGCTCTGAGTTTAAAGCTGTTACCACTTCGCCCACCTATGGCGCAATTAGTGGTTTGCAAATCTTTGTAGATAAGAGTAGTGTTGAGGTGTTCGACGTAGACGGAAAGATGGCTATGACGAACATAGTGTTCCCTACTTCACCTTATACCGACGTGGTTACAAAGGGCTGTAAGGTTAAAATTCATGCTTTAAAATAATCGTTCTTGCTCTCCAACTCAATCATTCTGCATGCTTTATGCACTGCTATGGGGTTTGAAGAGCGCAAGAATACGGAAACAAAAGAATTGAATAAACAACACAAATCTAAATATGAAGAATGTAATTGTTGGCTTAGGTGAGGCCCTATGGGATTGCCTTCCTGATGGAAAGAAGCTGGGTGGAGCCCCTGCAAACTTTGCTTATCACACCGGACAGTTTGGACTTAACACCCTTGCAGTTAGTGCTCTTGGAGAAGATCCCTTAGGAACTGAAACGCTTGAAGAATTGAAAAGCAAGGGAATTAACTATCTTATGCCCCTTGTAGACTATCCTACTGGCAGCGTACAAGTGGAACTTGACAATGCAGGTGTACCCACATACGATATTAAAGAGGGCGTTGCTTGGGACAATATCCCTTTTACTCCTGAGCTAGAAGAAGTGGCTAAGCATTGTAGTTGTGTGTGCTTTGGATCGCTTGCTCAACGTAGTAGCGTGAGTAGACAAACCATTCAGAAGTTTGTTGAAGCCACTCCTGAGTCGTGTTTGAAGATATTTGACATCAATCTACGCCAAAACTTCTACACAAAAGATATTATATGCAATTCTTTAAAGCAAGCTAATATCTTAAAAATCAACGACGAAGAGCTGGTAACGATTGGTAGATTGTTTGGCTATCCCGGCTTAGATATGGAGAATAAGTGCTGGTTATTGCTCGGAAAATATAACTTAGACATGCTCGTTCTCACATGTGGTGTCAACGGATCTTATGTCTTTGCGCCCAATCTTTTATCGTTTAGAGAGACTCCTAAGGTTGAAGTTGCCGACACAGTAGGCGCTGGTGACTCGTTTACAGGAACCTTTGCGGCGGCTATTCTCAATGGAATAGCTATTCCAGAGGCGCACCAATTGGCAGTAGAAGCAAGTGCCTTTGTTTGCACTCAGCATGGAGCTATGCCCCAATTCCCTAAAGATTTGATTGATAAGATTAAGAAGTAAACAATAATTACAAACAAAAAAAATCCTCTATTTACACCCTTTGATGTAAGTAGAGGATTTCTTTTATCTCTTTTAAAACACTATTAACAAGGCTCTTCGTTGTTCTTCACAAACAAGTTACAGCCGTTGTAGAATGTGGTTTCTTTATCGTTAAAACCCGATAAGAGGCTTATTTCTTTTTCTTTGGTTGTGCCTTCACTTCCACTGGTTCTTGTTTTGCACCGCTATCTTCAATTCTTACCAATTCAACATCAAAGATAAGGGTTGAATAAGGCTTAATTGCAGGAGTTGGAGAGCTTGCTCCATAGGCTAATTCTGCAGGTATAAACAATTGCCATTTACTTCCTACTGGCATCATTGTAAGGGCTTCTGTCCAGCCTTTAATTACCTGACTTGCTCCGAATGTGGTTTCTTGTGGATTGCGTTTGTATGAGTTGTCAAACTCTGTTCCATCGATTGTGCGACCAACATATTTCACAGTTACCATGTCGTTTGCCTTTGGAATAGCACCATTTCCTTCTGTAATCACTTTATATTGCAAACCACTTGCAGTTGTTTTCACACCTTCTTTGGTTGCATTATCCTTCAACCACTTTTCGTTCTCACTCTTAATTGCAGCCTGTTTTCTTTCTTCATTAGCCTTATAAAAGTCGCTAAAGTATTTTTCTGCATTGTCGAAAGTGAACAATGTACTATCTTTTAGCACGCCAGCAACAAATCCTTGATAGAAAGGATCAAGTGAAAGACTATCTGAAGAATCTTTAAATGCATTGCGAGTTGTTGGAAGAACTTGGTTTTGAACTGTGCCAAACACTGCTACTCCTGCATTATATGCACTAAAAGCTTTATCGCCTTGCTTTAAACGAGCATCTTTAAAACCTTGCACAAAAGCAGCTAAATCGCTTTCGGTTAAGCCATATTGTCCTTTAAGATACTCCATTAAATGACCTGTTGAGAATAAACCAGAAGCATAACTCAACGAGTCTGCACGAGAAGTTAGGGTTACTACGTTTGCTGTAGCTTTGTTCTTCTTATTTATTTTGTTTTTGTTTGCTGCACTCATTGTTGTTGCAAAACCAAAAAGAAGCAAGCAAGCTATTAGTATTGTCTTTTTCATTTGAATAAAAAAATTAAATATAAAGAATAAAATTTCGATAAGATTGGTAAACAACAACTTACCTTTTTTATAGGAGTTATTATATTTTAAAATAGGGACAGATGTAAAAGTATCTGTCCCTTTTATTCTTTTTATAGAATGATTGATTATTTTCCGTTAACTCCCAACAATTCTATTTTGAAAATAAGTGCAGAGAATGGTTGGATAGGACCAGAGTTTTGACCACCATAAGCGAGGTTTTGTGGAATGTAAACTTCCCAAACACTACCTACAGGCATGCGCTTAATAGCTTCTGTCCAACCTTTAATTACTTGGTTAAGACGGAACTCTGCAGGTTGTTTTCTTTCGTAACTGCTTTCAAAAACCTTACCATCTATGGTGCGTCCTTCATAGTGAACCTTAACCATTGAGGTGTCTGTTGGAAGCTCACCTTTACCTTCTGTAATCACTTTATATTGCAAACCGCTAGGAAGAGTAACAACTCCTGCTTTCTTTTTGTTTAGTGCAAGGAAAGCTTCACCAGCCTTTTTGTTTGCAGAGAATTGCTTTTCATTGCTTTCACTTTGTATTTTCTTGAACAAACGTTCTGCCACTTTGCCAGCACGTTGTGCATCCATTAGCTCATTTTTACCTGTTGCTCCGTTAATGAAACCTGCGATGAAGTTTTTCAAAGAGATTGTTTTTGTGCTGTCGCCACTGAACAATTGGCTGCTAATATCTTTAACATAGCGGCCACCAAGGTTCTGTCCTACTTGTAAACCTGCATAATATGCAGCCTTTTTCTTATCATCTCCAGAGTTAGCACCATCGTTTACACCTTTGATGAACTCGTTGATATAAGTGGTATCTACGCCCATTCTTTCAGAAAGAACGTTCTTAAAGTCGCCTGTTTGAGCAACACCCATAGCATAACTCAATGTGTCTACGTCGGTTTTAAGGTCAGCTTTAGGAGTTGAATTACCACAAGCTGAGAATGCAATCGCTGCAAATACAGCTGCTGCAGCTAATGTAATTTTTTTCATTTTGATATAATTGTTTTTTATAGTTTATTGCTTTATTTTCTTTATAAAAATGCTCTTTTATTGCTGTTGGGCGATTATTGAACCTCAATAAGTTCTACATCGAACACCAAAGCTGCGAATGGAGGGATTGATGCGCCTGCACCTCTCTCGCCATAACCAAGAGTATAAGGAATGAAGAAGCGATATTTAGAACCTTCAGTCATCAATTGTAGTCCTTCAGTCCAACCTGCAATCACTTGATTTAGTGGGAAAGTGGCTGGTTCGCCACGTTGAACTGAGCTGTCAAACAATGTTCCATCAACAAGCATTCCTTCGTAATGACATTTCACTTTGTCAGTTGCTTTAGGACGTTTGCCATCTCCTTCTTTGATAACAAGATATTGCAAGCCACTAGGAAGAGTAACAACTCCTTCTTTCTTTGCATTTTCTGCAAGGTATTTCTCGCCTTCTTCTTTAGCTTTCTTACCCATTTCTGCAGCTGCAGTACGTTGTTTTTCTTCTTGTTTTTGGAAGAATTCTTGAACGATAACTTGTGCTTCAGCCTCGTCTAGTTTAAGTTGTCCACCTGCCACAACATCTTTAATTGCTTGTGCAAAATCATCAATACTAAGTTGTTCGGCACCCATTTGAGCCAATTGTCGACCTATTCCAAGGCCTAAAGCATAGCTAAGTTTATCCATAATTGTTTATAAATCGTATTATATTTATTTGTTTTCTTGTTTCGTTTACTAAGTCTTTGCAAATCAACATCTACAAAGCTGTCTTATCTGTTGTTTGCACTGGCACGCAAAAGGTAGTGCATTGAATCTATTCGTTGCACCACATAGTTATATGCAAAGTTAATCTTTTTATTCGTTCCACCATCTATTAATATCACTATTTTTGTTTTTTTGTGCCTTTACTCTTATTTATTTACAAAAAGGGTGCCATAAAACTACAAAACAAAAGCTATGTTTTTGCATTATAATAACATTGCTTTTGCATTCGAAAAGCATTGAGATTGGTTGCTAAAAGCATTGCTTTTATTTGGGCATGCCTATCTTATTGATTTGCAAGGGTATTCGCCTTCATTTCTCTTTTAAAAGAGATGGCATGAAAAGAAAGATAAAAAAGATTTTAATTCGATTGAAATAAGAATGCAAAAGAGAGAAACAGGGAGCCGATTGATACCCCTATTTGCATGCATCAGCATCGCATCTCCCTCCGTTGTACAAAGAAAATCAACTTCATTGCATGAAAAAACCGTTCTCTATTATATGGAGAAACTAACTCACCTTATAGGATATTCAACCTCCATCGTATGGAGAAAATCGCCCTCTGCCATACGGAGGGGAAGAGAATAAACATCAAAATCTTTCATAATTAGGCAAACATTCCTATCTTTGCATATAACAATCATACTCAAAGCGACATGAAAGAAAGCTCACAAATCGACGTTGCCGTATTACTTATCTTCTTTAATCGCCCCGAAAAGTTTAAAGAAGTGTTTGCTCAAGTGCAGAAAGCCAAACCCTCGAAGCTCTTCCTTTATCAAGACGGAGCACGACATTCGGGTGATATTGAGGGCATAGAAGTATGCAGAAACATTGCAAGCGAGATTGATTGGGAGTGCGAAGTACATCAACTTTATCAAGAAAAGAACTATGGTTGCGATCCTTCTGAGTTCATTGCACAGCGTTGGGCGTTCTCGTTTGTAGACAAATGCATCGTTATAGAAGACGATGATGTGCCCTCATTGGCATTCTTTCATTTTTGTAAAAGCATGCTCGACAAGTATGAAAACGACCCTCGAGTGTGGATGATTGCAGGCTTTAATGCCGAAGAAAAGACCGAAGACATAACACAAGACTATTTCTTTACATCCATATTCTCAATATGGGGATGGGCATCTTGGCGTCGTGTTATTGACCAATGGGACGAACATTACACCTTTTTAAACAACAAAGAAACCCTTTCTTTGCTCACCAATTTAGTGAAAGAGCGCAATGTTCGCAACGATTTTTTAGCCATGTGCCACCGCCATAAGCAAACAGGTAAGGCGCACTACGAAACTATTTTCTGGGCATCGATGTTGCTCAACAACGGCTTAGCCATTATGCCTACACTCAACTTAGTGAACAATATAGGTGTAACAAGCAACTCAACGCACTTCACAGGATCAACAAACACGCTGCCAAAGAGCATTAGAAAGATGTTCACCATGCAACGATTCGAACCCAAGAGCTTCGACAATCACCCCCAATACATCATAGAACACACGGCATACAAAGACCGCATTTATCGTATGAACGCATGGAACAACCCCACAATAAAAGTAAAATATAGCTTAGAAGAATTGTGGTTGAACTTGCAAAGAGGTAATTTTTCGACAATCAAAAATGCTCTTGGCAAACGAATTAAAAAGTGGTTGAAAATAAATTAGAGCATCTTTACCTTTTCAATATCGTCTTTTAGGACTATAATACGAAATCTTTTCATTTTAAATGAGCGTTCTTTTAGAGTTCAACCTCATACAAATCCATCTAAAAGAATCGGTATTTCATTTTCTTTTTCCATAAAAATTAGGTCTAGAAGGGCATCATTTTATACCACATTAAAATAAGAATACAGATATAAGAGTATGCGCTTTGCCATGGAAAAACAGGAAGATAGAAACAAGAGGACATTGAGAATTGGTTGAAAATTGTTTACAGCCAAAGGATGAAAGCGACAAGTTCCAAACTGAAAAATGCCGCTTTCGGTGTTTAACATGATATGTTAAATGCCTTCAGAACACCGAATCTAAGATTTCATCTCTTGCGAGTTATCCTACAAATAAGCCTCTTTGTTTTGCAACATTGATAGCCATTGCTTTTCAATTCGATGTCGTCGATATCTCGATTTATTAAGACTTGCAGGATTGATTACCTGCTTTTTTGTTTTTCTAATAAACTGTTTACAACAGTCTTGCTTTCGTTTTGCAACTCAAGCAATTTTCTTTTTCAATTCTGTTCTGTGGATTTCGATTGATGATTGTATAGCTTTCACAACCTAAAACCAGCAAAAACAGCTTGTTACGAGCCTTTAACAATCTTTCTTCCTAATATTCTTTTTTCATTAAACTCAAAGCTTTTGCCATCTTCTCAAATGTCTTTTTGAAATAAGAGTCTGTGTGTTTCATGATAATTGTTACTTATTTTTTATTGACTTTTTATGTCCTTTTGGTTCCACTTTTTACAAAAATAGGAATAATAAATATATAAAGCAATTTTTATTTACATTATTTTATACTTTACATATTATTTAAATTATTAGCATCTATTTTCACTATTTAAAGACATTCTACTAACACATTAGGTATAATGAGGCTATAAGTATAATATATATAGATAAATCAAGCATATCAAGAAGATTTTTTTCGCCTAAAAAGAAGATATTATCAATTACCAAAATAGTAATAAAAGGACAAAATATAAACATATATTAACATTATCCCTTTAACAATTCAGTCTTTAAACCACCACAATCATACTTTATTTTTAGATATTATCACACTTTTTATTTCGTCATTCATACTCTTTAAGTTACCTTTGCACAGAATCATACATAACAAATAGAATGGAATGGCTTAACGGTTTATTCACCATACACTCTGCACTTCAAACAATAGTTGTACTCTCTTTAATATGTTGCGTGGGTATAATACTTGGCAGAATACGCATAAAAGGCATATCATTAGGCGTTGCCTTTGTGTTTTTTATGGGTATTATTGCAGGGAACTTTCATCTATCTATCAACCAAGAAATGCTCAATTATGCCGAAACTTTTGGCTTAGTGTTATTCGTTTACACCCTTGGTTTATATGTTGGTCCTAACTTTTTAGGTTCATTACGACACGAAGGGGTGTCACTTAACCTGTGGAGTTTAGCCATAATCATTGCAGGTACGGCACTAACTGTAATTCTTTGGGAGCTAACAGGCATACACATCGGAACCATGACGGGTATTCTTAGCGGTGCAGTAACCAACACTCCAGCCTTAGGAGCAGCTCAACAAGCTCTCGAACACTTAGGGGTTCCAAGTAAAAGTATGGCTCTTAGTTGTGCTGTAACCTATCCCTTTGGTGTTATTGGTGTCATCTTTGGACTCATTCTCCTTCGTAAATGGTTCGTAAAACCTCATCATCTCAAAAGTCATTCGCATGCAGATGAAGACCATACTTACATTGCTCAGTTCGAAGTAACAAACGAACAGATACACAAAAAGAAGCTTATTGCAATTGGACAGATGACCCCTCATAAGTTTATTGTATCGAGAATATGGCGCGAAGGACAACCTATTGTGCCTCGTTCGCATATTGAATTGCAGCTAGGCGACAATGTTTTGGTAGCAACAACTGACAAAGACGTTGATATTTTAACTGCTCTTTTCGGCAAAAAGATCAATACCGACTGGAATAAAGAGAAGATAGATTGGGATCATATCGATACAAAACTAGAGTCAAAGGTGGTTGTTCTCACCCGAGGAGCATTGAATGGAAAGAAGTTAGGCAGTCTTCATTTGCGCAATATATACGATGTTAACGTCAGTAGAGTGATACGTGGAGACATCAAACTACTTGCAACTCCAAACCTAAGACTACAATATGGCGACCGACTTACTATCGTTGGAGAACACGAAGCACTTAATCGTGTAGAGCGATTTGTGGGTAATGCAGTAAAAACTCTTAACGAACCGAACCTCGGTGCCATATTCCTTGGAATCATATTAGGACTCGCTTTGGGAACTATTCCTATCTACTTACCTGGTATGAGTGCCCCTGTTCGACTTGGAATAGCAGGCGGTCCAATCGTAATGGGTATCATCATGGGAGCCCTTTGCCCTCGTCTTCACATCATTTCTTACACCACTCGAAGTGCATCTCTAATGCTTCGACAAATGGGTTTATCACTATATCTGGCTTGTTTGGGCTTAGATGCAGGCGGAGAATTCCTCAATACAGTGATGAGACCTGAGGGATTGCTTTGGCTTTTGCTTGGAGCTGTATTAACAATGGTACCGATATTAATTATAGGGGCAATTGCTTTAAAACTCAAGAAGTTCGACTTTGGTTCGGTATGCGGTATCACTTGCGGTGCAATGGCTAACCCAATGGCTCTAACTTACGCCACCGACACCATCGAAGGCGACACGCCTGCCGTGAGTTATGCCACTGTTTATCCCCTAGGAATGTTCATTCGAGTAATCATTGCGCAAATTCTTGTAATGTTTTTAGCATAGAATTAGGTAGAAAAAGAAAAGGGTTTATCACAATAAAAATGATACTTATACCTCTTTATCAACATAAAAAAGTATTACCTTTGTAACGTTTTTGTTATAAAAGACCGCTTTTCAATCTTTTAAAGCAACAAGATAACATTTTTTACGCATTCATTATCTATATTAATGGTATTTAATTCTTTCTCCTTTTGGCTAATATTTCCACTGATATTTGGTTTCTATTGGCTCATTCCTTCTAAGCAAAAAGAACTTAAAAAATGGTTTCTTATTATTGTAAGTTACTTACTTTACATGAATTGGAAACCTGCTTTTGCGCTCGCTTTAATGTTCGTTACAGGCGTAACCTACTACGGTTCGCATCTCATTAGTAGTGCAAACGAACAGAAAAAGAACAAACAGATTTGCATTCTTACGGTTCTTTTAGGTGTCTCTTTACTTGTTATCTTTAAGTATTATAACTTCATTAACGATAACATCAACATCCTTTTAAATCTACTTCACATACAAGTTGAACTACCAGGACTTAACTATGCCATTCCAGTAGGAATATCTTTCTTCACCTTTCAGGCTATAAGTTATTTCCTAGATGTGTACTTTAAAAAGATAGAAGCAGAGCAATCGTTGAGCGACTACATTCTATTTGTTTCGTTTTTTCCACAAGTTTCATCAGGACCTATTAGTAAAGCATCAGAGCTTTTGCCACAGATTAAGAACCCAAAGCCTTTCAATGAGATTCAAGCAACAGATGGTTTGCGTTATCTTTTGTGGGGAATGTTCATGAAAGTAGCCGTTGCCGACCGATTAGGAATATATGTAGACACCGTTTATAGCAATTATCTTAACTATTCAGGATTTACCACTTCTCTCTCAATTATTTTCTATTCGTTTCAGATTTATGCCGACTTTGCAGGTTATTCGCTCATGGCTTTAGGTATAGCAAAGCTGCTTGGATACGACATTATCAATAACTTTCAACAGCCATATTTTGCCTTTAGCATTACAAACTTTTGGAGAAGATGGCACATTTCCCTATCAAGATGGTTGAAAGACTATATCTATATTCCCTTAGGAGGTAGCAGATGCTCTTCTAAAAGAAACTATTTCAATATCTTTATCACTTTCCTTGTGAGTGGAATATGGCACGGAGCAAGTTGGAATTTCATTCTTTGGGGAGTCTTACATGGCATCTTTCAAATCGTAGAAAAAGCTCTTCATTTACAAAAAGACCCCCCAAAAGGCTTCACTATAAAAGCTGTTCGAGTGCTCATAACATTCTTCTTAGCCACATTTGCATGGATATTCTTTAGAATGCCCACTCTAAACGATGCGATAGGCATTATCGTTCACTCTGTAAAAGATTTTACTTCGTTTAGTATAATGACCGAGCAACGAACCTCAATTATGCTCACTTTGCCTATACTTATTGCGCACGACATCTATTTAGAGTATCTCTCTGGCAAGCAATATTGGTGGAACAACGCCATCACCCGTTGGATGTTATATGTCACTTTATTTGTTATTATCCTTATTGCAGGGGTATTAGATAGTGGACAATTTATTTATGTAAGTTTCTAAAGCATGAAAAGATTCATTATAAAAATCGTTGTTTTCTTCCTCATAATTGCAATTATAGACCAAATTGGTGGAAGATTTCTAAAATATATTGATAGTCATTCACAATATGGAGATGCCTTTACACGAGAATATATCACGTCTCGTTGTACCGAAGATGTGATTATCATGGGTTCATCAAGAGGCAATCACCACTACGACCCACAAATTATTAACGATTCATTAAACCTTAGTTGTTACAATTGTGCATACGATGCATTGGGCATTCTCAACATGTATGGCAGATATTTACTGATGATTCGCACCCATACTCCAAAGATTTTAATATATGATATCTTTGCTCCTAATGAGATTTATGGAGACAAAAAAGATCATCTTAAGTTCCTTGATGGAATGAAACAATATGCCAATACCCCCCAAGTGATGGGTATTTTTGACGATATTGCACCCATGGAACATTATAAATTACAATCTCGTTTATATCAATATAACACGAAACTGTTTTATATGCTTAGCGAAATAATCGGAAAGTGGACTCCTGCTCAACTTGGATATATACCTCTTGATGGAACAATGGAGCACCAACCCAAGCCATATTCTGCAGAATACACCAATCAAGAACCCGATAGTGTGAAGTTGAAATATATGAGAAAGCTGATTCACGCTGCGCAAACAAAAGGAACAAAGGTTATTCTTTGCATTTCACCTCGATATGGAGCAAGTCCTAATGGCGACCTCGATCCTATTATAGAATTGGCAAAAGAGGAGCAAGTTCCATTGCTGAACCACTACACCGACAAACGTTTTACAACGAAAAAAGAATACTTTAAAGATTCATTTCACCTTAACCACACTGGTGCAACAGCCTATACAAAGATGATTGTGGGTGAAATAAAACAGCTGTTAAAGTGATTTAATTATATTTTTACCATACAAAAGAAAAGAGAGGGACAATACTTAATGGTTTTGTTCCTCTCTTTTTTGCATTGCCTTTCTTCCTTATTGTTAAGCAGTCATTCACCTTTAGTCTTCCATTTCAGCCCACCAATCATTAAAATCACTTTCTTTTCGCTTATCACTCCAACTCTTTTTCATTGCCTTCCACGCATCACTTCACCTTCAATTTGTCCTCCATTCTTCGCATTTTACCCTCCAATTTCGGTCAGCTACATTAGCTATTGAAAACCGCCCACAAGTCCTTTATAATTAAGGGGTGTAGACATTGGCGTACAAAAGGAATGGAAATGCGGTGAAAAAGCAGTGAGATTGCAGACCAATTGCAATGAGTTTGCACGCTAAAAGCATTGAGTTTACACACTAAAAGCAATGGAATTAGAAACAAGAAGGATTAAGGGGGATTTTCAAGAGAAGTGAGAAAGCTTTTATTTAGAGATGATGCTTACCAATTCCCCATACACAAAAATGAGCACAAAGGAGTCGTATTGATGGAGAATCACTATCCTATTAAGATATTGAAAGAGAGATAATCACCTGCAACAACGGGGCAAGATGATAGAGAAAAACACAAGATGTAGATTTAAAAGAATCTAAACTCGCTTCTTAAAAGGTAAGACATTCGCCCCCTTTATACAACAAAAAGAGGGCAAAAACACTGCCCTCTTCTCTTATTTCTTTTGCCAAATGAGCTTACTTGCATTCAAAACAGCTAACAAAGTAACGCCCGTATCGGCAAAAACAGCCATCCAAATATTAGCAATTCCAAGTATGCCGAGCAACATCACCACCACTTTAATGCCAATAGAAAGATACACATTCTGCCAAACAACACTCTTAATACGTTTCGTTAGCGCAATGGCAGTGGCTAAAAGCATTGGTTTATCGGTTTGAAGAACCACATCTGCGGTTTCGATAGCAACGTCGCTACCCATCGCTCCCATAGCAACTCCCACGTCACTAACGGCTAATACGGGTGCATCGTTAATGCCATCGCCCACAAAAGCCACAGCACTTGCATCGTTTTTAAGTCGTTCTAAGTGACTAACCTTACCCTCAGGAAGAAGGTTTCCGTGTGCTTCTTCGATGCCAATGCTCTGTGCAATGTTTTCCACAAGAGCCTCTTTATCGCCCGAAAGCACCACTGTTTTATGCACTCCAACGGCTTTTAACGCCTCAACAAGCTGCGCAGTATCGTCTTTTAGCTCGTCTTCTAACACGATATGACCCACATATTCGTTGTTATAAGCACACACAACCAGCGTAGAAGCTAAGGAAGTGAGATGCGAGGGTACGGCTATTGCGTGCTTTTCAAGTAGCTTTGTGGTTCCAACCAACCATTTTTCACCTGCAATAAGAGCTTCAATTCCATAGCCTGCACGCTCTGTTAAGGTGTCAATCTCTACTTTATGATCGCCTATTTCTACCCCTTTCGTCACAGCTTTTGCCAATGGATGGGTGCTATTCTGCTCGATGATAGCCACCGTTTTTAGATGATTATGATTGTCGAAGCAACACTCTTTTACTTTAAAAGAGCCTGTTGTGAGCGTTCCTGTCTTATCAAACACCACCGTATCGACCTCTGATAGCACATCAATAAAATTACTTCCCTTAAACAATATGCCTCGCTTTGCAGCTGAACCAATACCTGCAAAATAGGTTAAAGGTACGCTAATGACCAGTGCGCAAGGGCAAGATATTACTAAAAAGATGAGCGCACGATGAAGCCATCTGCTGAATTCGTAGTTGAATTGGGGTGAGATGAGCGAATAAACAAAGGGCAATAACACTGTGAGCAGAGCCAAAATGAGTACTATTGGGGTGTATTTATTGGCAAAACGACGTATAAACACATCGGTAGGAGCCTTGCGTTCGGCAGCCTCTTCCACCATATTCATAATACGAGCAATGGCAGATTGATCGGCTTTTCGGGTGACCTTTACTTGTAACTTGGCGTTGGTGGCAATCGAACCTGCAAACACTTCTTTTCCACTTTGCACCAAAACGGGAACCGACTCGCCTGTGATAGCCGCCATGTTCAATGTTGCTTCGTTGGTAATCAAACAACCATCGAGTGCCAATTGCTCGCCTGGGAGCACCTCAACAACATCTCCTATCTCTACATTCTCGGGCTTTTCGCTCACCCATTCGTCGTTCTTCAACACCCTCACAGCATGTGTTTGCAATGTAAGCATCGCCTTAATGTGGTCTCTTGCCTTGTCAACTGCTTTGTCTTGCAATGCTTCTCCAATGCAATAGAGCAGCATCACTGCCACAGCTTCGGGCAATTCGCCAATGGCAAAGGCTCCTATTGCTGCCACAGACATCAGCACTTGCTCGCCCATCCACTCACGATGATACAACGAATGCAATGCCATATGAATAACATCTTTACCTACTGGAATGAAAGCAACAATGTACCAAAGATAACGAACGTATGTGTTAGCAAACCAAGAAACGTGGAATGCGTCAATAATAATGCCTGAAACAAGGAGAATTGCAGATAAAACGAGTCCTAAAATAGATTGTTCTAACTCTTCATGTGTATGTTCCATAACGATAAGTTTTAATAAATTAAAGTGCGTTTTGTTATATAAGATAGAGTATTGACTCGTTTCCTTGGTTGCAAAGAAGGTCAATAATACTCATATTTTCTAAGAATCCATGTCGCTGTTGATACACTTGATAATAGGGTTTTGAGGTAAAATCGGGATCAACAAGGGCGTTTTTGGGTCGAATAAGCTCTCTAAAATCGTTTTCATCGCATGGCTCTACAAAGCTTGTTGTGGGCTGAATGTTGGGCGAAATCTGTAGAAGTTCACACATTTTTGTAGTGATCTCCCAGTTAAAATCAAAGAGAAAACGATACTTTTTCTCGAAAAATGGGCGCAAATCGTCGGCATAATACTCAAAAAAAGGACTGTCGTTATAAGCCGAAACTAAGGCATTCCAATGCACATGACGCCAGTTTGCATGGTCACTAATGCGCATGTCTTTCATAAGTGTTTTGCCATTGCTTTGCGGTTGCACTCCCCTTTCAACAGGAATAGTGAGCGATAAAGGTCCATTGGCAGAGGCAATGACACATCTATTGCGGTAGGTTTGCTTCACAAAGCTTTCGTGTTGCTCTATAAAACAATTGGAATGGCGCACCAATTTCTGATACCATTGAATCGGACCGAAGTATGTTGACGATAATATTGCTTTGCTCATAAGTTAAGAAATAATAGGTGTTTCACCCTTCCCTCAATGTCGTGGCGACAAACAACATGCATTTTTCCATTGCATTTCACCACGAGATAGCCGCCATTTACACAACAACTGCATGGACATTGTGGGCGAACTGGCACCACAAAGAGCTGTTTTTCGATGGTAATAGTATCGCCAGGAAGAGCCACTATCTGCCCTATATATCTATTTTTGCAGTGCATCAGCACCCTATCTCCACGCTGAATGGGGGCAAGAGGTAGCTTATTCACCATCACAAGCTCGGTATTTTGAGTGGTTTGAGAACCCTTTTCAACCGAAACAAGGTAGAGGGTGAATGCCCATCTGCGTACAATAAACACCAATAAAAGGGCTATTGCAAAGATAAGAGCAAATCGAATGCACTTGTTCATCATGCGGTTTATGATAAAAAGGCAGTGTAATACCCTTGTAAGAGTATTTCTTTCTGCCTTTTGTTCTTTTCTCTTTCTATCTTAAAGAGGTGTTATTTAATTTTGTCTACCATGTTAAACATACGGCTCCAACGTATTCCTTTGAATCCATTTCTATCGGGATCAGATGAGAACCAAATAAATATTGGCTTACCAACAACGTGGTCTTCGGGCACAAAACCCCAGTAACGAGAGTCTGCAGAGTTATGTCTATTGTCACCCATCATCCAATAATAGTCTAACTTAAAGGTGTATTTATTAGCCAATTTACCATTGATATAAATCTTTCCGTTGGTTACTTTCAAGTCGTTTCCTTCATAAACACGAATCGGACGCTCGTATATTGCGATGTTATTGATATTCAATTCAACGCTAGAACCTTTCTTTGGAATCCAAATAGGACCATAGTTGTCTCGTGTCCAGCCTGTAACTGCATTCAAAGGATAAACATCTCCAGTGATAGTATCAGTGTTTAAGCGGATACTTGCAACCAAATCTTTTTGCGAAGCCAATACCTTTGCGGCCTTATAGGTAAGTGGAAGATATCCATTTGTGTTGAGAGAGGCAATATCTTCGTTAGAGATTCCGAGTTGAGTGATAAGCTCTTCGGGCAGAGTTTGCTTCAATCGCACATAATAAGTATATTGAACATTCTCTGGTTCCTTGTTAGCTTTACCATTAATATATACAATTCGGTTCTTAATTTGCAATGTTTGACCAGGCAATCCCACACATCTCTTAACGTAATTCTCACGTCTATCAGTAGGACGAGCAGTGATATCACCATATTCTGAAGGGTGATTTGCAATGTAATTGCGACCCATTGCATATAGTTCCTTAAAGAAATTATATTGCTGTTCGGTATTTAATTGGTTGATATCAACAGGGTTTGGAGCTGTTTGATCATAGATTTGCTTACCCAAACTATACACTTGTTGATAGTAATCTGCCGCTTGCCAGCGTGAATCATTCATGATTGTGTCGCCCGCAGGAAAGTTAAATACAACGATATCGTTGAGCTTTACGTTTCCAAGACCATCGACACGACGATAGTCCCAATGTGGAACATCGATGTAACTCTTGCACCCAAACAAAGGAAGGGTGTGCTGAGTGAGTGGCATAGTTAATGGAGTTTGAGGAATTCGAGGTCCATAACTCAACTTACTTACAAAGAGATAGTCGCCTGTTAGCAATGACTTTTCGAGCGAAGACGATGGAATGACATAGTTTTGGAAGAAAAATTGATTGATGAAATACACCGCAACGAGTGCAAATACCAATGCATCTACCCAGCTCATAACGAACCTTACGGGTGCTTCTGCATCCTTCCACCACTGCCAACGAATCTTTTTTGAGATGTAAGCATCATAGATAAAGGGCACAATAATGAGTCCTAACCAACTTTTAACCCAATATAAAAAGGTCAAATAAAGTAGTGTAACGACAATAAACTTAGTCCATTGTACCTTCATATTCAATTTTCTATCTTCTCTTCTAATCATAATTTCTCTTTTAATATCTTGTTGAATATGTGTTAATTTCTAAAAATTAAAAAGGTTGTCGATGCCCAATAAGCCCGTATTTTGTTGAGTATATTCGGCAGCAAGCACCGCTCCGAGTGCGAATCCTTTGCGAGAATGAGCACTGTGAGTGATGGTAATCGAATCTTCTTCGCTATCATAAGCAATGGTGTGTGTACCATTTTCTTCGCCTAAACGAATACTATCGATGGGCAAATCGCTTGTTGTGAAGGTGCAATCAGGCTCTGTTACACCCTCTTCGGTGATCAACAAGCCCTTTTTCCATTGCTTTTTACGATCTAATTGCTTCACCATTTCGTTGGCAAGAGTGATGGCTGTGCCCGAAGGAGCATCTTTTTTATGAACGTGATGTGTTTCTTCTATCACGCAATCGTATTGTGGAAAGCCGTTCATTAGTTGTGCTAAACGTTTGTTAAGGGCTGCAAATATTGCCACACCAACCGAGAAATTAGATGCCCAAAACAAGGTTTTACCTTCGTTTTTGCATAGAGTTGCCAATTCATCTCTATGTTCTTCGAACCAACCAGTACTTCCCGACACCACTTTTACATTGTGTTCGAATGCCTTTCTCACATTATTATAGGCTGTAGAGGGCGATGTAAACTCTATTGCAACATCTGCTTTGGCAAATGCTTCGCTATCAAAATCGTTTTGATTGTCGACATCTATCTTGCAAACTACTTGATGTCCACGTTGCAGAGCCACATCTTCTATCATGTGTCCCATCTTTCCATACCCAATTAATGCTATGTTCATATTTGTTGATTTCTTTGTTTTTATTTTTCGTTATTATTGCGCTCTTTTATTAAGATGATTGACAGAGCGTTACAAAAGCATTGTTATTAGATGATAATAACATTGATTTTATACTGCAATCTCAATGCTTTTGCACTGCAATATCTATGCTTTTGTTTTTGACCTATATTGCTATGGTCTAAACATCTCAACACCATTGTTTTACATGTGTGATGTTATTTTAGCGTCCGAGCCATGCTTCAGGATTCAATTTAGCTGTTTCTCGACGTAGTTGGAACTGCAAAATATTATCTGAACCCACAGCTCCGAGCGTTTGACGAGTAGACACTTTCTGTCCTTTCGATACGTTTACTGAACGCAAGTTACAATAAACTGAAATGTAAGCACCATGTCGAACCATCACAACCATTGAGCCACTGAATCCAAACACTGCACTCACTTCACCATCATAGATGGCTCTTGCTTGACAACCTGCATTGCCTAAGATGTTTATTCCCTTATTATCTAGGGTTACATTCTTTAGTCCTTCTACATTATATTGACCAAAACGACTCACAATTTTGTAGCTACCTGTGATAGGAATAGGTAGTCTTCCCTTGTTAGCTTCAAAGCCTCCGCTCAACATTCTGTCTACACTATTCATGCGTTGGGCATCTTCTACGCTCTTTTTTGCATTCGAAATGTCTCGTTGATTGCGCTCTTCTTCTGCCTGAGCTTTACGTTCTGTGGCAACACGAGCAGCCTCTGCTTCACGTGCAAGTTGCTCTGCTTGCTTGCGTTTTGCCATATCTTCGGCTCTTTCTGCAGCTTTTGCTTCAGCTTTTAAGTGCTCTTCTCGAGCCTTTGCCTCGGCAATTCGTTTTGCATTCTCACGTGCAACAGCTTCTGCAGCTGCCTTTTTTCGAGCCAATTCTTCAGCCTTTCGCTTTGCTTCGGCAGCCGCTTCGGCACGTCGTTTGGTCTCTTCTGCAGCACGAGCACGGGCTTTTGCCACTTCTTCTGCAATGAGAGCATCTATCTTTTTATTGAGTTCTACGTCTTTTTTACGTTGCTCTGCAATGACGCTTTGAATGGTTTTTTGTTGCTGTTGCAATGAGGCTACCACTTTCTTTTGCTCTCCTTGCTGTCCTTCTAACGCCTTTTTTTCTTGTTTTCCCTTATAAAGTAGGGTATTTTTTTGTCCTTTCACGACATTCAACTGCTGATTTTTCTCGCCAATTTGCTGTTGTTTCAGCTTGATAATGTCGCCTTGTGCCTTTTGATAGGCTGCATATTCTTTCACAAAACGCATTCTTCTGTAGAGCTGTGTCAAGCTTTCGGCACTGAAAATAAACATCATATTCTCTTGAATGTTATGATGTTTGGCAGAATATCGTAGCGATTTGATATACTTTTCTTTATGTTGATTGAGCTGACTCTGTAGGTTTTGGAGCTGAACTGTTAAGATTCCAATGTTATTATCAATACCATGAATATCTTGTTGTATGCCTTCTATGTTCTTTTGGCGTTCGTCTATCTGTGTATTAAGCACTAAAAGGTCTTGCAATCTCTTCTTTACATCGGCTTGATTGGCACGTAATGCTTTCTCTTGTTGCCTTATTTTTTGTTGAATTTGATTGCGTTCTGCCTGCAATCCCTTAATGGCTGGGGTTGAATAGCTAGCTGCATTGCCTTTAGATGTCGTTCTCTTTGCAGCAGAGTGTTTAGGTGTTACAGTACGTTTCTTATTGTTTGTGATCACTTTTGGGGTGGTTGTATGACGTGAATTGGTTGCTTTTCGACGTGTTTGCGCCGATAAACTCATTGTAAATACAACCAGAAGAAGTGCTAAGAGTTGTTTTTTCATTTTTAATTTATAATGTCTTTACATTATTATATCTAAAGAAGAAGCGTCTAAAAGAGGGCTTTTGCGCTCTATTCGACGTGACTTTGACCTCTTGTTGCAATGGACTTGCCTTGCAAGTGATGCCGTTTTAGAAGCCTGCCGACATGATTTTACCTAACACATCTTGTGCTTCTATCTTTTTATATCTATCTGATAGGGTTGTTCTTTCTTCCCAATCGCTGTCGGTTTTTACTTCATTCATTGATATTTTGATGGTTGCCTGCTTTTGTTTTTGCATGGCATTGGTGCTTAACTGGAATTCTTGTTCAGCTGGAAACGACTTTACTCCCACGCTTTTAAAGTTGTTATATTTCCATGTTAGCAATGATGTTCCGTGGTCGGCACTATTGTATTGCACTGCAACATCACTTATTCTGCCATCTGTTTTGTCGGCTTTCCACTCGTATTTGAACTTGTCTTTCGAGAAAGTAATGATGTTTTGAGATGCGTTATCGGTTGCTAATTTCACGTCATATTTCTTTAAGTCGCTTTCTGTTACATTGTTTTGACCTGGCAAAAGCAATTGGTTCCAGAACAAAGACTGCAGACTATAAAAATTCAATCCATTGGTTTTAAGGAAGTCTATCTGTGAGTAATCGCCCTTAATGTATTCTTTATGCAAGCGATCTACAACGAGAACGTATTCGGGCGTGAACTCTAATCGACCCACTTCGGTACCTAATAGAGGAATAAATAGTTGCAAACGAATAACCTTATTCTTGCGCATTTTGATTGAACCAGGTAGGTTTATAGACTTATTTCCTGCGTTTAATGAGAACGACATCGACCCAGTTATATTGTCGTTAAACACCTTTGTGTCGGCAACTTTTTGTATAAAGGCAAGTTTTAGCAATGCTTCGCTGTTTTCTTTCTTTGCTACTTGAGGTGCTGTTGTGGTGTTGTTCACGGCAACCACCTTGCTATTGTCTTTCACAAGCTGCTTTTTTGCGCCACAAGCACTAAGCAACAACACCGCAGAAAGCATCGTAATTGCTTTCAATTGCAGTTGTTTGTATTGTTGATTGTTTATTCCTTTCATACGAATCATCTTCCTTTGTATCTTCACTTCATTGGTTTTTAAAATTTAATCGCATTTCTTTCATTGGTAATCTCCATGTAAAAATGCCATCAATATTATTCTTTTATATATTGCTTTTGTTTGATTTTTTGCTTAAGTAGCTTGTTATTGCCATCTTTTGCCAATGCCTTTTCCCAATATTGAAGGGCTTTTTGCACATCATTAGCCATAAAAGAGATGTCTCCAGCATGCTCTAATACTACCGCACTAATACTCTCTTGTGAGTCGTTTGCTACGGCTTTTTCGATATATTCCAATGCTTCTGGATAGCGTTTCTGCATAAATAAGATCCAAGCATAGGTGTCTAAGTAAGTCGAATTCTTTGGTTCTGCCATCACAGTCTTTAGACTCATCGATGCAGCTTTATCCAAATCTTGACCCTTTTCGCTTAAGAAATAAGCATAATTGTTCAATGTATTGATGTGATTAGGGTTCCATTCAAGACACTTTTCGTATGCTTCGAACGCCTTGTCTCTATTCTCTTGCTTTTCATAGAGGTCGCCAATGATAGAATAGAAGTCTGCAACTACCTTTGGTTCGCTTTCGTTATTCACTTGTTCTACAGCCTTTAAAAGCGTTTGAAGTGCCTCTTTCGACTGGTCTTTCTGTATGTATGATAAGCCAAGAAAATAATAAAAAGCTAAGAAACTAGGTGATTTCTCTACCCCTTCTTTTGATAATTGTATCACATCATCCCACTTTTGATGCTCCCAAGCATCTTTAATCAGTTCAAAACGCACGTTGTCTCTACCAGGACTAAGCGTTAATATACGAGCTAAAAGGACATTGATACTGTCTTGAGGCATTCGTTTTACAATCATATAACCTACCTTTAGCTCCATCACTTGAACGTCTTTAGGATTAACGGCTATCATTTTATCAAGCAAGTTCAGCATCACTGTGCTGTCTACTTTATTATTTTCGCTTTCAAGAAGAAGGCGTTTAAAGATACTTTCTTTGGTTTGATAAGGCGTGTGAGCATTTAAAAGAATGTTATTTTGCACCTCTTGCGCCTTAATAGCATTGTTTGTTGCCACATAATAATCGTAAACCGATTCTAACACACCAGGATCTTGGGGATGACTCTTTAACAATTTCGAGAAAATAACAAATGCTTCTTTCTTTCGATCTTTGTTCATCAACCAATTGGCAAGCATCAATTGATTGTCGATATTATGTTTATTCTCGTCAGCATATTGCTTTAACACGTTATAAGCCTCTTTCTTTTTGCCCTGCATCTCATACACCTGAACCTTTGCAAGCATGTATTCTTCACTCTTTCCGCTTATATTTTCGAGTTCAGTTAAGATGCGCAACACATCATCATATCGTTCTTTTTGACGATACATATAGAGCAATAGGTTGAGTGTTTGCGTATTAGCTTTCTCGTTTTTCACCATTTCTTCGTATAAAGGAATGGCTTTATCGAATTTTTGTTGCTTGAGATAGCAATAACCCAACAAGTCTTTATAATCACGATTATTAGGATTTAGCTCTGCTGCCTTGGCGCAATCGATGAGTGCAAGACTATCTTTTCCGCTCTCTGCGTTGATTCTTGCACGATAAAAAAGAACGTTTTCGTTTTTTCTATCCAACTCTATTGCCTTGCTAAGTGCCACAAGTGCCGAGTCGTCTTGTGCTTTAAGATGATATCGAACGGCATCAAGAAAGTAGAAATTACTATTCTTTTCGCTTTCTGTCAATAGCGAATTAGGGTCTACAGCCTCACTCTTTAAAGTCTTTTTATCTTGCGCATACGTTTCAATAGCACAAGTTGCTAAAAGCACTACCAATGCAATAAGAGTTTTTAAGCCAGTGTTTTTCTTTTTCATTTCTCGCTATTTCTTTCGTTTTTAATCGTTCGTTATGTTTAAATACGTTGTTAGTGATGTTTTCAAAGCAACTATTTCACACCTGTATGTCCATATCCTCCGCAACCACGTTCGGTGCTATCAAGTTCTTCAACCAGCGTAAATTCGGCAGTGCAGTGTTGTGCAATTACCATTTGAGCAATGCGTTCGCCATCGTTAATCACAAATTCTTCATTCGAAAAGTTCACCAACAGCACCATCAACTCGCCTCTATAATCGGCATCAATGGTTCCAGGTGTGTTTAAAACAGTTATTCCATGCTTTAAAGCTAAGCCACTTCTTGGGCGCACTTGCGCCTCAACTCCTGCTGGAAGTGCCATAAATAAGCCCGTAGGAACAAGGGTCCTTTCGAGCGGACGCAACACAATGGGTTCGCTGATGTTGGCTCTTAGGTCCATTCCTGCACTTAGTTCGGTGGCATATTGTGGAAGAGCATGCTTACTTTTGTTGATGATTTGTATTTCTGTTGCCATATTTCCAGAGTTTATAACCTCTCAAAAAAGGTTGTTTTTAGTTCGATGTTGACGACGGCTTTTATAAATATAAAAGACCAACAACACGTGTATTAATTGCAAAAATAACGAATATTCTGCAATAAGGAGGTGTGTTTTGTTATAAAATACTACAAAGAAGTGACAAAAGAAGATAAACAACAAGACTGCCCCAAATGTACAAATTAAAATGTTTTAATACTTATCTTCGGATAAATTGTTAACATATCACAAACAGGCAGAGCAAAAAGAGTGTAAATTTTCGATTTTATTCAAGACACGCCCTCTGCCTTTTTATTAAAAAAAAGAGAAACAATAGAAATGTCTTTTCAGAAAAATTGCAAGGCGATATCGATACAAGAAAAAAGAGAAAAGCGACGAAAAACAATGCAAAATGATTGCTTTTTGTGTGCAATAGCATTGCTTTTACACAACAATACCAATGCTTTCACCTTGCAATAATACTGCTTTTTCTTTTTCAAATACATCCCATCTAAAGGCTTTATTTATCAACAATCATGCAGAAATCACCCCAACGTCGCACAATAATCAACGCTTTTATTTTCCCATTCATCGTTCATAACACACTCACCTCTCCACTTTCTGTTCTCTATCATTCTCATTCTACATGCACAAAAGCAGTGTTTTTACTTTCGTTCTCAGCCCAAACTGCTTTTACCTTCACCCTCAATAAGACTATAAGAGGGGCAAAAGAAGTACAAAACGATTTAGAATGTAAATTTATATCAACGCTCATAAAAGATAAAAGAAGTTAATAAAACTATTCGTTTATGCCCTCTTCCAATAAAAAGACGATATCTCTGCATTACAAGATATTAAACATTGAAGACAAAGGTCTATCGAACTGCAACACGAAGGCAGAGCAAGAGGTATAAAAAGAGGGCGAGAAAAGAATTGATAATCTATTCTCTTCTCGTCCTATCGTTATATTTTTCTGTCACAATCGAACAATAAGTAGCTTGCAAACTATTCGTCGCTTTTGCCTTTTCGATACTGACTTGGTGTCATTCCAACGTGCTCTTTAAAGAAAGTTCCTAAAAAACTCTGGTTCGGAAAGTTCATTTCTTGGGTTATTTCTTTGATACTTTTGCTCGTATTTCGCAACAAAACACGCAACGCAATGGTTACATAATTATCTATCCATTCATTCGGTGTGCGCTTACTTACTTGCTTAACACTTTCTGAAAGATATTTAGCTGTGATGTCAAGTTTATCTGCATACCAGCTAACTCGACGCTCTCTGCGGAAATGAAGCTCTACAAGTCGAATGAATTTGTTGAATATATCTTCTGCTCTTGTGTACTTTCTGTTGCCTAAATTCTGTATTCTATAAATGGCATTACTGATGTCATAGATCATAGCAGTGAACAAAGAGCGAACGATATCCTTACGAAAATGATGGTCGGTGTTATCGGTTTTATTCTTAATGAAGCTATAATAGCTACTAATGGTATAAACTTCGTTCGATGAAAGATTACAAACAGGATGGGTTCTAGAGAATAAAAAGAGTGAAGTTAATTCGGTAATGTCTTTCACAATGTCGTTAAAAAACTGATGAGAAAGCATAAATGCCATGCCCATACAATCACGACTGACAGTGTAATCGCTAATAATTTGCCCTTCACTGATGATGATTAGGTCGTTGGCTTTTACGTCATAGCGAATGGTATCCACTGTATATGAGGCTGAACCACGCAAACATATTGCCAAGAAAAGACAGCCCATGCGACGTGGTTGATTGCTTTTGGGCATATCGTCGATATGTTCAAGCATCACCATATCACGATCAATATGACTACATCTGCCTTTTTCTAGAATGGTATCTACCGTGACGTTATCCAATATTACTTTCGATTTCATCCTTATTATCTTTATTTCTGATATTTAATGTTGTAAGTCTTTCTTTATAAAGACTTAGTAGATATACTTCAATAGAAATACCCTTGTTTTACAAATATACTAATTTAGCGTTACGAGAACGATATAAATAGCGTTTCTTTTGTTTGTTTTAACAAATAAACTAATGCGTTCTTGATTGAAAACAGACTTTCGTTTGCGGTTTAACGACAAGTCCTTCGACCTTCGTTATCTGCGATATTGCAAATGAACTATCGCCCCAAATCACTACATCTTTATATTGTTTGCGCTCATTATTGATAGAAAGTTGCTCGTCGTAAACCCCTAAACACCTGTAAAAAACGTTGTTGGCACATATCCATTCGCCCGATTTTGTGTCTCGAAAGGTGATTCTTATAAAGCCATTAAAAGGTTTATCGAACACAAAAAGGGCTATATCTGACGACTGATATATCTGCCTTGGGATGAGGGTTTTAACCACTTTATAATGGGTTTCGACGTGAGTTGGAGTCCAACTGGGCACCAATAAGCCTGCAGAAGCAGCCTTGGTAGTCACAACGGGCATGCAATTGAGTTGAAAAGACGTGTCTTCTAAAAGCGAATGAAGATTGTTTCCTTGGCTCATCACCCATTGATCGTCGTCGTTCCAAAATGCTCCTGTAAACAAACAATACCACTCTTGGTTACTAATAACACGCTTGGTGCGATTCCATTTGTCGGTTATTGCACCATCAACAACAATCGTTGGTTGCGAAAGTGCATTGCTTTGAGGCGTACAAACGATGGCTATGGTGTTGTTTCCTGGGTGCAAAAAGTGGGTAATATCGTAGCTTTGCGCTTTGACACTCAATGATGGCGAGGGGCGAAAAGGCTCTAATACGGCAGTAGAAACGTTGCGTTGATTAACAAAAAGCGTGAATTGTTGCTCGCTAGCAATGGTTATTTGCGCCTTTAACGACTTGCTTTCGAGGAACAAGTTGCGCACAAACACCACCTCTTCGGCAAAACATTGTCGAAAAGGAGTAATCCAATAAGCTCCTCCTTCTTGCGCTTTTAAGACGAAAGAATTGAGCAATAAAACGATGATACAAACGAAACCACGCATCAGTCTACATCTATTTAGATAATTAACTCGTCACTAACGACTTACGTATGCACACGAGTTCAAGTCTATTTCACTACAAATTGATTGAAAGAAAGGTGTAAGTTGCCCCGTTAAAAGCCCCCTACACCTTTATAAAAAGAACGTTATTTTATAACTTTATGTTTTGATTTCCTGCACCTTTGAAGGTTAATTTATAAACCTTTCCATTGCACTTCACATCTACCTTACCTGCTTTTAGGCTCTTAACTGCGATGGTTTTCACTGCACCTTGTTGCCAACTGAACGACACTTCGTATCCTCCTCGAGCCTTAATGCCGTTTACTTTACCACTTTTCCATGGCTCTGGACAAGCTGGAAGTAATTCTATCACACCGTCACCGCTTTGCAATAGCATTTCACAAACGCCTGCGGTGCCACCGAAGTTACCATCAATTTGGAATGGTGGATGGGCATCAAACAAGTTAGGATAAGTGCCTCCGCCACCCATTCTGTCTGCTCCTTTATAGCCATCTGGCGACACATAGCTCAAAAGTTTGCGGTAAACGTGATACGCTTGCTTGTTATCTCTTAGGCGAGCCCATAGGTTTATTCTCCAACCTGTACTCCAACCTGTTGTCTTGTCGCCTTTCATTTCGAGCGTTTTGCGTGCTGCTTGTGCAATAACAGGAGTTTCTTCGGGTGATAAATGGTGCCCTGGATAAAGTCCAACGAGGTGAGTTTGATGACGATGATGAATGTCATAGTCGTCCCAATCATAGTACCATTCGTTCAAATCTCCATTCTTTCCAACGGTATAAGGGTGGAAACGCTCCACAGCTTGCAACAAATCGCGTTGCAAATCTTTATCAACTCCAAGAATTTCAGCAGCCTTTGCAGTGTTATTAAACAGCTCTCTTAATATCGCAAGGTCTGCCGTTCCACCATAACAGGTGGTTCCATGATAACCATCTGTTGAGGTAACATATTCGTTTTCGGGTGAAGTTGAAGGCGCAGTGATGATTTCTTGAGGATTTTTTGGATTGGGAATAATCCATTGAAGCATAAACTCTGAAGCCCCTTTCATCAATGGATAAGCCTCATTACGCAAGTAATTCACATCTTGATTGTATAGATAATGTTCCCAAAGTGAGCTCATTAGCCATGCACCACCCATGTTCCAGTTTGCCCATTCGGGGCTTTCTCGCTTCTCTCCAACAGGGTTTGACATTGCCCAAATATCCGAATTGTGAGCCGCACACCATCCTTTATTGATGCCATAGTAGTTCTTTGCGGTGGCAGAACCAGTGTCGGCAAGTCCTTTTAAGAATGTGTTAAGGGGCTGAAACATCTCTGAAAGGTTAGCAACTTCAGCGGGCCAATAGTTCTCTTCCAAGTTAATATTAACGGTATAGTTACTTCTCCATGGAGAGAAAAGACGCTGAGTCCATAGTCCTTGCAGGTTAGCTGGAACGCCTTTTGTGCGTGATGCTGAGATAAGAAGATAACGACCGAATTGGAAGTAGAGTGTTTCTAAATACTTGTTATCTTCTTTTTTGAGTGTATAGTCTTTCAATTGTTCTTCTGTTGTGCGCACATTGTCGATTGAACTGCCATCGAGTTGCAGAGAAACTCGCTTAAACAAGCGTTGATAGTCGGCAATGTGACGTGCTTTTATGGCATTGTAAGAACTTGCCAACACACCTTTCAAATCGCTGTTTGCCATCTCTTGATAAGGAGCACCTTGCAAAACGGGGTGTTTATCATATCCATTGAAACTGGTTTCGTTAACGATGTACACCACTGCTTCGGTGGCTTTGCTGATGGAAAGTGTGCTGTCTGTGGTTTCAACCGTTCCACCTTTGTTCACAACATGCAACAAAGTGCAAAAGTGTATGCTGTTTTTTGCCTCGCCATGAGCGTGTCCTGTGAACTTAATGCCATTTTTAACGGCTTGCGCTTGATGTGGAATGAGGGCTGTAAGTTTGAGTTTACAACTGATTGATTGTGCCTTGCTGGCTGTTAAACGCATGGCAATAACCTTACTTGGGTTCGATACAAACACTTCTCTTTGATACTTCACACCACCTTGTTCGTAGCTAATGAGCACGGTAGAGTTATCTAAATTGAGTGAACGTTTATAGTTTTTATATGCTTGTTGATTGCCATTTTCGAACAAAAGGGTTGCCAATGGTTGGAAATATTGTGAGTTAGAGCCTTGAACTTTTAGCTGTAACGAGTCTGCTAAACGATAGTTTTCATTGAAAAGTGCTTCTCTTATGGGTTCAATCCACTTGTGAGCGTCGGCATCAACGGTACGATCTACAGGCTTTCCTGTCCACAATGTGATGTCGTTTAGATACATTCTGTCTTGTAAAACTCCTCCATAAACCATCGCACCGAGCTTTCCATTACCGATAGGAAAAGCCTCTTCGAAATACGATGCAGGCGTTTTAAACCATACTTTTAAGGGGAGTTGCTGTGCCATTAGATGCAAAGCACAAGTCAACAGGGCTAATAATATAAGTTGTCTTTTCATTGTTTAAGAGATTTATTGTTACTAATTGAACTATTGAAGAATTGAGGTAGGTTTCTAAAAGGTTTCTCTTGCTTTCTATCCTCTTTTGTCGTTATCTTATAACGACTTTTTTCTTATCCTGAAAAAGCGATGTTATTGCACTGCAATAGCATTGATATTACCCATCAAAAGCAATGAGATTAGACCGCAAAAGCAATACTTTTAGATTGCAATGGCACAAGTGCCGTTATATAAAAAGGTGTAGAAACAAATATGCCCTCTCTGTACTTTGAGGGTAAGAGAGGGCATGTTATAACGTGCTTTTATGCGTCTATATTCGCATAAGTAGCGTTTTGTTCTATAAATTCACGACGTGGTTCAACGTCATCTCCCATCAACATTGAGAAAATTTCATCTGCATCGGCAGCGTTCTCAATTGTAACTTGCTTTAAAAGTCGTGTTTGAGGGTTCATTGTTGTTTCCCATAATTGTTCTGGGTTCATTTCTCCAAGACCTTTATAGCGTTGTACGTGGATGCTCTTTGAATCGTCTTTGCCTTCTGTATGTCTATCAATAAAGGCTTGTCTTTGTTGCTCTGTATAGCAATATTCTTTCTCTTTGTTCTTGTAACTACACAAGTATAGAGGTGGAGTTGCAATATAAAGGTGACCTTCTTGTATCACTTTAGGCATGAAACGATAGAAAAGAGTCATGATAAGAGTGTCGATATGCGATCCATCGACGTCGGCGTCGGTCATAATAATAATCTTATCGTAACGCAACTTGTCGATATTTGCTTCTTTATCGTCTTCTCCTTCTACTCCGAAACGAACACCAATACTTTGAATAATGTTCATTACCGACTCGCTTTCGAAGACCTTATGCCACATAACTTTTTCGACATTAAGTATCTTTCCACGCAAAGGTAGAATCGCTTGGCAGTATCTATCACGTCCTTGTTTAGCCGAACCGCCCGCAGAATCACCCTCAACGAGGAATATTTCCGATGTTTTTGGGTCTTTATTAGAGCAGTCTGCTAACTTACCAGGTAAGCCTCCGCCAGTCATTGGGTTCTTTCTTTGAACGCTTTCTCTTGCCTTTCGTGCTGCAATACGTGCGGTAGCGGCTAATATAACCTTATCGCATATAAGCTTTGCTTCCTTTGGATGCTCCTCAAGATAATCGGCTAATGCTTCTCCAACCGCTTGTTGTACAGCTCCAGAGACCTCACTATTGCCCAGTTTTGTTTTGGTTTGACCTTCGAATTGTGGCTCTGCTACTTTGATAGAGATAACAGCTGTGAGTCCTTCTCTAAAGTCTTCGCCTGCAATCTCAATCTTTGCTTTTTCTATTTGCTTTGAAATTACGGGATCATTGTCTGCATATGCTTTCAAAGTACGTGTCAAAGCCATTCTAAAACCAGTGAGATGGGTACCACCTTCGATTGTATTAATGTTGTTAACATACGAGTGTATGTTCTCAGAATAATCGGTATTATACATCACTGCCACTTCGATTGGCACGTTGTTCTTTTCTGTTTTAAGATAAATAACATCATCGAAAAGATGTGTTCTGTGTCTATCGATGTATCTTGCGAATGCTTTCAAGCCATCTTGAGCATAGAACTCCTCTCTACGTGTTTTGCCTTCTTCATCTAAACGCAAGTCGGTTAGAGTAATTCTAATGCCTGCATTCAAGTAAGCAAGCTCGCGCATACGACGTGAAATGATGTCCCATTTATATAAAGTGGTAGTGAATATGTTTGGATCTGGCCAGAATTGTTGACGTGTTCCACGAAGAGTTGTCTCTCCAACTACCTTTACTGGATAAAGAGGTTTACCTTGTTCGTATTCTTGTTGATAAATCTTTCCATCACGAAATACTTGAGATTTCATGTGAGTTGACAATGCATTGACACAAGAAACACCCACTCCATGAAGTCCACCACTTACTTTATACGAGCCTTTATCAAACTTTCCACCCGCATGTAACACGGTCATAACTACTTCAAGAGCTGATTTATGCAACTTTTCGTGCATATCTACAGGAATACCTCTACCATTATCTTGCACAGTTATTGAGTTATCTTCGTTGATTGTTACCTCAATATCAGTACAATAACCTGCCATTGCCTCGTCAATAGAGTTATCTACTGTTTCATTAACGAGGTGATGTAAACCCTTTTCGCTAATGTCTCCTATATACATTGCAGGACGTTTACGAACTGCTTCTAATCCTTCGAGCACTTGAATGTTACTCGCCGAATAGTTATTTCCTATGTTTTGATTTTCTGACATGTTATCTTTCAGTAAATATATCTTTGCAAAGATATAAAAAATATACGTAATAATGAAATTTTAAACGATATAAAATGTGGCTAACTTTTTAGCAAATAAATTACATTTTACAGAGGTTTTTGTTGGTATAATTTTCTAGTCGCAAGATAATTTCTTCCCTTTTCACAAAAAAGTTTACTTTTTTTTCAGTAGTTTTTATTTTTTGAGTGCTATACTAATATAACTACTATAATAAAATTAACTAAAAATAAATTAGCGCAAAGCACTTTTTTGAATTTCAAAACAAATGAAAATAGAATTGATATATTGCAATATCATATTGCTTTTTATTGATATTTCATTACAAAAGCTGCATTAAAAGCTATAAACAGAAAAATATTTTACTGCCAAACATTAAGCAGTAATGATAGAAGAAGACATTTTTTATTCAATACTAAATATATTTTAAGTTTAAAAGGGACCATGGTGCGTGAGCATAAAGGTCCTTTTTTTTTATTATTTTTATATCAAAAGATCTTTTAATCGACACTAAATCTAGATATAAAAATTGCATCAATCTGCTTGCAAAGATAAAAGAATATACCCAAAGAACAAAATAAAAGCTTTATTCCCCGCCTTATTTTAACATAAAAATTCTTTGTTTTTCAAATACAAAAGATGCTCCAATTGCTTTAAACTTATTTATTTCACCACTTTAAAAAACTGCTTTGCTTGGGCACGAGTTCTAAAATTAAAGTGCCACCACTCTGTTCTCAAGGGCTTAAAACCTGCATGTTGCATCACCAAACGCAAGAGTTCACGGTTTCGTTGCGCCTCTTTGGTGATGATTCGCTTTGCCACTAAGTTATTTTCATTGTCTACATGCGATGCGAGTGACATGTGATCGACCTTCGTTCCCATTGTGATCGTGTCGCCATTGAGCTTACAAATGCTGATATCCACTGCCAAACCATAGTTGTGAAGCCCTCCTCCATTGGCAGGATTGCTCACATATATGTCTTTAGAAGTGTTCTTAACCTTGTCCCACATCTTTTGTTGTATGCTCATTGGGCGTGTTGCATCGAAGATAATCAAGCTCAAATCGGGGCGCAACTCTTTCAGCTTTGCCTGCGCCTTTACCAACGCATGGGCTGCAAGAGGGTGAAGATAAGCCTTTGTAAGGTCGGTATAAAGCACCTCACCAGTGAAGTTATTCGAGCGAGAATACATCAAACTCACTCGAATTGTCTTGTCGAGTGAATGAATATCTACCATTCCTTGTTGCTCTATCGAGGTGTTGGTGTCTACCTTCTTTTGCGCATTCGCATTGATAACAACGAGCAATAAGAAGAGGATTGAAGCGATTTTATTTTGCATAAAGATGTTTTTTATTGATTATTATTCAGAAGTTCAACGAGCAGGGCAACATTCAACGAGCGCAATCCATATTTCTTCGTCTTTTCAACTCATTTTCTTCCCCTTTCAAAAGCAACGTTATTACACCGCAATAGCAACGCTTTTTCGCCTCAAAATCAATGAGTTTGCAACCTAAAAGCAACATTATTGTAAGCCGTTGAAAATGAGCTTATTCCTCAACTGAATTCTTTGTCACTTTCTCAACGATAAGAGCTATCGCTCCATCTCCTGTTACATTGCAGGCTGTTCCAAAGCTATCCATGGCAATATACAAGGCAATCATCAAGGCTTGAGCCTCACTATCGAAGCCAAGAACGCTGGCAAGAGGGGCTAAAGCTGCCATAATAGAGCCTCCAGGAACGCCTGGTGAAGCCACCATCATGATGGATAAAAGGAGAATGAAGCCGAAAAAGAGCATAAAGTTGTGTGGCATACCATTCAAAATGCAGATAGTGAGGGCGCAAGCGGTTATCTTCATCACCGAACCCGACATGTGAATGGTGGCACAAAGGGGCACAACAAAGCCTGCAATGCCTTTCGACACACCATTGTTCATGGTTTGTTGCAAGGTAACAGGTATGCTTGCTGCCGACGAAGAGGTGCCTAATGCGGTGAAATAGGCAGGAAGCATGGTTTTAAGTAGCACAAAAGGATTTTTCTTTACGATGGTTCCTGCAATGCTAAACTGATATAATAGAATGATGATGTGTAGGGCAAAAATCACAACGATAATCTTTGCAAATACCAATATCATGTGATACACCTCGCCACTATAGGTCATATTCAAGAAAATACCGAAGATGTAGAGTGGCAAAATGGGGATAATTACGTTTCGAATAACGGCATCTACCACCTTAGAAAGGTCGCTAAACACGCCATAAAGGTTGTTTAAACGCTGCGAAGTGATACAGAGTCCAGCTATGAACGAGAACACTAAACCGCTCATTATATCGAACAATGCGGGGATATTGATGGTAAAATAAGGTTCAATGGCTGTGGCACTCTTCACCTGTTCAAAGGTTTCTTTGGTGTTGATTAAGCTCGGAAAGAGCCACGAACCAACGCCATAAGAGAGCAATCCCGACAAAACGGTGTCGCAATAAGCCAACAACACCGTAATTAAAAGCAACTTCTTGGCTCCTTTTCCCACATCGGCTATAGCTGGAGTAACGAGTCCTACGATGATTAAAGGTACCATAAAACCGAGGAACTGACTGAAAAGTGCATTGAAAGTGGTGAACACTCGAACTGCCTCAAGAGGCAAAACGTTTCCTAAGGCGATGCCTACTATAATCGAAATAATAATGAGTGGCAATAAACCTAACTTCTTTATTTTCATCATATCACTATATTTTTCTTTTTAATTCTTGTCCGCTTTCAATGGTGTGGCTATGCGATGGCAACCAAAGGGGTGGCTCTTTTTAAAAGAATGTCGGTATACTTGTGTGACAAGGGCAACACGCTTGCAAGCAAAATAGTGCCTCGTTGCCCTGCGAATGCAATAATATGCGTTGCGAAAAATGAATGCTCTGCGCTATTGTTGCAATGTTTTTGAGCTGTAATACTATCATAAAAAAAAGAGAAGAAAAGGTGATACGTTGCCTTATCACCTTTCTTCTCTATGCTGTTTGCTTAGCCTCTTTGTGCTATTAGATATTCTGCCATAGCTCTTCCCAATGCTTTACAACGCTCAGTTGAATCCTCATCTAAAGATTGAAGCATATCTACGGGTTCGCCTACTGGCTCGAATTTCAAATGATTTTCGTTCCATTCTGCAATCTTTCCTACTGCCTTAGAAGCCCAACCATGGTTTCCAAACCAGCCAATTGCATGGTTTTTAATGTCTCTATTGGCGATTTCGCTGAGCAAAACCTCCATTTCATGATACAAACCAGTGTTGTATGTTGGTGCACCAACAATTAAACCTCTGTATCTGAACACGTCTCTTAGAATGTAAGAGTGGTGAGTTTTAGACACATTGTATACCTTTATGTTCTTAATTCCAGCTAAAGAAGCGGCTTTTGCAATACATTCTGCCATCGATTCGGTGTGTCCATACATCGTTCCATAGCATATTACGATGCCTTCTTCAGTGTCATAGCGACTCATTCTGTCGTATTCCTCCATCACTTTCTCTTTATATTGGTGCCAAACTGGTCCATGTGTGGGGCAAATATAATCTACTTGCTCGTTAACAAACTTCTTTAAGGCGTTTTGAACAGGTATTCCATACTTTCCAACGATGTTAGAATAGTAGCGAACCATCTCTAACCAGAACTCATCGCAATTGATTTCCTCGTCGATAACACCTCCATTTAAAGCTCCAAAGCAACCAAAGCCGTCGCCAGAGAACAAGATATTGTCGGTTGTATCGAGTGTCATCATGGTCTCAGGCCAATGCACCATTGGAGTCAAAAAGAACTTTAAGTTGTGCGAACCCAAGTTCAATTCATCACCATTCTTCACTTCTAGTTCCTTATCAGATATGCCATAGAAGCCTTTAAGCAACTGGAATGACTTTTTATTACCCACGATTTCAACATTAGGATAATACTTTCTCATTAGTCCAAGCGACCCACTATGGTCTGGTTCCATGTGGTTTATAACGATATAGTCAATGGGTCTGTCGCCAATAACGGCACGAATGTTGTCTAAAAACTGTGGAAAAAATGCTACGTCTACAGTGTCAATCAAACACACTTTCTCGTCTACTATCAAATAAGAGTTATACGATACGCCATCAGGTAGTGGCCATAAGCCTTCGAAAAGAGCTTTGTTTCTATCGTTAACACCTACATAATAAACGCTATTCTTTATTTCAATCATATCTATTATTTATTTAAAGTTAGATTCATTTGTGCACCAAAGTCCTTTGAAATATAGTTATATATATCCTCACAGCAATTGGCTGAGAATCGAGTTGCATAGCTCATCAACTCGTTCCATTGTGTTTCTGTTAAGCCATCGCTTATCATTTGGCGGGTAATATTGTTTTTTATGAGTCCAAAAATGAAGCCTGCATTGAAGTTATCGCCTGCTCCTATTGTGCTAACTGTATTTGTTTGAACTACAGGATATTCTTTTTTGAAGTCATTTTTGCCTCTTAGCACGATGTTTTCGGCACCATTTGTGTAGATAAAGTCTTTGCAATAGAATGCTATTTCGGCTTTATATACGGTGTCGGGGTTATCCTTTTTATATACAACTTCAAAGTCTTCACGACTACCTCGAACGATATCTGCATACTCAAGGTTATCAATTAGATTGGGAGTAATCTTCATTACCTCGTTACGATGCGAGCTTCTGTAATTCACATCGTAATAAATTATCGCCCCATTGTTGCGTGCATGCTCTAAAAGAGCAATCACTTGATGATGTATTGTGGGGTTTACGGCATAGAAAGAACCAAATATTACGATGTCATCTGGTGCTATTTCTGGGAAAGAAAAATCGAGTTGATCGTGTGGTTGATTCTTATAAAAGATGTATTCTGCATCGTTTTGCTCATCGAGAAAAGCCAATGACACAGACGATTTGCTATCGGGAAAACTACTAATATTATTGATGTTTACACCATTATCTTGCAAAAAGTGTTTTATTGTCATCCCTACTCTATCGTTACCTATCTCACTTATGAAGTTACAAGATATGCCCGAACGACCTAAAGAGATAAGTGCATTGAACGTAGAACCACCTGGAACCGCCGCAATTGGTTGTTCATTTCTAAATATAATGTCGAGACCCGACTCGCCAATTCCTATTACTTTACGCATAAATATCTTCGAAGATGAAATGCAAAGTTCCGAAATTATCGGCACATTACAAAGTAATCGTTATTTATTTTAACGAAAAAATCTGTTTAATCTATTTCTATTATTTTCTATCCTATATGGTGTTGTGCCACAAGAAACACTTCTTAGTCTTGCTCCTACTGCTCTCTTAAAGCCAAAGCTTTATTCTCTGCAGCCTCCATAATTTCTCTTTCGCCAGGACCTTTGTCGTTTATTCCTATTAAATGGAGCACTCCATGAATAATAACTCGATAGAGTTCTTCTTCGTAAGTCTTTCCAAATAGCTCTGCATTGGTGCGCACTGTGTCGAGAGAAATCACCAAATCGCCATTCAATTCATCGTCTTCACAATAGTCGAAAGTGATGATATCGGTATAATAGTCGTGTTGAAGATATTCTCTATTCACCTCTAATATCTTTTCATCATCAACGAACATATAACCAATGTCGCCCACTTTTTTGCCATAGCTTTGTGCCACTTGTTTAATCCAAGCAGTGGTTTCTCTTTTTTTTATCTTAGGCATTTTCACCTTTTCGCTGTTATATGTTATCATATATCTTGTTTTTATGCGTTGTAACTATGGGTTGATTTCGTTTGCATTGCATTATATCATCATGTCAGAAACATCTCTACCAAAGTGGATAAGCTCTCGAACAATGCTCGAAGAGATGCTTTCGAATTGTGGATCTGAGCATAAAAAGACGGTTTCTATGCCCCCTATTTTTTTGTTTATTTCGGCTTGTTGACGTTCATATTCAAAGTCTTTAAAGCTTCGAACGCCTTTAATAATAACATTTGCGCCTACTCTTTGTGCTACATCTACGGTTAAATCGCTATACGACACCACCTCTATTTTAGGCTCATTGGCATAGTGTTTCTCAATACGTTCAACACGTTCTTCAACGCTAAACATACCTTTTTTGTGCTCATTGTGCCCCACTGCAATGACGATAGCATCGAAAAGGGGGAGCGCACGTTGCACTATCGAGTCGTGTCCGATGGTGAATGGGTCGAAACTTCCTGTAAAAATAGCTTTTGTCATATTATCTATTCAAAGATTTTTCTTTATCTATTTCAAAGCGTCTTTCTATCTTTTCTAAAGTAGAAACAAGTAGATTTAGAACGTTGATGCACTTTATTTATAGCGAACGAGAGAGAGATGCTGTTGCACACAGAAGGAGATTTAAAGTGAGATAAACCCCTTTTGTCGTTGCAAGCAACGTTATAAGCAGTTCAAAGGGGGCGAATTACTCGTCGAACAAGCCTGCTTCGCTACCCAAACCGCTAAACATTTTGCGACCAAAGTGCCTGTATGCCAATTCGGTTGCCATACGTCCACGAGGCGTACGTTTGATAAATCCCTCCATAATGAGGAAGGGTTCGTACACTTCTTCAACCGTTCCAGAGTCTTCTCCGATAGCTGTTGCAATGGTAGACACGCCCACTGGACCGCCTTTGAACTTGTCGATGATGGTCAATAATATCTTATTATCGATTTCGTCTAATCCATATTGGTCGATATTCAATGCGCTCAAAGCATATTGAGCAATGTCGATATTGATGCGTCCGCTACCCTTCACCTGCGCAAAGTCTCTCACTCTTCGAAGTAAGGCGTTAGCAATACGGGGCGTACCACGTGATCTTCCTGCTATTTCTGCAGCGGCATCGTCGTCGATAGGCACTCGTATAATCGATGCAGAGCGTTTGATGATGCGTGCAATAGTGTCGTTATCGTAATATTCGAGATGCAGATTTATACCAAAACGAGCACGCAATGGAGCTGTTAATAAACCGCTTCGGGTGGTTGCTCCAACAAGTGTAAAGGGGTTAAGGTCTATCTGAATGCTTCGTGCCGATGGACCTTTATCGATCATAATATCTATTCGATAGTCTTCCATTGCAGAGTAGAGATATTCTTCTACCACTGCCGATAGTCGGTGAATTTCGTCGATAAACAACACATCATTAGGCTCGAGTGAGGTCAAAATACCTGCCAAATCGCCTGGTTTGTCGAGCACTGGTCCACTGGTTATTTTAAAACCTACACCCAACTCGTTAGCAATGATGTTGCTAAGGGTGGTTTTTCCAAGTCCGGGAGGGCCGTGAAGAAGAGTGTGATCTAATGGTTCTCCACGATATTTTGCAGCCTCTACGAATATTTGAAGATTGTCTACAACCTTTTGTTGACCACTAAAATCGGCAAATTTCGGTGGTCGTAACGCATTCTCAAAATCCTTTTCTGCTGGTGAATACTTTTCTTCTCTTATATCAAACTCTTCTGTCATGCTACAAAGATAGTGCAAAATTTTGATTAAGACCACCAAAACAACAAGTTTTTAGCCTTGCCATTGCACCCCAAGAACTTGCTCAACACCATGCCTTTGGATACCCTTTACACCGCCTTTATGCACATACATCCAACAAGCGCAATGCTTTTACCTGGCAATAGCAATGCTTTTATCCCTCAATTGCAACGCTTTTGCTCTTCAATATCAATGCTTTTACAAACGGGTGTTTTAACTATGCCTAAACAAGGGAAATGCAATAGGAAAACGAGGGCTACATTGAAGGTGAATAAAAGGTGCAAACAAGAAGGATAAAAGAGGGATAAAAGAAAAACGATACACCTCTTTTCGTTGAAAGAAATGCACCGTTATATGTTGTTTAATTGGTTCTGAAATGAACCGAGTTCTATGCAAATGCGGAGTGTTTTACTTTTCCCATTGTTTCTTTTCTGGGTCGATTGCCTTCACAACAATCTCTCTGTGCTTGGCATTGTCGAACACCTTAGTTGCAACTGCGGCAATGTCTTGAGGGGTTAGCTTATTAAACACTGGCTCAACGGCATTGCTTTCTTGTGGTGTTAGCTGCTCGTCTGTTTCTGCATATACGTTTAATAAACCTAACCAAAGCGATGGATTAAGAGCCGATTGTGGGTCGCCTTCGCTCTCTTCGTCTACTGCAAGTGGAACAAGAGCTGCCTTAAACTCGTCTATTGAGAAGCGTTGTTGCTTGATATCGTTAAGAATGCTGTACATTTTTGCTAACACCTTGTCTACTTCAGGACGTGAGGTTGAAAGGTGAATGCTGATGTTTTCTGCCGTAGCTGGTTGCGAAGTGTAACTGGTTTTCACACCAACAGTGTAGGTAAGGTGTTCTTTCTCTCGCAATTCTTCAAAGTAACGGTTTTCTAAAATAGAACGCATCACCTCTAAAGCTGCTTGCTCTTTGTCGGTGAGTTTTACGTTATTGAGATAAGAAACCTCTATTTCTGCCATGTCACCATCGAGATCTGTAACGAAAGTATGCTTTATTTCTTTTGCATCTGAAGCGAAATCGAGTGACTGAACCTTTGGTTTTTGAACGCTTGCATCGCCTTTTAACGAGCCAATATATTTCAACACAAGTTCTTTTGCAGTGCTTTCTGGCACGTCGCCCACTAAACAATAAGTGAAGAGAGCTGCGTTACCGAAGTTTTTATCGAATGTTGCAGGTAACTCGCTCCATTGCATTTGATCGAAGAAAGCTTCGTTTTGCACTGGATTAGCTGCGCTTGGTGGGAAAAGAAGCATTTGAATTGAATCTTGAATGGCTTCCATTCCTGCTGTACTCTTGTTGTTATAGAGGTACTTACTGCGTTGAACATACTTATCGAAGACGCTCTTTGAGAAGTTGTGCTTGGTTAAAATGAGGTGCACATAAGCCAAAAAGTCGCCTAATTGTGTTGCCGATGTGTTGCCACCGATGCCATTCGAATAGTCTTCGAGTGCCAAAGAAAGATCGAAGTCTTTGTTTTGTAGCCACGCAGCAAGGTCGTTTCTACTATATTTATACACGCCCGACTGCATCAACAAACCACGCATTGCAGTGTAGTTGGCAAAATGTTGTGGAGCAACAACAGAGCGACCTCCTTCTGAAGAGGCTGCAAAGAACACACGTTCCTTTGCTTCTGGAAGATACTTATACAACACTCGTGCGCCATTGCTTAGCTTCCATTCTTTTGCATTCAATTCTTTTAGTTGCTTTTCAGACACTATTTTTCCCGAAGTGAGTGGAAAATCGATGAGTTGAGTGACGTTTTGAGTATCTGAAAAGAGTTCTGCTATTTGTCCGTTGCTTGTCTTCAAAGCCTCGACAAAGTTGTTTTCAGTGAGTGAAAGTTCATTGGCTTTCTTTGAATAAGTGATAAACGAGAGGTTATCATTATTCAAAAGATGGCGCATCCACGCATTGATATCTTCTACTTCTAACTCTACTAACGACTCGATATTGCGCTGAATTTGTGCTCTGAAATCAATTATTGGAGTGTTGTATAAAAAGTTTTGCTTAAAGAGATTCATTATATTATCGGGCGTTCCCAAGCCTTTTGCCTCTAAAACGTCTTTCATTCCCTTATACATTGCCGACTTTTCAGCTTCGAATTCACTCTTTCCAAATCCTTTATCACGCAAAGCTCCACGCACATTCATGATCTGTTGCAATGCTTCTTGCGCCTTGTTGTTATAAGGAACTACGTCCCAAGCCACTTGATATTGATTTCTTACCAAAGCAGAAAGACTCACTTCTGCTGCGATAAAAGCTTCTTTATCGGCATTTTTAATCATTGCAAAGCGACGAGGAGCAAGCTTATTGAACATCTGTGTGAAGAGAAAGAAGCGCAAACGGTCTTCTTCTGGCATGTTACCTTTCATCTCTTTGCGTTGGTAAACGCCCAAAGAAGCCTCTTTATTTTCTTTATCTACAAAGCTATAAAATAAGGGATTACTATTATTCTCGATAGCTCTTGGATCGGTTGATGATGTTGATGCAACCTTAGAAGGAAGTGAACCAAAGATGCGTTTCACTTGTTTTTCGGTTTCATCTAAATTGACATCACCAATAATAGCTACAAACTGAAGATTGGGACGATACCATTTATCGTAGAACGCACGCAACTCTTTTGCTGTGAAAGCTTTGATGCGAGCCTCTGAACCGATTACATTGCGGGTTGCATAGCGTGAATGATTGTAAACAACATTAGCGATGCTATCGGTTAATCGGCGTTGAAGTCCTGCACGATGTCGCCATTCTTCTAACACAATACCACGTTCTTTTTCAACGTCTTTAGGCAATATTTTAATGCCATGACACCAGTCTTTAAGCACCAACAGCATCTTTTCGTTGAGCTTTGCATCGTTGGTGGGAACGTTATGAACGGCATATTTAGTTTCGTCTAAGCCTGTGTAAGCCTCAAAGTCGTGTAGATTGTTTTGACGAAGAAATGACATCACACCTTCAGAAAAATGATCTGTGGTGTTAAATGCTAAGTGTTCGAGGAAGTGAGCCAATCCTGTTTCGTTGTTTTCTTCGAGCACTGCGCCCACGTTTTGATAAAGATAATATTGTGCTTCGCCTGGAATACTGCCGTCGTTATATATATAATAGGTTAAACCATTGGGCAACTTGCCTTGTCGAAGGACGTTGCTTTGCGCCCAAAGGTATTGAGGCAATAGACTAACAAAAAGCAAAACACCTGCTAAAAGCCAATGGTTTGCCAAATGAAATGTGTGTTGTTTATTCATAAACAAAGGAATATTGAGAAAAAAGAAACGAGCCAATTAAAAAGAATAACATTATAATGTTAATACTGTTCGATATAAAAAAGAACGCTTTTAATTGGCTCGTTGATCTTAAAATTTATTTTTCGAGTAATTCAAGTGTAGCAAGTTTCTGCTTAATAGCACCTTGAACCATTGCTTGTGGCATTTCCATATTCTCCATTCTGAGCGACTCTGCGAAGCCTTGGTTATAGTATTCACGAGCCTTGCTATAGTTTTTCAGCGCACGATAAGAATCGCCAATCATCACAATATAGTTCACTCTGTCCATCACTGCATCGTCTCCTTGAAGAGCTTTTGTTACCCATTGGATAGCTTGTTGATGGTCTTCGTTTTTCAAACTCTTTGCAGCTGCATTGTAAAGGTTCTGTGCTGCCTTGCCAAAGTCGGATGGTTGAGCAGAATTTCCCATCTTTTCGAACAACTGTTGCATTGCCTTGATATACCCTTTAACGTCTTTGTTCTTATAAAGATTATACAAAGCATCGTTATAAAGCTGTGCATGCTCGTAAGAATTAACGCCTGGTTGAGCAATAATGCTATAAGCTTTTGCATAAAGATTCTTTACGTTGTTGACATATTCTTTATACTTAATGTTAGCTTCTTTAGCATAGTCTTCTGCAAAAGCATCGTTTGCTTCAACAATATAGAAAGCTGGTGCCTTGCCAAGAGCTTTGGTCCACTCTTCGATATTGCTGTTAATCATGTTCACAACCCCTAACTTGTGCTCTTTATTATCTTCGCCTTCGAGGGTGAGAATGATGCGATAGTCGTTAGCATTAACAAGCTCTTTAGGGTTCTTTGTTGCCACATAGTTGTGGTATATCTTTTGAATTCGAGTCACCCACTTATCTGCTTCGATACCATCTTGTGCCTGCAAGAAGCTGGGAGCCTTAAGAAGTAGTTCTTGTTGAACGGCTAAGTCTTCTGGATTAGCTTTGTACTTCTTATATAAGTCGTCGAAACTTACACTCTCGCCTGCTGCAATTTGAGCCGCATCTAATAGCTCTTGCTTGTTCAAAGCACCTACATTGACCGATAAAGGCTTTCCGTCTGCATCAATAAATGCCACAGTTGGATAGGCTTCTACCTTATATTGTTTAGCTATTTCTACGTTTTCTGGCTTCTCTGCATCAATCTGTAAGCTGATGAAGTGCTTGTTGATATAGTTTCCTACCTCTTCTAATGTAAACACATTCTTTGCCATTTGCTTGCAAGGAACACACCAAACAGCATAAAAATCCACGAAAAGAGCCTTGTTAGTTTTCTTTGCTTCGGCTAAAGCTTCAGCGAAACTACCATTAAAGAACACAATTCCTTTATTGCCCACAGAGGCATTATTATTTGCTGTTTGTGCCTTTGCCACCAATGAAAGGAGTGCAAATAGCATTAAAAATATCTTCTTCATATTCGTTCTTTGTGTTATATGATTCGTTTATAAACAGCCTATTCTAGGCTCATCTCTTTCTTTTCGGTTTATTCTTCATCTTGAACAATGACCTTAAAGATGTTGCTTAGCACGCTAGAATGGTCGTCGTTATAGACTCTTATGCTTATAGTATAAGTACCATTCGACAACTTTTCAACAGCATCTTGAAAGACAAGAACAAGTCCACCATCTACTCTTATTCTCTTTTCTTTCACTAATTGCTCGAAAGCAGTAGCGTCACCACCGTCAGAAGTCTCTACTCCTGCAAACTCATAGTTAAGTGGATTGGTTCCAGCTACACCTTGAATGCGGGTAGATATCCATGGAGTTTTATTGATAAAACGATCGCTTTCAGTATCAAGATGACGAGCAACAATCATCGAGTCTGGTGTAAATGAAGCACTAGAGGTTCGTAAATAGCCCACTTTTACCTTGCTACACGATGTGACGCAGATAGTAAGAATAGCAAAAAGTGCTACTAATGTGATATTTAGAGTTCTTTTTTTCATAAATTAAAAGTCTTTTAAACTAAAGTTATAATCAAGTGAATGTACCACACCTGTAAGCGTTTGGATGTTAGAGGATGCCACATGTGAGGTTTTTGTTGTTGAACTTGAAACAAGATATATTTGCAATGGTCCTGCATTAGGCACATTGTTATAACTTTCTCTAAATGTATAAATCCATAAAGGGTTGTTTGATGCCATAATAAAGGTTTCGCCTCCTTGTCCTATTGGATTATTAACATCTGTAGACTTAACTCCTGTTTTGAATTCATCTAACATGATTCTCTTAGGCAGAACACTATTCAGAATGAATGTTTTGCAGTCTTCTACAGGAATATCTGCCACACTATCTAATCCATTAGCATACAAATAGCGACGTATGCTATGGTTGGTTATGCCAAAGAAAGTGATGTCTTTGCCATAAGAACTGGTGCCTTGGAATAGTGAAACCAAGTCTGCACGCTTAGCCATAACACGCAATGAATCCCAATTATAAGGATCGGTAGCAAAGTAATCCCACATAGTTGTTTTGTGATCGCCATTTGCCACACCAGTATCTATTAAGTTATAATCGGTACAACTGGTTGCCATAAAAGTAGAAGCAACAAACGAAAGTGCACCAAAGAAATATTTTATATTCTTCATTTTCATTTCTTTTGAATTCTAATGTATTAGTTGTAAGCTTGCCAATAGGGCTTTTGACGTAGAAGGTTGTTGGTGATATGTCCATCTCTATCTTGCCAAGCATCTTTAGGAAGTGGCAAGAATAGGGCACCATTCTTTATATCTTGTGGTGTGAGCAACTGGAATTTACCCTGCAACTCTTCCTTAATATAATTGTTTCGCACAATATCTGCATAGCGAGCATCATTCTCTCCGATAAATTCTTTCACTCTTTCGAGATATATAGCCTTCTTTAATCCCTCTGTATCGTATGTTGATGGATAGGTTAAAGCCCCTGCTCTTGTACGTATTGTATTCAAGTCTGTGGTTGCATCAGCAATATTTCCGAGCTTATTATTGCATTCTGCACGCAACAAAATGATGTCTGCTAAACGCCAATAAACATAGTCTGCATCGATTGTTCTATAGCTTTTACCACTAGGAGAATACTGATCAGGATCCATTATCGCCTTTCTGAACTTATACATGACTGCATATTCAATGCCGTTTGTTTCATGACTTTGATCGAACTGATAGAAAAACGCTTGCAAACGTTGGTCGGTTGCATCAGGAAATAAATTACTTATTGTTTGTTTATATAGACTAAATTGTGTACTTGTGGGCAAATCGGCTAATTGTTGGTCTTCTCTTACAGGCCAACTCACGTAATTTCGTGCAATTTCGTTAGGTGAAGTTACATCCGAAGAGCGCGTTTTGTCGAAGTAAAGACTAAATATTGCCTCTGGATTCTTTTTGCTAGGATCAGATAAATATTCGCATAATTCCTCTGGAGTGCTACACAATTGATAAGTTCCTACTTGGTTATTAATGATAATAGAAGCATAGCTCACAGCATTTTTATAATCCTCTTGTGCATTACCTTTAAGCGAATACAACTCTGTTACACTACCTCTCCAAGCATATAAGTGTGCCAATAGCGCAGCAGCAGTACCTTTAGAAGCAACTTGTCTGTTAGTTATTGTTGCACCATTTATATCCTTTAAGTTCTCATAAGTAGGCAACATATCGTATGCTTTCTTTGCATGTTCAATGGCAGTATTAAGCACTTCTTCTTGAGAAGATAATGAATAAGCTTTAATCGTACTCGAATTGTCTGTGATAATAGCTTCTCCATAACGTTGAGCAAGTATGAAATAAGCCAAACCTAAGCCAAATTCAGCTTGTCCTTTATGATAGTTTTCACGCTCAGTTGTTAATCCTTGCGTTCTATAAATATTATCTAATAAAAGATTTGACTCAAATATTAAATCGTATAAGCCTTTCCATGAATACTCACTATTCATGATTGTGCGTGGGTTCCATTCACGAATTTGTGTTCCATCTAATAGTGCATCGGCTTTAACTCCTGCCGAAGCGAATATTGAATTGGCACCTATTGTTGTATTAATATAAAATAGAATTGACGAAGTTGTGGTATTTAACTCTCGCTCACTTTCAAAAGAATTAGTGTATGTCAATCCATTTTCTGGTAATATATCTAGATTACACGATGCAAAGGTTAAGCCCAAAGCACCTATAAGCAATAATTTCTTCATACTTTTTTAAAACTTTAGATTAACACCGAATGTGATTTTACGATTCAAAGGATATTGTGTTCCATCATCTTTTCCAGTGTAAGGATTGATAATTTCTGGGTCTAAACCAGAGTAATTGGTTAACAAAAAGAGGTTTTCACCACTTAAATAAAGGTTGATATCTTTAATAAAGAATCCTTTAAGCCATTTTTGGGGTAACTGATAACCAACTACTAGCTGTTTAAGACGAATAAAACTAATATTCTCTATATTTGAATCTACATTGCCATCGAACTGACCAATATAATCTTTATCAGCATAACGAAGTGAAGGATACTTAGCATTTGTATTGGTAGGAGTCCAGAAATCACTCTTATTAAAGCCATTCATAATCACTCCGAACTCTTTAGTAAAGGTGTAAGAACCGCCTTTATACATATTCATTACTTTTCTTCCAAGAGTATAACCAAATAGAATATCAATATTAAAGCCATTCCATTCGAGGTGAGAATTGATTCCTCCATACACTGCTGGCAATGTACTTCCTGCATAATAAAGGTCTTTTTCGTCGATAACTCCATCAGAGTTTTGGTCCTTTATTTTTCTTCCTCCTACTCCTAGCGGGTTATTTGCCGACTGAAAGTATAGCGGCATCAACTTACCTGTTGAGCTATAATAGGTAGGAACATCTTCTTCTCTTTGCACAATGCCCTCATCTTTATAGGTATAAATACCATAAACGGGACGTCCAAGCACCTTATCATTAAGGTCTTCACCGTTATATGTCTTTCTTAACATATTGCGATTGTGACTTAAATTGAATCCAACAGACCAATTGATCTTTTTATTACGAATCAAATCTGCTTGCATTTCGAACTCTATTCCTTCATTAGATATTGCTGAAGCGTTATCCCATACACGGTCTGCTAGAAAGACATTGCCTGGAAGATATGCTTGCATTAATAGCTTACTTGAGTACTTATAATAGTAATCTATTTTGAATTTAAGACGATAATCGAGCAACTGAAGGTCTAAACCTAAATCATATTGATCGCTTTCTTCCCATGTTAGCTTTTTATTTGCCATTGATTGAGGAATCACTCCCAATGTTCCATCAAACACATTACTTTCTTGCATCACACCTAGAGCGATGTATGGTTCTTGGAACTTTTGTCCAGATTTACCCCAAGAGGCACGTAATTTACCAAAGCTTAGCCACCAAAGCTTTTTAAAATAAGGTTCTTCTGTGAACGCCCAACCTAGTCCAACAGATGGGAAAGTACCCCAACGCACATCTTTTCCAAACACACTTGAGCCGTCTGAACGTAGTGATAGTTCTGCAAGATATTTCTTTTTATAGTTATAAGCCACACGACCAAGGAAACTTAACATTGCTTGCTCTTCTTTATTTGCTAAGAATGTTTGTGCTGCTTTACCATCTTTTGTAAGAGTTGGCCATCCTTCTCCAGGATATTTCACTCTATTTGTTGGTCCTCCTTTAGCCGTTCCGCTAAGGTTTTGAAGTAAATCATAGTTGTATGTCATACCAGCTAACAACTCTAATTTCTGATCATGAGGCAGATTTAGATTGTATGTAAGAAGATTTTCGGTTTGAGCACCAGTCATTGCAATATTCGAACCTTGTGCTTCAGACAACAAATCGTATTTTAGATAATTTGGAGTGAAGGTATAAATACGTGTAAAATAATGATCTAACGAGAATGTAGAAGTAAATTTCAAGCCTCTAAGAATTTGATAATTAAGTCCTAAACTCATTCTCATATTATAGTTAGAGTTGGTTTTATCAATTTCACGCAACTGTTTAAGAGCTTCTTTTTCTGCAATACTTCCTTTACCTGGAAGTAGAGTTGATGTTCGTTTTGGATCGAAAGTAAGACCTTGAACACGTCCCATATCCGAGCCTGCCTTTTGAGTTGTGTAGGTTAAGTTAAGTCTTGTAAAGAAGTTTAGCTTTGTAGATAGGTTAAAATCTAAATTTGTTAACAAACTATATCTACGGAAATTAGAGCTAATCATGATACCTGTTTCGTCATAAACGCCACCATTTACAAGATAACGCACATTTTCTGTGCCACCCGAAAGCTGTATGTCTGCTTTGGTAACACGTCCAACTCTAAACGCATATTTCCACCAATTGGTTCTATTATTATAAAAGGTATTGAGCGAGTCTTGTGCAATTGAAGGCAAACGTCTATCTCCTTCCACCACATTACCATTTCTCCACAAATAGTCATAGGCTCCATCTCCATCAATATCCCAACCATATGAATCTTTATAAGATTTGGGATAAATCAGTTTATCGGTCATATAATCATAGTGAGCACCACGCTGTTGCTTTGCCATTAGCAAGGCAATGTCTCTTTCTCCTTTACCTAATATCTGTGTAGGAGTACTTGGTAGCCATGAAAGCGATTGCGAAACGTTGATATTTACTTCCGACTTGCCTGCCTTACCCTTTTTAGTTGTAACCAAGATAACACCATTTCCTGCTCTCGAACCATACAAAGAAGCCGAAGCAGCATCTTTCAACACCTGCACACTCTCAATACTTGAGGGGTCTAAGCCCGACAATGGGTTGATACCTCCTGTGTTTTCAGAAGATCCATTCGTTACAGGTACACCATCGATAACAAACAATGGACTTCCATCATTAACGCCTTTTTGGTTCAATGAGCTAAAACCACGAATCGTAATCTTTGATCCTCTACCACCAGGAGAACCCGAAAGGTTACTAATATCCACACCAGCCATGCGACTTTGAAGAAGATTTTCCATGCTTGCCGATGGTGTTTTTTGAAGGTCTTCAGCCTTAACCGAAGCTATAGCACCCACCTGTTCACGGGTATTTCGTTTACCATAAGCAATAACCGACACCTCGCCCACCATATAAGCAGATGAAGGCAGGGTTACTGTTAACGATTTATTAGTATCGTATTTTATAGTTTTTGTTTCATAGCCCACGCTCGAAACAGTTACATCGCCATGCTCTTTGTTTACAAGAAGAGTAAAGTTACCATCCATATCGGCACTTGTTCCTACCGAAGTTCCTTTTATTTGAACAGTAGCAAGAGGAATACCACCACCATCTTTATCTTTAACAAAGCCTTTAAGGGTGTATTTACCTGCTGCATTCTTTTGCATTTTAAACACATTAATAGCTTTTCCTTCTACGCTATAGGTAAAAGATGTGCCCTTTAAAACACTTTGAACTGCACTCAACTCATCTACATTATCAAATGATATCGTAAGAGTTAACGAGTCGTTCTTCACATCATCGGTATAATTCACCTTGTACTCGCCTTTACTAGATAAGAAATCTAGAATGTAAGCAACGCTCTTTTCTTTAAACGAAATAGAGAAATTTTTGTTTAATACTTGTGCTCCTGCATTCAAAGGATTAGAAAAGGATAGGAGAACAGCATTAAATAAAAACAAGAAAAACAGATTTCTTGTTTTGTTTGATGCACTCTTTCTTGTCATTAATGATTATTTTTTTGTTACGAAGTCTTGGTTTTATCTTATGGTATCACTACTGAAAGAAAAACCCAAAGAATTTCTTTAATATTAAAAATTTTCGCTTGCAAAAATACGAAAAAACTACAATATCATATTATTTTCAATAAGAGATTATTCAAAATAATCGCCTTTTAATGTCTAAATTACACATTATTAATAGTAAAAAAGATAAATTGTTAAATACATCTTTTTGTCATTTGCAATTTAACAACCTTTTTTATTCTTTTCAAAAGTATTGCTTTTACAGCCTAAAAGCATTCCTTTTACACCTCAAAAACTATACTTTTTTAAGACAAAAGCACTGTTTTTACATACAATAATGTTAACATCTTTATTTCAAGAGCTTTACCACATCCTCTCTCAACACTGTTGTTATGCTTCTTTCTATTGTGTAGCAAATAAAAAATAATTAACTTTGTAGAATGAAACTACGTCTCAACCATGGAACAATTGCTACACTACATTTGGAAACACCAACTATTTTTGCTCTCGCAACTCGTTACAACGGAGGGCAAAAATATTGAAATTATCGATCAAGGACGCCACAACACCGATGCTGGTCCCGACTTTTTCAATACGAAAATACGAATTGATGAAACCGAATGGGTGGGCAATATTGAGATTCATAGTAAGGCTTCAGAATGGTTTTTGCATCATCATGACACCGATGAACGCTACGATAACGTCATTCTTCATGTCTGTGGCGATATAGATGCCATTGCAACAACGAGCAAAGGACGAGCAGTAGAGCAAACAACACTGCCCATTCCACCTCAAATAGAAACTTGTTATCAAGAGCTTATAGAGCCTAAAAACTCACCCGTTCCATGCCATCTGCATGCTGCCAACATGCCTAAAATAAAACAAAGAGCATGGCTTTGCGCATTGCAAACAGAGCGATTGGAACGCAAAACAAAGGCTATTTTCGAGCGACTCGAAAAGTGTAACAGCTCGTGGGAACAGGTATTCTTTGTAACCCTTGCACGAAATTTCGGTTTTGGAATCAACAACAATGCCTTCGAAGAATGGGCTTTCAATGTGCCATTGCACGCAATAGATCACCATCGAGACGACTTGTTGCAAGTAGAAGCCTTGTTCTTGGGACTTGCGGGTTTGTTAGATAAAAGTCTGATGAATGAAGTTCAGAGCCAAAAGATAGCAAACGACACCTATTTCACAAGGCTCAAGCAAGAGTATAACTATCTTTCGCACAAGTTTTCTCTGTCTTCTATGAGTGCTTCGCACTGGAAATTCTTGCGCCTTCGACCTCAAAATTTCCCCCACCTGCGCATTGCACAGTTGGCAAGTCTATATCATCTGCGTCAAATAGGTTGGCGAGCCATTCTTGAAAGCAAAGACATTGCCTCTATTCAAAAGATGTTTTGCTTTGAAACAAGCAACTATTGGCAACATCACTACATGTTTGGCATATCCTCGCAAAAGGCATCTAAACAACTTTCAAAAGGCTCAATAAACCTTATTGTTATCAACACCATTGTGCCTTTGCTGTTTGCTTATGGCAAATATAGCAAAAAAACAGAGTTGTGCAACGATGCACTAGAGTTGTGGGAACAAATTCAACCTGAACGAAACCACATCATCACTCATTGGGAAAAGAGTGGTTTTAAGGTCGAATCGGCAGCCGACACGCAAGCTCTTCTTCAGCTTAACAACGAGTATTGTGCAAAGAAAGACTGTCTGCGATGCCGTTTTGGATTCGACTTTCTACACACTCACATAACAACCGACTAACACTTAAAATATAAATAAATTTATTGATTATGGAATACGTATTTACAATGAAAATGAGTGTTCGTGATTACGAATGCGACTTACAAGGAATTGTGAACAATGCAAACTATCTTAACTACATTGCACATACACGACACGAATTTTTAAAACATGCAGGTGCAAACTTTACAGAGCTTCATAACAACGGAATAGATGCAGTTGTAGCGCGCATGAATCTACAATTTAAAACACCATTGCGTAGCGACGACACCTTTGAGTCGTGCCTCAACCTCACAAAAGAGGGTATTCGATACACTTTTCATCAAGACATCTACAACGCAACCACACGCCAATTATGCTTTAGAGCCAGTGTTGATGTTGCCTGCATCATTAACAACCGTCTTGGAAGAAGCGAAGAGCTAGACGCTATTCTTGAGCCTTTCTTGCTCAAAAAGCCATAAAATCGTTCAGAAAACACCACCAACGCTTTATATGAAAGCTACACCACAAGAAATGATCAATGCCATTGCTGTAAGTAAAATGGGCTTTTACAAACTAGCAGAAATGCTCGAATTACAGCAAAAACTTGGCTCAGCAACTGCCATCATAGAACATCGAAACAATATAAAAGATGTGCTCCCCAATGCCTCAAACAAGCTCATTGAAATGCTAAAAAATGCCAATCGTTTCTTGATTCAAGCCGAACAAGAATTTTCTTGGGCGCAAAACAATGGTGTAGAGGTGCTTTGCTGGAACGACGAACGATATCCACAACGATTAAAAGAATGTGCAGATGCACCATTAACCCTTTTCTATAAGGGTTCGGCAAATCTCAATAAGCAACGAATTATATCGATTGTAGGAACAAGAAAATGCACGCACTATGGGCAAGACCTTATAAAACATCTAATAACCAACTTGCAAAGGCTCTGCCCCGACGTGCTCATTGTGAGCGGTTTAGCTTATGGTGTAGACATCAATGCACATCGTTCAGCACTCGAAAACAACTTCGAAACTGTTGGAGTGTTGGCTCATGGACTCGATTATCTATACCCTCATGCCCATAAAGAAACCTCCATGCAAATGATTTTGCATGGAGGTTTGCTCACAGAGTATTGCACTAACACGAAAGCCGACAAGATGAATTTTGTGAGAAGAAATCGAATTGTGGCTGGTATGTGCGATGCTTGTATCTTAGTAGAGAGCGCATTGAAGGGCGGAGGCTTGATAACTGCGGGTATTGCGAAAGACTATTCGAGAGAGGTTTTTGCCTTTCCTGGGGCAGTAGGTGCCCCTTATAGTGAAGGTTGCAACGCTCTTATTGCTCAAAACGGAGCTGCACTCATCACTTCGGCAAACGACTTACTCGAAAACATGAATTGGGATAACATTGCATTACTCAACAAAGCAAAAGAAAAAGGTATTGAACGAGAGCTGTTTCCCACACTCAATACCGACGAACAAAAGGTGGTTGAGATTCTAAAAAAACACAACAACCTACAAATAAATATGCTCCTTGCACAAACAGACCTATCCATTGGTAAACTATCGGCAGTGCTCTTCGAACTAGAAATAAAAGGTATTGTAAGGGCAATGGCTGGCGGAAGCTATCATTTATTGATTTTATAGACATCTAAAAGAAACAGCATAAAAGGATAACCCATCAGATATCAACCAAAAGGGCGATGGCTCTTACACTGGAATAAATAAACAATGAAGATAAGAAATATAGACCTTGGCGAGAAACCTTTGTTACTTGCGCCAATGGAAGACGTAACAGATATAGGCTTTCGAATGCTTTGTAAGCGTTTCGGAGCAGCGATGGTATATACCGAATTCGTTAGTGCCGAAGCATTAGTACGTAACATTAAATCAACCATAAACAAACTTTCTATTGCAGATAGCGAACGACCTGTGGGTATTCAGATATACGGTCGAGATGTAGAATCGATGGTAGAGGCGGCTAAAATCGTTGAACAAGTATCGCCAGATGTTATCGATTTAAACTTTGGTTGCCCTGTTAAGAAGGTGGCAAGTAAAGGTGCTGGATCGGGAATGTTGCGCAATATCCCCCTTATGTTAGACATTACGAGGGAGGTTGTTAAAGCAGTTAAAACGCCTGTAACGGTAAAAACACGCCTAGGTTGGGACAGCGAGAACTTGGTTATCACAACTCTTGCCGAACAATTGCAAGACTGTGGTATCGAAGCCTTAACCATTCATGGTCGTACAAGGGTGCAAATGTACACGGGAAATGCCGACTGGTCGCTTATAAAAGAGGTGAAAGACAATCCCAGAATTCATATCCCTATCATCGGAAATGGCGACATCACCACTGCCGAAGAGGCGAAAATGGCTTTCGAACAATATGGCGTTGACGCTGTAATGGTGGGTAGAGCAACCTTTGGACGCCCATGGGTGTTTAAGGAAATGAATGAGTTAATTCAGGGAATTGACGGCTCTGGAACGGCTCTTACTATCGACGACAAAATCGATATCTTAAAAGAACAACTCGAAATAAATGTCGAAAAGATCGACGAATATCGTGGAATACTTCACACTCGACGTCATCTTGCATCAAGTCCGATATTCAAAGGCATTCCAGACTTTAAGCAAACCCGCATTGCTATGCTAAGAGCTAACACTGTAAACGAGCTTAACTCGATATTGGAAGACTGCCGAGTACGCCTAAAGAGCATCGAATCAGCTGAATAAACCAAACCCTTTTGCAGGGCTATCTGGGCATAGGACGAATGAAAAATAAATTGTAAAGGTTCGATAAAAAGCACGTTTTCTGCATTATTTTTATTACCTTTGCACCCGATAAAGGCTTCAACCCACTCGTTGCAAGTGAGCAGAGATGGCGTTGAAGCCTTTGTTTTAATAGAAAGTTGAGCATATATGGTGTCATTATTGTGACGGGGACACACAAGATGCTCAAATAATTTTAATCATAAAAAAAAGAAAATTTGAAGACATTTGAAATGTTAGGCATTAGCGAAGAGATTCGCCAAGCCATTGAAGAATTAGGTTTTGAGCATCCAACACCTGTACAAGAAGAAGTTATTCCATATTTATTAGGAGAAGGAAACGATGTTATTGCACTTGCACAAACAGGAACTGGCAAAACAGCAGCATACGGTTTACCACTCATTCAAAAAGTTAATCCACAACAAAAGCACACTCAAGCACTCATATTATCACCTACTCGTGAGCTATGTTTGCAGATTTCTGACAGCTTAAGCGACTTTTCTAAATATATCAAAGGCTTAACTGTTGTGCCTGTTTATGGTGGAACATCTATTGAAACACAAATTAAAGCACTTAAAAAAGGTACTCAAATAATTGTAGCAACACCAGGACGACTCATCGATTTGATTCATCGTGGGGTGGCAAAGCTCGAAAATGTAACCAATGTTGTGCTAGATGAAGCCGATGAAATGTTGAACATGGGTTTCTCTGAAAGCATTAACGAAATTTTAGAGTGTGTTCCTAAAGATAGAAACACATTGCTTTTCTCGGCTACAATGAGTAAAGAAATAGAGCGCATTGCACGCAATTATCTCACCAACCACAAGGAAATAGTTGTAGGAAGCCGCAACGAAGGAGCCGAAAGCGTTAATCATATCTACTATATGGTGAACGCAAAGGACAAATATCTTGCCCTAAAACGCATCGTAGACTATTATCCAAGCATCTTTGCAATTATCTTCTGTCGCACAAAACGTGAAACTCAAGAGATTGCCGACAAGCTTATTCACGATGGATACAATGCAGAAGCACTGCACGGAGACCTCTCTCAACAACAAAGAGACCTCACTATGCAGAAATTTAGAAAGCACACAACTCAGTTTCTCGTTGCAACCGACGTGGCAGCACGTGGCTTAGACGTTGATGATCTTACCCATGTTATTAACTTTGGATTGCCCGATGACATCGAAAGTTATACTCACCGAAGTGGAAGAACAGGTAGAGCAGGTAAGAAAGGTACATCTATTTCGATTATACACACCCGTGAACGCAGTAAGATGCACGCCATTGAAAAGGTGATTAGCAAGGCTTTCGTTGAAGCAGACATCCCCGATGCAAAGGCAATATGCAGTAAACAGCTTTACAAGGTGATGGACCAAATATTGAAAACAGACGTGAACGAGGAAGAAATCGCACCTTTCTTGTCGGAAATCAATCGTCACTTTGAATACGTAGACAAAGAAGATATCATCAAAAAGATTGTTAGTATGGAGTTCGGTAAATTCCTTGAATACTATGCTAACGCCCCTGTTATTGAGAAACCAAGTAGAGGAAGAGGCGAAGACCGAGGCTCGAAAGGTAGCAGAAGAGATGGTAATGGACAACGAAGAAGTGGCGAACGCCGTGCACCTCATGCGGTAGAGTCGGGCTTTAAGCGTCTTTTTATCAACTTAGGAAAGACCGATGGCTTCTATCCTGGCGAGATAATGCAATTCATTAACAAAAATGTTAAGGGCAGACAACAAGTTGGTCACATCGATCTTCTCGACAAAATATCTTACATTGAGGTTCCCGAGAGAGACGCAAACAAGGTGATGAAGGCTCTAAGCGGAAGCATTTACAAGAACAGAGAGGTTCGTTGTAACGATGCAGAAGAAGGTTCTAACGGCAGAAAAGGACGCTCAACTGGTGGCAGAAACGCAGGTGGCGACTCGGATAACAGATACGAAAAACGCTCAAGACAACGCAATTCGAATGGCGAAAAGCGTCAAAGCGGAAGAAACTCTAAAGGTTATAACACTGAAAGAGGCGAGGAATTGGGCGACTGGCGTCAGTTCTTTAACGATAAGAAGGTGAACTTAAGAGGTGAAGAACCAGACTTTAGCGAGGATGGTTGGGCACGTCGTAAACCTAAAAAGAAATAATATTATCCTTAACAACAATCCTGTTAGGCATTTAAATCCCCCGTGGTTTAAATGCCTTTTTTATAGCTTTTCTGCTTCTAAACAAGTCTGTTTTAATGGAACAAAACTTTTCTCAAAACATAATAGGACACCTAAACAAGCCCTTCAGCACCCAAAAGTCAAGAAAATAAAATCTAGATGAAAATCAATAACGATTAAAAATTATTGTTTAGTTTTGTAGAAAACATTCATTAATCAATAACAAGATCCAAAAGAAATGACGGAGAATAGAGTGCATTTTTTATACTCTATTCCTCTACATCTTCACCTTATAATGATTAAATCATGAAAGATAAGAATAAGATTATTCAGCACTTTGCTACAATTATTATATTTTTTGAATGATATGTGCAAGAATCTTTAATCTTAAAAAGTTAATTTTGCAAATAAAGAATAGAATTAGCTTTATATAAAACCCAAACAATCAGACAATATTAAAATCACACCAGAACATCATGAAGACGAAATTATTTTTAATTCTGACACTTTTAGGATGGCTTTCGGTTGCTACTGCAATGGCACAAGAACTGATCGTGAAAGGACTTGTTACTGATAATGCCCACGAACCACTTGTTGGCATTATTGTAAAAAGCAAGATTCAATCGGTGATAACCAATGCTAATGGTCGCTTTGAACTAAAGGCAAACGAGAACGACGTCCTAACTTTCTCGGGTATTGGATATGTTACAGCAACTCGAAAGGTGAACTCTACCAATGAGATGACTGTGGTATTAGCTGAGAAAAACGAAAACATCGACGAGGTAATCGTGGTAGGAACAGCGATGAAACGTAGCGATCTTACGGGTTCATTGTCTACAGTAAACTCTCAAACACTTAATCAAAAGCCTGCAACTTCTATCAATGAAGCCCTACAAGGACGTGTTGCAGGTGTATTTATCACACCAGGTCAAAGCCCATCTGATGGTGCTGGAATCAAAATTCGTGGTACTAACACCATTAACTCAGGCAGTAATCCTATCTATGTAGTTGATGGTATGGTGATGAACGATGCCTTTAACTTCTTTAACTCTATCAATCCGAACGATGTTGAGGAGATTCAAGTGCTTAAAGACGCATCTGCGACTGCCCTATATGGCTCTCGTGGAGCTAATGGTGTAGTGGTTATCACAACTAAAAAGGCAAAACAAGGTAAAGGACAAATATCTTATGATGGTTGGATTGGCGTGACTACAATGGGTCATCGCCCTGCCACAATGAACACACAACAGCTCTACGACTTACGTCTTGAGGCGTTTGCGAACGGCTATATGTATAACAATCCAACAGCAGACCGCCAATCTTATATAGACAATGTATTGCTAAAGAACAACATGGCATTTGCAGAAGAAGAGCTTGCAGGCTATAATGCAGGTAAAACTTATAACTGGCTCGATCGTGTTTCGCAAACAGGTACCAAGCAAAACCATACTCTTAGCTTCTCTAAAGCTACCGAAGGAACCAACCTTTATGTTAGCTTAAACACTACCAACACAAAGGGTGTCATTCTTAATACACACCAAAAAAGCTACACAGGTCGTGTGAACGCCGATGCAAACATCAATCAATGGGTCAAGATTGGCACTAATACTTCTTTCACATACACTGAAGATAACGTTCCTTCTAACAACGTATTCAATAAATCTTTATGGGCAAATCCTATGATTGATTATGCTCCTTACGAGGCAGATGCAACTCGTCACTTAAAGGATTACAGAACACTTTATTGGAGAGCACATACTGAACAGAACAATAATGACTTCAATCCGTTCAACTCTTTGGAGATTTCTCAAGACAGACAACGCAACTATTTGACTTCAGTTAACTACATCAACATCAATCCTTTCAAGGGTTTAAACATACGTTCAACCTTCTCTTTGAACCACACTACACAGGCTTGGTTTGAATATATACCAACAGGTATTCAAGAAACTGAACGTAACAACAACGGAGATGCATTTGCTAAGCACGAGCGTTGGAGCACCACAACATGGCAATGGGACAACTCCTTGAGCTATGTTACAATGTGGGACAAACACCGCCTCAACGCTATTTTGGGCACAAGTACAAGTAGAACGATTAACAACTATACCCTTGCAGGTGGCAGTAGATTTGCAAGTAACGACCTAACTTATCACAAGTTGAGTGGAGCAGCTAACTTAGAGAAGCGTTTAATTGATTCGGATTTCGCTAATAGTAGTCTAGTATCATTCATATCTCGTGTGAACTACGACTACGACAACCGCTACTTTGCTACCTTTACTGCACGCTATGATGGTTCATCTAAATTCGGCAAGGGGCACAAATGGGGCTTAATGCCTTCGTTCTCTCTTGCTTGGAACATGGCAGGAGAGCAGTTTATGCAACCTTATAGCTCTTGGCTTAACAAGTTAAAGATACGTGCTGGATATGGTGTCACAGGTAATCAAGATATTGAAAACTATGCCTATCTAACACTTTATTACCCTCAAATATCTAATGGAGTGGCTTCTTATCGCACAAGTGGTCGTAGAGGAACACCTGGAATAACATGGGAAAAGCAACGACAAACCAACTTTGGACTTGATATTGCAATGTGGAACAACCGCCTTAGCATGAGCATTGATGCCTTCTTCATAACCAACGACGATCTTTTAATGAATCACTCTCTTAACAGAACATCTGGTTATACCAACACTTGGGAGAACATCGGTACCATGACTAACCGTGGATTGGAATTCACTGTGAATGCAACTCCTATCCAAACTAAAGACTGGCAATGGAATGTTGGTGCGAACTTATCACTCGACCGCAATAAGATTACCCGTCTATATGGTGGTGTTAAGGAGATATTGAACGACACTTATCGAGAAGGAAACATCTTCTTAAACAAACCTTTACACACTATTTATACTTATCGCACAGGCGGAATTGCTAACGAAAGCAACCGCTCTAACTGGGAAGGCGTGAACTATAACGGCAAAACGGTGGCTCTTGGCGACCTATTCCCTGCCGATATTAAGGACGATAAGGTGATTGATCAAAAGGATAGAGAGATTGTTGGAACTACAACTCCTAAGTTCTATGGCGGATTCTCTACAGATATTACTTGGAAAGGCTTAACCCTTAACACAGTATTCAACTATTCTGTTGGAGCAAAAAGAATTAGCTCTTACTACGAAAGCCTCATCAACAGTACTGGTGTAAGCAGTGCTTCAACTGATTTACTCGATCGTTGGACACCTCAAAATACAGGTGCTAAATTCCCAAGAGTAATAGATAATGTTACATTATTCAATAGAGTTTCACCCTCTGACCTTGATTTCTCTATCCAAAATGCATCATATCTAAGACTCTCTACTCTATCATTGAGTTACCAAGTGCCAAGAAGTATCCTCTCATCTATAAAGGTCAACTCATTGAAAGTGTACTTCACAGCATCTAATCTCTTCTGCATCACTCCTTATAAAGGCTTTGATCCAGAATTAGGAGATAGCAAATATCCTCCTACAAAGATGTTTGTTTTTGGTCTTAACTTTAGTCTTTAACCTCATTTTGAATCAATTAGAGTCATGAAAATTAGTATAAAACACATTATAGTGCCGCTATTTACAGGTTGTATCACTCTTTGTACATCTTGTTCAGATTTTCTTACAGAAGAAAGTTCTACGGCTTTATCTGAAAAAAAGATTTATTCTAATCTCCAATATGCAGAACTTAACCTTGAAAGTATCTACACTCAATGGCGCAACAACTGCTTTAAAGACGAGCATGTGTGGATGTTCCTCATTGCAACCGACGAGATACAGAGCGGTGCTTATCAAGCTTTAAAGTCGGGAGCACAACGTGCTGCGATGGAAACTTTCGACGCAAACCTTAACAGTCAGCACGAAAGAATCACCAATGAGTGGAACAATCGCTGGCCATGCGTTACTTCTGCGGCTAAAATTATTCACGCATTGAATAACAATGGCTTACAAACAAACAAAGAACAAGCAAAGATTTATGGCGAAGCTTCATTCTTACGTGGTTGTGTAGACTATCAGTTAGCAATGTATTGGGGACGTATTCCAACCATAGACATGGGCAAAACAGAGGAATTAGGCTATGGACGTCAGTCGCTTAAAGACACGTGGCAGTTTATAATTAACGACTTCCAAGAAGCTGCAAAGTATTGTTCTGAAACCCAAAAGCCTGGTCGTGCCACTCGATGGGCAGCCCTTACCATGCTTGGGAAGGCACTTATGTCGGCTCCAGAAAAAACAGGTTTGCGTGATTTTGCAAAGGCTCAAGAGTGCTTTGATGAAATTATTAAATCGGGAAAGTTCAGACTTAACGAAGACTTTGCAGACCTTTGGGATTACAATAAGCAAAATACACCAGAGTCGATCTTTGAGTTTCAATTCAAAAATACATATCCCGACAACAATCAAATACAGTTCCAAATAGGCAGTCGCGCTGCACAAAGCAAGTTTACAGATGCTTGTTACTTTGCAGGATACGACCATGCTGTACCCACTAAATATGCTTCTTCAACCAAAGCAGATGGCGGTGTGTGGGAAGATGGCGACCTTAGAATGAGCGAAAGCATACGAACCGATTTCACTTGGTTCAATGGTGAGACCCCAACTCTTCAAGGATTGGAATGGGAAGGACTTGGAAACGATTACGACGAGCTACTTCCGCACATTAAAAAGTATGAAGACTTCCGCACAGATAACCACTCTGGACTTGGTATTAACAACATGTGGCACTCTGGAAAGAATATTCCTTGGTTGCGTTATGCAGACGTATTACTTCTCAATGCTGAATGTTTAAACGAGCTTGGTCGCACAACCGAAGCCATTAACCTCATCAATTCAACCATCAGAACACGTGCTTGGGGTGGTTCTTTGCCTGCTGATAAGCAATGGACAGCAATGAGTAAGGAAGAATTCCGTACACAAATAATGGACGAACGCATGCGTGAACTCTTCGGAGAGCAATGGCGACGTATTGATTTAGTGCGCACAGGAAACTTCGAAAAGCTTGTAAAACTACGCAACGAGTGGTCGAAGCGTTTTGCAACCATACATTCTTATAACACCCTTCTCCCTATTCCTCTCACCGAATTACAACAAAATCCGGACATGAAAGAGACCGATCAAAACGAAGGATACAAATAACTTAAAAGCTATAAAATATGAACTACCGATTACCAATTATGCTTTTAGTTGCAACTCTCTCTTCTACAGAGCTAAAAGCAGCAGACAAAGTAGAGAAACCAACCTTCTCTAAGGTTACAATCCCTACCACTTCAAATATGTTTCAGGGCAATCATGCCTTCGCAGATATGAACGCTGACGGTAAAATGGACTTGCTTGTTAAAGGCAGAAACCTTGATAAGGACTGGAATCCAGAAGCTTTTGCCTTAATAAATACTGGTCAGGCACTCGCTACTAAAATCTCTTTCAACATCGTAAAGGGATGGCATAAAGTTGTAACTCCTATCGACTACAACAACGATGGCTACCCCGATATGTTGCTCTCTGCATCTTATGGCGCAGAACTTTATCGCAACGACATGGGCAAAAAGATGGTGAAAGTAAGTAATTTCAATATCGAAGACCTTGAATTAGATAACGACGACAACAAAGAAATACGCTACACTGGCTTGGTTTCTGTTGCAGATTTCAACTCAGATGGCTGGCAAGATATTATTACTTTCGATAAATCTGGCAACCCTGTCCTCTACATTAACAATCAAGGAACGGGGGTTTTCACAAAGAAAAACAATTCTGGTTTAGCAGCACAACGCAACGGAACACTTGCAGCTGCCGACTTTAACAACGATGGTTACATCGACTTAGCGGTGAGCGGATGGAGCGATTCGGCAGGAGGAACTTATCTATCTGTTTATAAAAACAATGGAGATGGAACCTTTACCGACATTAAAGCCGACACAAGTGTGGGCGGTAGCGTTGCAGGAACAGAGAAAGGAAATATCATGTGGGTTGATGCTAATGCTGATGGACTCATGGATTTATTCGTAACAGGAGCTTCTTCGCTTTATTCTTGGAACAGCAAAGCCTTGCTATACCTCAACAATGGCAACAACACTTTCACCAAAAACAAAACTGATTTCGTAGGTGTTAAGAAGAGTGGAGCTGCTTGGTGCGACCTTAACAACGATGGAACAACCGACATTATCTATGCTGGAGAAACACAAGACGGCAAAGCTAAAACCGTTGTTGCACTAGGAAAGAAAGACGGTTCATTCGAAGTTTACGACAACTTGCTACCCGGTGTGCGTAGTGGTGCTGCTGTTTCGATTTTCGACTATAACTCAAATGGTAGCGCAGAAGTGGCTTGCATGGGTTGGGGAGACAACGAAAAGTTCGCTGTTTACACAGATGCCAACCTCAAAACATTGAACACTCGCCCTACAGCACCCACCAACTTGCAAATGCAAAACGAGGCTGACGGAGCATTATTAACTTGGAATGCAGCGACAGATAAAGAGACTCCCGTTGCAGCTTTACGCTATAATGTGTTCATTAAGCTAAAGAACGGACAGGTATTCACCATCATTCCTGCTAACATCACAACTGGTTCTTTGATTATACCCGATGTAAACAATGCCGTTGCAACACGTTCTTTCAAAGTAAAGGTGTCTGCCTCTAACATCGAAAGTTGGGGAGTTCAAACCATAGATCAAGCTAAAAGCACCAGTAGTTTTGCTGTAGCTCAAACCACAGGAATAAGCAACACAACAGTTCAAGAAGGCAATGCAGATGTCACCTTCACTCAAAACGGATTCCAAATCAACGCAACTCAAAATGCTCACATCTATCTATATGATGTAGCAGGAAACCTTCTTGAACAACAAACCATCAAAAATAACACGTCCTACACATCCCATTTACCAAAGGGAGTTTACATTCTTAAAGTTCAAACAAACAAAAAGAATCAAACTTTTAAAGTAATAAGCAAATGAGATTTCAAATAAGACAACTAACATTTTTATTAATACTTAGTGCTCTTATCTGCTTTGTAAACGTACAAGCAAATAATATTCATTCGAATGATTGGGAAATAACACTCAATCCCAATCATTCGTTTACATTCAATTACAAAGGAAAGACACTTCTAAAGAATGCTTATGCCCGAGCAATAAGCAGTGATAATGAAGACTTATTGTCGTTAGATTACCCTACAATAGCATTGCATTCGGAGGCAATAAGCGATGCTTTTGGAACTGGAAGAAAGTATGTTTACACTTTTTCTGGACAACAAGGAAAACCCAATATGGAGCAAGTTTTCTATCTATATACCAAGCATAACTACTTGCTCACAGAGCTATCCTTAGTTTCTTCTTCAGGAAAAGTAAGTTCACATCTGCTTGCTCCAATTACAACTACAACGGCATTGTCTTTCTTACCCACACAAGGCGACAACAGAGTGCTCACTGTTCCTTTCGACAATGATAAGTTCCGCACTTATAATGCCATGAAATGGTCGTTATTAAGCGTCGGTGCAACCTCTTCAGAAGTAACTGCTTTGTATAATATTTCAACCCGTGAAGCTCTTTGTTTAGGAAGTATTGAACACGATACATGGAAAACTGGTGTTGAAGTTCGCACCTCGGGAAACAATATATTGAAGCGACTTACCCTCTACGGAGGCTATGTTAGCTCTGCAACCAACGATGTGGCAACACGTCATGGCAGTGTTTCTGGCACCCGAGTAAAGTCTCCTAAAATGTTTATCGGCTACTTTAACGACTGGAGAACAGCCCTAGAAACTTATGCAGATGCTAATGCTTTGGTACGTCCAAAGAAAGAAAGCAACCCAAAAGGTATCTTTGGCTGGCAAAGTTGGGGTGGAATGGAGAAGAATGTGAACTATGAAGGAGCTACAGATGTGTCGAACTTCTTTGCACAACGCTTACAAAACGAATTTTCAAAAGACAACAGTCATAAAACTTACATGGTGCTCGACTCGTATTGGGACAATCTAAACGAGACCCAATTGCGTTCGTTTGCAAATCAATGCACCGCCAAAGGACAAACCCCAGGAATTTATTTCACTCCCTTTTCTTTTTGGGGAAAGGAGTCTGAATTAGACTGGTCGGTGCCTGGAACCAATGGACAATATAAGTATAAAGATATTGTTTTACGTGTAAACAACAAGCCTATCAAGGTGGGAGATGCGCTTTCGTTAGATCCAACGCACCCTGGAACTAAGCAAATGCTTGCCAATCAGTTTGCATTGTTCAAGTCGTGGGGATATCGTTTCATTAAGTTAGACTTCTTAAACAGCGGTTGTGTAGAGGCAGATCGCTATTATAACACCTCTGTAACCACTGGTATGCAAGCCTATACAGAGGGCATGCAGTATGTAGAAAGTCAGCTAAACGATTTCTTTATCGACCTTTCTATCTCTCCATTGTTCCCTAATTTCGGAGATGCAAGACGCATTTCGTGCGATGCTTGGGGCAAAATTTCAGACAGTCAATATGTTCTTAACAGCATAAGTTTAGGCTGGTGGTTAGATAGATTATATACTTTTAACGACCCCGACCACATTGTTTTTGTAGGAAACAACGACGCAGCGAATCGTATTCGCTACACAACGGGTGTCATTACAGGTATGATTTTATTAGGTGACAACTTCAGTTTGGAAGGTAGTTACACAGGACTTGAGGCTTATAGACAGAAGGCTTTGCGCATAGCAACCAACAAAGAGGTTAACAATGTAGCTATGCTTGGCAGTTCCTTCCGCCCAGTTGAAGGATCATTGGCAAACATCTTCTTGCGTGGAGGCACCGACAATGTGTTCTATTTAGATACCCCTGAGGCTTTTTATGTGGCTGTATTCAATTTCAATACCAGTCAAGAACTTTCGCTATCTTTAGATAAAAAGAGATTAGGAGTAGACAACATCACCAACATTACCGAGCTTTGGACAGGTCAAAAGCTATCGCTCTCGGGCGAAACTCTATCTGTAACAGTGCCCACAGGTGATGCTCGTTTATACAAAATCGATAAAACAAGTACCTCTATTTATACCCTACAACGTGACACTTCTGCAGTGGAAGTGTCACATTTTGGCAACTTATTGCACGTTTCGGCAGCAGAAAACATTCGTTATATCGAGCTTTTCGAGCTTACAGGAAAGCTAATTACTCGTCATAACATCAGCTCTGAAAGTACAAGTACAAACCTCTCTGTTCCTAGCAAGCAAGTAGTTATTGTGAAAGTGCACCTTACTTCAGGAAAGAAGGCAAGTAAAACTATTCAATGTCAATAAGAAAAAAGGTTATTTTTCGAAAAGAGATAACACATCTAAGGAGAACTATGATAGTTTAATTGATAACACATCTCCTTTCAAATCAAGAACAAATAAGCACTTAAAAAATACAATAGCAAAATATTATCAATAATATAATTCCCTCATAGATGAACAGAACAGTGAGAATACCAATAGTTTTATTAGTGCTTTTGTTTATATGTATGGCTTCATACATACAAGCAAGAGACCATTTTTCATTCTCACACATCAACGGAAACAATGGTCTTTCATCAGGAAACGTCAAAACTATTCTTCAAGATAGTCGAGGATTGATGTGGTTCGGAACTAAAAACGGGCTCAATAGATACGACGGATATTACGTAAAACACCTCGACTGCTATGACAACCAACACCACATTGGCAACAATAATATCGGTGCTTTATACGAAGATACACAGAAAAACCTGTGGATTGGCACCGACAGAGGCATCTATATCTTCTACCCCACCACATCAACTTTTCAGTTTGTGTCGTCTAAAACGGCAAGTGGTGTAAGCCCAGATAACTGGATTCAGGAAATTTGTGGCGATAAACGAGGTAACATTTGGGCATTACTCCCTGATATGGGAGTGTTCCGTTGGAACAAAGGCGCAATGAGTTACTATCGCATTACACAAAAGAAAGGCATCAAAAAGCAAAACCCAACGAGTATTTGCGTGCTACCTTCGGGCGAAATTCTTGTTGGAACAGCAGGAGCAGGACTCTTTCGTTACGATCACAAAGCCGACTGCTTTAATTATATTTACGAAGGCGATGCTTTCCAATTACAAAACAAAAACATTATTAGTATATGCAATGAAGGAGGCAATAATGCGCTCTTGGGTTGCGATAAGGGAGAGCTGTATCGCTATAACCTATCTACGGGAAAGATAACTCCTATCACTTATTCAATGAGTGGGCGCATCTTTTTGCGTGACCTACAATGCATCGACAACGAATTGTGGATAGGAACGCAACAAGGATTGTATGTCATTGACCTCAAGACGAGCAAAGAGCGTTATTTAAAAGAAGACTTAGAAAACCGATTTAGCTTGTCGGATAATGTCATTTATTATATTTATCACGCCCCAGATAAAAGCGTTTGGGTGGGAACTATGTTCGGTGGTGTGAACTATATCATGGGCAATCCCTTCTATTTCAAAAGCTTTTTATCTTCTTCTTTCGCTTCTTCGAAGGAACATATACGTATAAGAGGATTGTCGAAATTTGATAATGGACAGATGATGATAGGCAGTGAGGCACACGGAACCTATCTTTTTAATCCTCAAACAGAACTATTCACTAAGCATCAAGCATCGCACAGCACCACAGGAGTTACGTTTATACGCAACTCGAAGGGAGCTTTACAAATTGGATTGTTGCGCAATGGCTTACAAACTATCGAGAAAGGCAAAGACTTTATCTTATCTGAAATAGACTCAGAGACAAACGATAACAGCGTTTACGCATCGCTCACCGACCGCCAAAACAACCTATGGGTGGGGTTAGGATCAGGACTTTATGTGCGAAAAGCGGGCAAAACGGCTTTCGAACGCATTAAAGAAGTGGGTTACGACTGGGTTTTCGACCTCTTAGAAGCAAGCGATGGCACCCTATGGATGGCAACAATGGGTAACGGAATATGGCATTATAACCCTCGAACCAACACTTTCAAACGCTATGTTTACGATCCTCGCAATCCAAACGGACTGCGTTCGAACTCAATTAGTTCTATAATGGAAGACAAACAGCACAACATTTGGTTTTCAACCGACCGAGGAGGAATTAGCAGATACAATGCAAAGAGCGACAATTTTACATCGTGGGGCATCGCAGAAGGGCTTCCCGACGATGTAACCTATGATATTTTGCAAGACACAAAGGGCTTTTTATGGTTCGGAACCAACAAGGGATTGGTGAAATTTAACCCTCATAACCAGTCTGTTAAGGTGTTTACTACTAAAGATGGACTACCTGGAAACGAGTTCAACTACCACTCTGCGGGCAGTGATAACATGGGTAATTTCTATTTTGGAGGCATCGATGGACTGGTAAAATTCAATCCTTTAAAACACATTCCTCACGCTCAAAAGCCTAAATTATACTTCACTCGCCTACTCATTGACGGCAAAGAGGTGGCAGGAAGCATCGACATTCTGTTTAAAGATAAAATCACTCTGCCCCACGACTCTGCCAATATCGTATTAGAAATGGCTTCTCCCGACTTTGTTTCGATGGGCAACAAGCACTATAAATATAAGTTAGAGCCTATTGATAAAGAGTGGATCGAAGTGAACATGCAAGGCAATGTGCCCTCAATATCTTATGCAAACTTGCCAATTGGCACCTACACGCTACATGTTTTGGTTGAAAACAACGGCCAAATCAATGAGCGTCAAATCGAAATAGTGATCCTTGCGCCTTGGTATAGAACCTCTTGGGCATATCTTTGTTATGGCTTATTGCTCATATTGGTGTTCTTCTTTTGGTTCAGATGGTATCGAAAATACAAAGACAGAGATATTAAAGTGCGCCAAAAACTATTGACCAGCGAGAAAGAAAAAGAGGTATTTGAAAGTAAGGTGCGTTTCTTTACAGAGATTGCACACGAAATTCGCACGCCTTTAACCTTGATAGAAGCTCCCTTAGAGTCGATGAGTGAGATGGAAATAGAAAACAAACAGATGAGTCACTACTTAGATGTTACCCGCAGTAACACCAAACGTTTGTTGCAACTCACAGAGCAATTACTCGATTTCAGAAAGGTTGAAACAGCCAATTTGCAAATGCATTACGAAGAAACCAACGTCAACATGTTGCTCAACAACATTGTTTCTCGTTTCGAACCCACCATAACACTCAGACGAAAAAATCTTGTTTGCAACATCACCGACGAGCCAATTATATCTGAAATAGATAGAGAGGCGGTTACAAAGATTGTGAGTAACCTACTAAACAATGCCTTAAAATACACCCGTAGCACTATTGTTGTTGACTTAAAGTTGAAAAATAATAACTTTGAAATACACATTATAAGCGATGGAAGAAAGATAACTGCCGATGAAGCACACCATATTTTCGAACCATTTTTTCAGTTAGACGATACAAACAATAAACATGGAGGAGTTGGTTTGGGCTTATCTGTTGCTCATTCACTTGCAGAAATGCACGGAGGAACGCTCTTTTTATCTTCTGATAACCACGAAGAGAACGTTTTTGTATTGTCTTTGCCTTTCAAAAGCAAGAAAAAACAGGCACAACAGCTATTTACCAACGAAACTACTAACTATATTTCGCTCGACGATTCGCCTCTAAAAACGCCTAACCAACAAGGCTATACGTTGCTATTAGTAGAAGATCACGATGAGATGCGACGATTTATTGCCGAACAGCTCGAACTGCATTTTATTGTAGAAACAGCTTCTGACGGAAACGAGGCCTTAGCTATTCTGGGCGAAAGGCATATCGACATCATCGTTACAGACATCATGATGCCTAACATGAATGGCTTTGAACTATGCAAAAAGGTGAAGAGCGACATCAATATATCACATATTCCGATTGTCCTACTCACTGCAAGAAACGACATACAAAGCAAGATTGAAGGCCTAAAAGCAGGCGCAGAATCGTATTTAGAGAAGCCTTTCTCTATAAAATACCTACGTCAGCAGTTGCTTTCTATTCTCGATAACCGACGAAGAGAACGCACTGCTTTCTCACAAAATCCTTTCTTTAGCATTGATAGCATGAAGACCAACAAGGCTGATGAAGAGTTTATTAATAAGGTAATATTGAAGATTGAAGAACATCTTGCAGACGAAACGTTTAACGTTGAAACCATGGCAGACCTCTTTTGTATGAGTCGCTCGAGTCTACTAAGAAAGATTAAGACGCTCTTTAATCTTTCTCCCGTAGAGCTTATACGCACCATTCGCATGAAAAAGGCGGCACAGCTCATTCAAGAAGGCAACCATTCTATTGCCGATGTGGGCTTTATGGTGGGCATTTCCTCACCTGCTTATTTCAGTAAACAGTTTGGAAAACAATTTGGAATAACCCCCAAAGACTTCGAGAAGCAATGCAAATCAAATACTAAAAGCTAATAATATTATATACAATTTATTCACCTCTACTTATGAAATATTTAGCATCAATACTTTTGTCGGTGAACTTTCTATCGCTTTCTGCACAAGAAATTGTTATTCATACCAATAACACTGCATTGGTATTACATGTTGATAAGGACAAGCGAGTGTATCAAACACATTTTGGTAAGCGACTCTTGCACGAAAAAGAGTATGGTCTTTTGCCTCAAATGGGCGAAGTGTGCATTTCAAATGGCAACGGAAACTATTTCGAACCTGCCTTCCACTTCACCAATAGCAAAGGAAACGAAACGGTAATACTTAAATATGTGTCGCACCAAGTGAAGAAAGGCGATGGCAACAGCACTGAAACCGTTGTTCTTTTAACCGACAGTGTTCGCAACAATAGCGTGCGTTTGTTCTACAAAGCCTATCCAAAAGAAAACGTTATCGTTACTCATTCTGAGATTATCAATAACGATAAGAAACCTATTACATTGAAGAAATATGCCTCTTCGATGCTCCATTTCAAAGCACAAGACTATTATCTAACTCAATTCAATGGCGACTGGGCTGCCGAAGCGGGCATCACCGAAAGTCAATTGGGCTTTGGAAAGAAAATCATCGATAGCAACTTAGGCACCAGAGCCAATATGTTTGCATCGCCTTTCTTCTTGCTTTCGCTCGATAAAAAGGCTGATGAGAACAACGGACAGGCTATTCTTGGAACATTAGGGTGGACAGGTAACTTCCGCTTTACATTTGAAAAAGATCACGAAAACAAGTTAAGAGTAATTAGTGGCATCAACCCTTTCAACTCTGAATATCAACTCAAGGCTGGAGAAACCTTCGTAACTCCTGAGTTTATCTTTACTTATAGCGATGAAGGAACGGGCAAAGCAAGTAGAAACTTGCACAACTGGGCTCGCAAATATCGTGTGAAAGATGGCGAAGGCGACCGCCTAACACTATTGAATAACTGGGAAGCTACGTTCTTTGACTTTAACGAAAAGAAGATTGTTGATTTGATTAGCGAGGCGAAATCGTTAGGAGTAGATATGTTTTTGCTAGACGATGGCTGGTTTGGAAACAAGCATCCACGCAACGACGACAAAGCTGGTTTGGGAGATTGGCAACCTAATAAAAAGAAACTTCCTAATGGGATTAAGGCTTTAACCGATGCTGCTAAGCAACAAGGTGTGAAGTTTGGCTTGTGGATTGAACCTGAAATGATTAATCCAAAGAGTGAGTTGATGGAGAAACACCCTAACTGGGTGGTGGCATGGAACGACAGAGAGCGTTACTATTTCAGAAATCAATTGGTGTTAGATCTTAGTAATCCTGAGGTTCAAAACTATGTTTACGACATCGTTGACGGGCTTCTTACTACCTGTCCAGACATCGCTTACTTTAAATGGGACTGCAATAGTCCACTCACTAACATCTACTCTAATTACGAGAAAGAACACCAATCGCACCTATTTGTCGACTATGTGAAAGGACTTTACAAAGTGCTCGACCGCCTAAAGGCTAAATATCCTAAGATTCCTATGATGCTTTGCTCGGGCGGTGGCGGTCGTACCGACTACGAGGCGTTGCGCTATTTCACCGAATTTTGGGCGAGCGACAACACCGATCCTATTGATCGTCTCTACATTCAATGGGGCTTTTCGCACATCTTCCCAGCCAAAACCATTTGCGCTCACGTAACAGAATGGAACCGAAAGGTTGACCTTAAATTTAAAGTTGATGTGGCAATGATGGGCAAAATGGGCTTCGACCTCAACTTCTCTACCCTTCCTAAAGCCGATGCCGACTTCTGTAAGAACGCAGTAAAGGCGTATAACGGATTTAAAGACATCATTTTCAGAGGCGACCTCTATCGTTTAGTGTCACCTTATAGCAACACTCACACTGCCACTATGTATGTAGACGAGGCACAAAAACGTGCTGTGGTGTTTGCATTCGACATCTTCCCACGATATAGCACCGCTGAGTCTACCCGCCTAAAACTACAAGGATTGCAGGCAAACAAGATGTATAAGGTGAAAGAAATTAATCGTTACGATGGCAAAGACATCGAAGTGGGCACTTTCTCGGGCGACTATTTGATGAGTGTGGGCATAAAAGCTTTCTCAGAACATCGCCTTCAAAGTAGAATTTTCTCTGTGGAAGAATAACCGAACTATAACCTGAAATAAATAATATTCTTGCTCTAAAATCTCACGTTAGAACTTCTTTTCTGGCGTGAGATTTCTCTTTTCGCCCACCAAAAGCAATGCAATTACATTGCAAAAGCATAACTTTAAAAGATAAATAATTTTATAATCGAATTGCTCTGAAATGCCCTGTAAATGGCTATTTACAAGCTTTCTTGCAAATAGTTGCAATTAAGAAAAATTGTAAAACAACCAATTGCAACTATTTTACAAACTAATTAATACCTATATTTGTGACATAAATCAATTTTTTCAACTATTTTAAAACAACTATTTTATGAAATTCAAACACGCTTTATTAGCAGCTGCAACTCTATTTGTTGCAACTAGCACTTTTGGACAAGAAAAAATTAAAGATGTAAGAACAAAACCAGATTTGTATTTCCTACAAATTGGCGAAGTAGCAAACAGCTTAAAACTTCTTCCTCCACCACCACAACCAGGCTCAGTACAATGGTTAAACGACGTTTCTCAATATCAATGGGGTAAGATGCAACGTAACACTGAGCGTGGAGACCAAGCAGTTTCAGACGCAAGAGTAAACGGAGATGGTGTGCCCAACGCCTTTTCTGACGCTTTCGGCATTCGTATTTCAAAAGAAACAACACCCGAAATCTATAAATTAGTTCTTAACATGCGTGAAGATGCTGGCGACCTTGCAACACGTGCAGCTAAAGAACACTACATGAGAATTCGTCCTTTCGCATTCTTCAAAGAAGCAACATGTAATCCAGAACAACAACAAGAACTTTCAACTAATGGTTCTTATCCTTCAGGTCATACTTCTATTGGTTGGGCTACTGCTCTTGTTTTGGCAGAGATTAACGTAGATCGTCAAAACGAAATCTTACAACGTGGATTTGAAATGGGTCAAAGTCGTGTAATTTGTGGCTACCACTTCCAAAGCGATGTTGATGCAGCTCGCATCGTTGCAAGTGCTGTTGTGGCTCGACTCCACGCTAACGAGGCTTTCAACAAACAATTAGAAAAGGCTAAGAAAGAGTTTGCTGCACTTGTAAAAGCAGGTAAAGTACAGAAAAGTACTTTCAAAGCTAACTAACAAAAGATAATTATTCAACTGTATTTTTCATTCTATCCATAAATTTAATATGAAAAAAATAGTAATAATGAGTACACTCCTCCTAAGTAGTTGGAGTGTAGCTCTTGCCCAAAAACTTTCTGCAGAAGCCACAACAGAAAATGTTTTTGCAACTTCTCAGCCTATAGAAAACGCACAACCAGTGGTTGCAAGCAAAGAGAATGAAGAACCCAAATTAAGTGTTAAACCAACGGGTAGAATTTTGTTCGATGCAGCTTTGTTTGCACCCAAGAATCAAAAAGATGTGTTTAACGATGGATTTGGCATTCCTGATGCACGTGCTGGTGTTGCAGCAAAATATGGTAAATGGTATGGAAAGATAGATATTGGCTACGCATACGGCAAAGTTGGATTGAAAGACATTCTTATGCAATACACTTTCAACAAGCATCAACTTATTAAAGGAGGTTATTTTGTTCATCAATTCGGTTTGCAAAGTGCCACAAGTTCATCTTTCAAAATTTCAATGGAAGAGCCTATGAGCCAAGGAACATTCGGAGATTCACGTCTATTAGGATTGATGTATGTTCACGATCTCGGTAAGTTCTTCGGAACATTCAGTTTCTTCACAGAATCGAACTCTATGAAGATGCCTTCAGACCAATTAGGTAATCAAGGTTTCGGAATGATGTCTCGTTTGCTATATAAGCCTTTCACAGAAGACGGAAATATTCTACATTTTGGTATTTCGGGTGCTTTTGAAACTCCACAATACGACAAAGCAGCTGCATTGAACCACAAAATATATACTTTAGCAGCACCTTTCCCAACTCGAGTAGCGAAAATCCCAGCCCTACAAGCAAAGGTAGAACATGCTAAACGCTTATTCAAAATAAGCCCAGAAATAGCTGCTGCAAAAGGAAAGTTAGGTATTGAAGCTCAATACTACTATTTAACTATCACACGTGAAAATGGCTTTAAAAACTATAAAGCAAGTGGTGCATACTGCAGTTTGCGTGGTTTGATTAAAGGACCCGACTATAGTTACACTCATACTGATGGCGGAATTGATACTCCAAAGCCTGGTTCTATGGAGCTTGTAGCTGCTTATAACTACACAGATCTATCAGATCATAAAGCAAATATATTAGGTGGACGAGCTAACGACTGGTCGTTAACCTACAATTACTACCTCAATAAATACATGATTTGGCGTTTGCGTGCATCTTACACCAAAGTAACCGACCGTGCAGGATACGACAATAATCATGTAGGAATATTAGAAACCCGACTCCAAGTCAAGTTTTAATTAACTTATCCTACCAAACATCATGAAACAGAAGTATGTATTTCTATCATTATTACTGCTAAGCTTATGGCTAACCCCCATAACCTCAACAGCGCAAATCAAACGTAGCGATAGTTTCAAAGAAAAGTATTCGCTCAAAGAAGTCGTTGTTTTGAGTCGCCACAACATACGCTCTCCTCTGTCAAACGGAGGGAGTGTATTGGGCAAGCTCACCCCACATCAGTGGACAGACTGGAGCTCTTCTGCAAGTGAATTAACCCTTCGAGGAGGTGCTTTAGAAACTATTATGGGTCAATTTTTTAGAAAATGGCTCGTAAAAGAAGGATTATTTCAAGAAAATTGTGTACCTTCGCATGACGAACTGTTGGTTTATGCCAACAGTATGCAGCGCACAATAGCTACCGCACGCTATTTTTCTGCAGGATTTATGCCTATTGCAGACATCCAAGTTCACCATAGATTCTCGCCAAGTAAGATGGATCCTATCTTCTTTCCAAGACTCACTAAGGTGTCAGAAGAATTCAAAAAGGAAGCTTTGAAGCAAATAGCTGCAATGGGAGGAAAACGTGGTATTGTCGGAATTAACGAAGAATTAAAAAGCAGTTACGATATCATTGAAAACACACTTGATTTAAAAAGCTCTCCAGCTTGTAAGGAAGAGATTGCTTGTTCGTTTAATGATTACAACACAAAGATACTCTTAGAGCTTGGAGAAGAACCAAGAATGAAAGGCTCTTTGAAACTTGCGAACACTGCATCAGATGCTTTTATCTTGCAATACTATGAAGAAAGCGACGCAAAGAAGGCGGCTTTTGGTCACGATTTGACGCTATCGGATTGGGAAAAGATTGCAAAAGTGAAAGATGTATATGGAGATGTGCTCTTTGCAGCACCCATAGTGGCAGTGAATGTGGCTCATCCTTTGTTGGTTTATATCAACGATGAGTTGAATGCAGACAAGCGAAAGTTTACTTTCTTGTGTGGACACGACTCTAATATCGCAAGCGTTGGCGCAGCATTGGGTATCGAACCCTATTCGCTTCCCAATACAATTGAAAAGAAAACACCCATCGGATGCAAACTTGTTTTCGAGAAGTGGGTAGACAAAAAAGGTGAGGTTTTTGTAGCATTGAATCTCGTTTATCAATCAACAGACCAGCTTCGAAACCTCGAACCGCTCAATCTTAAAACACCACCAATGGTGTTTGAGCTCAAACTTAAGGGATTAACGCCCAATAATGACGGACTTTATACGTTCAAAGACGTAAACAATCGTTTTATTGAGGCTATTCGTGCATATGAGAATATCAAATAAAATAAATCTGTTTTAATTATGTTACGTAAAGAATTCCGATGAGCTGTGAAGTTCGTTGGAATTCACTTTTTCATTTTTCTTCTACTTAAATGTGCTCCAATGGACACAAAATAAAGGGAAAGTGCTTGTGTAAGTACTTTCCCTTCTTTGTTATTTAGATAATCATCCTCAATGAATTATATTTCAAATGCCCTCTTTTTGTGCTGTACTCCCACCGAGAATCGAACTCGGATCAAAGGTTTAGGAAACCTTCGTTCTATCCATTTAACTATGGGAGCGAGGCTTTTCACCAAACGCAATCATGCTGTTTGTGCTTCAACAATGATGAATCATCATCAAAATATGAATGAAATGCTATTGCAACGTAATCTTTTCGTTTAGTAAACTCAAAAAGATGCTCTTGAAATAATTGTTCAACTGCAAAGTTAAACATTAATTATTAAAATCCCAACCGCAAACGTTTTTTTTTGATTGTCAAGTTCAATAGATATGAATAAAAATGATGTTATCCTCTTTTTCAGGTGTTTTGAAGATAAAAACAGCCTTTTTCAAGGACTAAACCACCTAGAAATCACTCCCCAATTAAAGACTATATCCTAACTCTGCTACATGCTTTTTCATTGCCTCATCGCTACATTTTCCCGTAATAAGTTGCCCTTTTGAAGACATAAACCACAACTCTGGATTGGCTTTTAAGGCGATATCGAGGTCGTGAGTGGATAGAATCACGATTTTATTGTATTCCTTTGCCAATCTATTGAGTTGTTGCATCAGCTCTACCTTACTTGGATAATCTAAGAAAGCACTTGGTTCATCTAACAGCATTAGCGGTGTTTCTTGAGCCATAGCCTTTGCTATAAAGGCTTTTTGACGCTCTCCATCGCTCAACATCTGCACCTTTTTCTCTCTTAAATGCTCGATGTTTAAGAGAGAAATAGCCTGATTTACCAATTCGATGTCATGCTGATTCAAACGTCCAAAGAAGCCAGTATGAGGCAATCTGCCCAACGAAACCAACTCAAAAACGCTCATTTCGCCCGTGTCTATCTTGTCGGTTAGCACCACACTCACCAACTTCGAGAGCTCACTTGCAGTGTAGTTGCCCACCAATTGCCCGTTTATCAACACCTTTCCCGCCACTGGTGCAATGAAACCAGCCAGCGTTCGCAACAGAGTTGTTTTGCCAACGCCGTTCTTTCCAATCAAACAAATCAGCTCATTGCGGGCTATCTCCACATCAAAGGCACATTGGTTCATTGCCCTTTGCTTTCCTTTCGAGGTATAACCCACCTGCAATTGGTTTAGTTTTAGTTCTATCATCACTACAAAGATAAGCTTTTCACTGTGTAAAAGCATTACTTATTCAAAAAAATAGAAGAGAAAATAATCCTGTTTTAGTTTTTTCTTTACCTTTGTGCATCATGATAAGACAAGATTATTTTATTCGATTAGTAAAAGAATTTGCGGCTGCTTTGCAACGAGCAATGGCAGAAAAAGAGTATGAAAAGCGACGAGAAGCCATCAAAGACCTATACACTCAGTTTGTGGGAGACTATCAGTTCTATCACACTTCTACCATTGATGAGGTGATGAAAGAGGCTGAAAGCTTTCCAGAAAACGAGCGTTTGATGAAGTTAGAGATGCTTGCTGAGTTGTATTTTGCCGAAGCCGACTACCTTTCTAATCCCTTTAAAGAAGTTATTTTGAATAAAGCTTACAGCCTATATCTATTCATTGATAAATATAGCAACGACTACTCTATCGACAGAAAGCATAAGCTCGAAACCTTAAAAGAGCTACTTCCCTAACAAACCGCTTTCTTTCACAAACACAAATGTTTGGTTTCCGTCCCAATCCTCGTGCTCAATTAGTTTTGCATTAGCAGGAATTTGAGGCGCATGGGTGCCATTTCCCACCGTGAAAGGAGCCATTTCTATATGTATTTCGTCCCATAAGTCGGCCTCAATAAACGAGTTATGGGTTTTTAATCCACCTTCAACCATTAGCGATTGAATATTTTCTGCGTGTAAAGACGATAACAGTTCTTTGAGGGTTATTTTGCTCGACAGCACCACTTTCTTTGGATCTTGTCCGCTCCAGTGGCGCACATTCAATCTTGGACGTTCCTTTTTCTCTGTATTATTGCCCACAAGTATGGCGTCACTCTCGGCTCTTAGCTTGTGAACCAACATCGAAGTAAAAGGAATAGAAATAGCTGTTGCCTCGCCATTGCAATCGATAAAGCCATCGAGAGTTTGCGCCCATTTCAATATAATGTATGGACGTTGATGTGTGTTCGATGTGATAAAGAAGCGATTTAAGAACAAACATTCTTTTTCTAACACGCCCACAAGCACCTCAACACCTGCTTTTCGCAAGCGTTCTATGCCCCTTCCGCTCACCTCCGAATAAGGATCTACACAGCCAACAACCACCTTTTTCACCCCTTTAGAGATGATTAAGTCGGCACAAGGCGGTGTTTTTCCGAAATGAGAGCAAGGCTCTAAGTTCACATACAGCGTGGCTTGGGGCAAAAGATGCTCGTCTTTGGCATCTACCGACGCAAATGCATTGACCTCTGCATGCGCCTTTCCATACTCAATGTGATAGCCTTCGCCTATAATTCTGCCATCAACAACAATCACCGAGCCCACCATTGGGTTGGGTTTAGCACCTTCTTTGCCATTCAAAGCCAAGTCTATACAACGTTGCATGTAGAGTTCGTGGGTCGCATTGGTTGTCTCATTGCGTTCTAACTGGGGCTGTTCGGGGTTGTTTACTTTGTTTTCTTGCATAATTTTATTACTTTTGCAACATGGCATATTACACGGAGTTATGGCGCCAACTGGTGCCTTTATATGGCGAAAACGAGGCGAAAGCTATTGCGAAACTGGTGTTCGAGGTGGCTTTTAACCTGTCTTTCACCGATATATTGTGCAACAAAGATACACAATTATCTAAAGAACAACAGCATAACCTACAAAAAATAACAGAGCAATTGCTATTGGGCGAGCCAGTGCAATATGTGCTTCAACAAGCGTGGTTTGCTGGTTCTTGGTTCAAAGTGCATAGCGGTGTGCTCATTCCCCGACCCGAAACAGAAGACCTTTGTTATTGGATTGCCGAACAACCCACCCTTTCTTCGCTTTCAAGCCCCAAGATATTAGATATCGGAACTGGCTCTGGTTGCATCGCCATCACCCTCTCTCAGCTCATTAAAAATGCCCAAATAACGGCTTGGGACATTGCTCCTGAAGCCCTATCACTGGCAAAAGAAAATGCAAAGGCGATGAATGTGTCGCTCGAAGTAGTAGAGCAAGATGCCTTAAATGCGCCTTGTCACAAAGAGAAGTGGGATATCGTTGTGAGCAATCCGCCTTATATCACACCGCAAGAGCAAAGCGAAATGGAGGCGAACGTGTTGCAGTTCGAACCCAATTGCGCCCTCTTCGTACCTCAAAACAATCCGCTCATCTTCTATAAAGCCATCACCCACTATGCACAAAAGGCATTGGTGCAGGGCGGAGCCTTATTCTTTGAAATCAATCCGCTCTTTGTTTCTGAAATGAAGAGCCTACTTGCCGAGTCGGGATTCACTGATATTGAGGTGCTCATCGACCGCTTTGGAAAAGAAAGACATGTGAAAGGAGTGAAGAAATGACTGAATTAACTGAAAAAGAGATTATTAAGAAGCTTTCAACGGCATGCGTTAAACGTGAATATTGCACGCAAGACATGCAAAAGAAAATGCGCCTTTGGGGTGTAGATACCGACACACAAGCCTCTGTTTTGGCTTATCTCACCAAAAATAAATATGTTGATAACGCCCGTTATGCTCGTGCTTTTGTTAACGACAAGGCTCGATATAACAAGTGGGGACGCAAAAAAATCGACTATGCGTTGCGCTTAAAGGGTATCGACTATGCGCTCTATGCCGACCTATTAGACGAGATTGAAGACGACGATTATCGTGAAACGCTACTTCAAATACTCAAAACCAAACGCAAACAAATTAAAGATACCGACGAATATAAGGTGCGCAACAAACTCATTCGCTTTGCTCTTGGACGTGGCTTTACGATGGATCAAACACTCAAAGCATTGAAAGAAATGGGACAAGAGGTCGACGATATTTTTTAGGTCGATTGTCTTCCCATTCTAAAAGCACCCCTATCAACATTCAAAAGCGTTGCTATTACCTACTAATAGCAACGCTTTTATTGTTCAATATCTATGCTCTTGCTCGCCCATCTCTACATTGCCCTGTGACAAAGGCGTTGAGGAAGTCTAACAAAGACGAAAGAAGCGGACACGAAAAAGCCAGCGAACACCCTTCTTTTTACCTTGAAGAAACATTCACTGGCAATCCTATTTTATTTGAAAAAACTATTCTTTTCGACTTATTTTGTTAACAACGAAGGTGTTGTTTTTGGTGTAAAGTCATTTGTAGAGTTGTTAGTATCAACATACTTGCCATTCTCCATTCTACGAATAACTGCTGTTCCATAAGCTGTTTTGTCATCAAATTCCTCAAAGCAATAAGTAAATCCAGCATCAATTTTTGGAGAAACGAGATTCCATTCGTATTTATTTTTTATACCAAGGTTCACTGCATCGATAATCCAAGAGTTAGGAATGAGATATCCTTTCTTTGTCATATCTTTCATAAAGTCCTTAAATTTAAATGTATAAACAGCATCATACTGATAATCTTTCATATAAGCTTCTTTGCTAACAGGTATTCTTGCCAATGCATAAGTTTCAACACCACGACTATGAAGTATTGAGATTGTTGCTGATTCCTTAAACCAAGTTTCAAGATTTGGAGTGGGATTATCATTATCTTTTATTCTTGGATTATTGGTAATATCGTATATTTCAAAGTTAGCTTTAGTCAAATCAGGAGCATTAGGCACAAATTTAGTATGATTTTCTGCGTTCAATGCAATCACAATACTCTTACCTGCTGCTACAGAAACGTCTTTACCTGTTCCTGGAATCATATATAATGAACCTGCAAGCATGCTATGATTGCGGAAATCTTGCTTATAATCGTGTTTTAAACTACTTACATCTGCACTTTGAATAAACACTAAACTGTCGGCATAAAGTGTCTTATCGCTATTATTTGTTATAATAACATACTGACCATAAAGATAAGGTTTGCCCTCTGCTGTAAGCATTTGTGTGCAGAAAACCTCAGAAATAACAAAGCCTTCTGTGGTATTATAAACCTCAGGAAGCAGTGTAATGTTGTTAGTTGTTGTGTTTTCGCTAACCTTAACATTGTTTTGTTGAGCACGAACTCGTGTTTCTAAGGTTTTGTTATCGAACTTGTAAGTTGCTTTTGCAGTCATCTCAACATTGTATGAGCCTATATTTAAAGTTACATCAGCTACATATTGTTTTTCTTTTAGTGTAAAAGTTTTCACAAGTGTCTTTTCTCCTGTTTGCACATTTACAAGAGTTAGCTCGATGTTTTGCAAGGTTGCATCGGTTAAATCGGCTGGAACATTCACTGCAAAAGTGGCTTTCGACTGAGAAATAGTTTCCTCGTTGTCAGAACAAGACATAAACATTGTTGAGCAACCAACGATGAACAACAATGCCATTAAAATTTTCTTTGTCATGATTTGTTTGTTTTTGTTTGTTAAATTGATATTATTTCATATTATAAATCTCTATAGTCTCACACCTGCTTTGAGCATAATTGCCGATTGATATGCCTTTTGCGAACAGCGAAGGAACGAACCTTCGAGTTGTAAGAACAAAGCATATCCACCCTTTTTCAAAGCATAATTGGCTTCAACCAATGCGCTAGCACCCATATAGTTGGCTGCTGCAAAACGATGATTGTGCTGCACATAGCTGGTGAATGCAGGCGTCATAATTCCGAAAGGCATGGTGATTTGCTTTTTAAGATTGTGCCAATAGCGAGCAGAAAGCTGTGTGTTGAGCGTTAATTGCTTTGTGGCAGGAATAAAAACCTGACTCTTTAACTCACTATTCCACATGGTATAGACTGTGTTTCGCTCTGGATAAGCATAGTAAGACCTTATCGAATGTATTCCACTTACTAACGAAAGATAGTGTGGAAGACGATTGTTTCGACCTACAACAGCAGTTAGTTGGGCTTTAGAAGTATATTGGTGAAAGGTTGAAAAGGTGGCAATGATAGGATAATCGCCCTTCGATCCGTCGCCAGGAACAGCCTCATCGCCTGTTGTTTTGGTAAAGTCGAAAGTGCCAAAAACATCGTATTGCCATGCTCCATCGTACTTATAACCACCCGAAAGCATTATATTTTCTTTGTAAAGTTGTGTTATGGGCAATGAATTAAACTCGTTGGCAATGCGGTCGTAGTGTCGTTTTGCAAGCGAAATATCGGCATGCCAGCCCGTAGTTTCAGGCGCATCAAGAGTGAAACTCAAATCAACTCCACCGCCTTGGTAGAACGATCCTGTCTTTTTCCCACTGAAACGAGGTTGATAAGAGCCCAAACCTGTCATGAAATATTCGGGCGATTCGGTTGTTTCTTGATAGAAATCGATATTCACGGTTTGCTTATATACATTCACTCCTGCATGCATTGCCACTCGATAACGATTGAAGAAACGAGCCAATCCCGCTTTAAGTTGAAGGTCAGAAACGATACTTCTCATGCGAGGGTCATAGTCTCTGTATTCTTGTTGCGCTCTAAATGCCATCTCTCCACCTGCATTCCAGTTGCCAAATTGAGCCGAATAGCCTCCCTTAAACCAATATTTTTCGAGTTGAGTGTTGCCTCCAATGCTATCGGCAATGATGTGCGGAGCAAGCAATTCGTAGTCGGAAATAGAGTTCCAACGTATTTCTTTTTGTTGAGAAGCGGTGTAAGAAGCCTCTCCCCATGCGCTACTAATGGGCGAAAGACGCAAGAATGTAGATGCAAAAAGGGTGTGACTATTGGCTCCTTTACCCTTTTCTAACACAAAAGCAGTATTTTGTTGACTGAAAGAACCTTGATAGTTAAACTGCGTTAGGGCATGTTTATAAGCCATTCCGTGTATTGCTGGATTGGCAAGAGCACTGCTCGAAGCAGGCGCCCACATGCTGTTATGCTCTACAATGGCACTGTCTGGAGTTGCTGCAGTGATGCTGGTGGCAGACAGTAACAAAGCTATGATGGTTAAAACAATGTGCTTTCTCATTAATCTATATAAAATAATGACAATCTATTTTTGCTTATAGGCAATCCAGTTATCTGCAAAAAGTCTTTATAAACCCTAAAACGTCGAATGCGTTGTTGCCCTTGTTGATTGGTAAAGGTAACCGTTCCTTGGGCAAAAACCTTGTAAATTCCTTGCAAACATCTAATGTTGAGCTGTGTATTTTGTTGCTCGGTGGCATTCACAACCTCGTTTGTATTGAGGTTGGTGAGCGTTATTGCCACTTCCATTTTATTGACTTGAACCGAGTCGCCCGCATCAATTGTGATCTGTGCAGTGGTGAATAGCTCGTCTTGATCTTTGTGACAAGAAGTGAAAAAAATGCCCGTTGCCACGCAAGTTGCGACCATCAAGAGCGAAAAGCTATGCAATTGATTGACAAAAGCAATGTTTTTACCCTGCAATATCAATGCTTTTATGCTCGAAAAGATATGCTTTTGTAACTTCATAATTTTACATTTAATTCTAAACCAAAGTATGGATTAACATGACGTCGAATGAGAATGGTTCCATCTTTATAGTCGGGTGTGTAGTCCCAAAGTTTATTACAGAACATAGCAACATTGAGTCTGTCTCTCAATAGCTTTTTAGTTACCTTAAAATTAAGATTCATACTGAAAGGGACGACATCTCTTTTATAATACGATTGATTGTAATCTCGTATCAACCAACGCAAGGCTACATCTTTTTCATCACCTTGTTTCCATTGATGCACATTTCCATTGATGTCCATATAACTGTCGGGAATATTGCTAAGAGGTTTTCGTTGCGATGCAGTGAACCACAAACACTGAGCCGAAATAGAGAAACCAAGCTTTAAACGAGGTATGTCTGTGTCGGCAGTAAAGTTGGTATTAGCCATTTCTGTGGTTAATCTATCATTGTCTTTGTATATTCCTACGTGTCCAATTTGTCGGTTATTGAGTACCGCAGAGGGGCGAACCATCACCGATTGAGAGTTCTCATAGGTTGTTCTAAACCACGCTCCGTTAATGGTTAAACGTGTATGTATGCTCTCAAAACGCTTGGTTGATAAAGTATATTCGATACCTTCTTTAAGCGTTCTACTACCATTTGAGGTGCGTTCTCGTGCGAACAGCTCGCTAACAACAGTGTAAGGCATTCCTTCAAGCGATGGAGGCGCGGTTAAAGTGTTGGGATTAATGCCTCTAGCATCGTATTCTTTGTAGCTATAAGGGGCATAAATGGGCACAGAACGGAATCCTGATGTCATGTTTTCTCTAAACAATGTAATCGAAAAGCGGTAGCCATCGTAGTTCACATCACTGCTCACTTCCCACTTAAAGTTGCGTGCTGGCTTCAAATCTTTATTCACTCTGTCGATAACATAGGTACGAATATTAATGCGACGATAGTCTTCATTGCTGTGAGAATAGTTCAACTGAGTGATATCTAAATAACCTTTATCTGGATAGAGTTGATTTATTGTAGGATTCTTTGTATGCGATCCGATACCCAAAGCAAGACGCACACTACCGAACTTGTCGGCTATTTTGAAGCGAGGAAACGTCCAACCAACATTAAAACGTATGTCGGGATAGAAGTGTTGGGCTACAATATAACTGCGATCGATATTAAACATGCGTGAAAAACGAGCTCCTGCTACAATCTCGAGGCGGTTTTTTGCAATGGGAAGTTTAATATTTTCTTCCATATACATTGCAAAAGTGTGATTGGCTGGGATATCTTTTAAGGCACGTTTGCGCAATGATGTGAGAGGATATAAAGGTTTCAAAGGGTCGAATATCTGTCCTTCTCCATAGTTTTTATCCATATTCCAATCTGCACCTAACAGCAAACTATTATTCCATTTCACAACAGGCACACTTAAAGTGGTGTTTACTTTTACAAAGAAGTTAAAGGGTTTTCCATCTACTTTCTGTTTTCCTGTATATTTATAAGGTAGCAAATAGGCATCACTTTCGCCATCTTCTGTAGTAAAAACAGCGGGTGTGGTGTGATGAAGGTGTATAAATCGGGTGCGTTCTGATGTGTTTTGTTCGTAAGAAGATGCTAAAGTGGCAGTAAAACCACGCCACCAGCCCAGTTCTTTGGCTTTGATTGAATACGAACTGCTTATTGCAAAGCGATTGAAACGAGTGCGAAAGGTTTCTTCATTGCCATAGTTTAGCTCTGGATCGCTCTTCACTCCATCGAAAGAACCGCCATAATCGAAATTCAATTTAAAGTCGGATAAGGTCTTTTCGTTGCTCCATTTACGTCCAGAACGAACCGAAACGCCCAATCGTTTGTATGTTTCGAGCTTATTTCGAGGGTCGGTTTTTGAGTCAAGAAAATCGGTACTTAAATTTAAAGTCCATCTATTTGCCCACTCAAAGCCTTTTGCAAGATAGAAAAGTTTACTGCCCATGTCGGCTTTAAGACGTGCATCAAGAACATTTCCACCACGCTTTCGTTCTATTTTTACAAGTCCACTGGTTAAATCTCCATACTCAACAGAAGGTATTCCACGCACAATTTCCACCTTTTCGATATCGTCTGTAGAGATCGTTCGCATGTCAACACCTTCGTTTACGTTCTCTCTTGCATTGACAACTGTCTCCCATGCTCCCTTTAATTGTTGCATATTGGCATTTGTACTGATAGGTGCTCCATCGATAACAAAGCTTGTTCCTAAGGAAGATGTGGCGTATTGACTGTCCGAAGGGGGTGTTGCTTCACGCAAACGAATTTGATTTGGGGTGTTTAAACGTGGATCTTTAGATCGTCCACCGGGTAAAAGTTCGAGCAAATCGCTAAAACTTGAGGGTTGAAGATGCTCCATTGCATGACGTCGAATGACTGATGCTGCACCTAAAGACTTGCTTTCTTGAGCTGTAACAACAACCTCGCCCACTTTCGATATGGTTGAAATCAAACGATAAGTGGCATTGTTTTGAGCCTTAGCAGTTAGTTTTCTAAAGCCTAAAAAAGAAATAGTGATGTTCTTTCCAGTGGCATTAGTGATGGTGAAACGCCCTGTATTATCGGTAAAAGCGGTTGCTATTTTATTGCCTTGAATGGTGATACTTGCTCCCACTACAGGCATATTGGTTTCGTGTTCAACAACAATTGCAGTAATGGTGTTTTGTGCTTTTACAATAACAGATAACCCACTTAATAACAATATAAGATATACCTTAATACAATTCATTAGTTATTGATATTCTAGAAGTTGCAAAGATATAGAGTCTTGAAACCATATACAATACCTATAAATAGGTATTTTTATTGCTCAAACATCATTAATATACCATTATTATATTCAAATGAAGCGGTTATTAATAAGAAAAAGATTTATATAAACATTGCAATTATACTTTTAATTTCTTTGATAATTATAACTTTTTCTTTATATTTGCAATGTAATAACATTTTATTATTAATAATAAGATGATTCTCTATGAGTATCATCTTTATTTTTTCGAATCAAAATTAAATTAAACATTAATGAAGAAAGTATTTAATTTTTATCTTATCGGATTGCTCTTATCAGTATTAAGTTTAAGCTCTTGCTCTGATAATGAAAACTACACACCAGAGTTTAAGTTAAGTTTATCGGCAGACACGCTTAGGTTATATGTTGGAGATGTTGCCGAATTGAGCGTAAAAGGTCTTCCTAATGGAGCTACTGCTCAATGGACTAGCAGTGCCAATGACGTTGCACAAGTGAATAATGGTGTAGTAACTGCATTAAAAGAAGGCTCTTCTGTTGTTGAATTAACAGCAAAAATTGGCGTTGCAAGTGGTCACACTAAGTGTTTAGTGGTGGTATCTATGCGTGATAAAAATAGTGCCATTGTATTTAAAGATGCCAATATTAAGAAATTGATATTACAAAAATATCCTACAATAGACATCAATAACGATGGCGAAATATCTGCTTTTGAGGCAGAAAAGGTAACTATTCTCGATTTATCTCTTGAAGATAAGAGCAGTGCTCCAGCCTCTTCGGTTATTAGAAGAATTGATGGTTTAGAATATTTCACTAACCTCGAAACTCTAAATCTTCGTCGACAAAGTGTCACCAACATGGCTCTTATTAGCCAACTCACCAAGTTACAAAACTTAAATCTTGGCGAAAACGATTTCGAAACAATCAATTTAAAGCCTCTAACTCAACTAAAAGACTTGCGTTTATATAAAAATGCACGTTTAAAAGTGGTTGATTTAAGTACCAATAAAGCACTAGAACAACTTTATCTACAAGGAACTGCATTACAAAAGCTCGATTTAACAGGCTTAGATAACCTTATTAATGTGGCTGCCAACAACTGTAATTTGAATAAATTGATATGTTCTAATCTTCCAAAGCTTGAACGATTAGAAGTATTTAAGAATAAACTAAGCGAGCTAACACTCACTAACTTGCCTTCATTACGTGAGGTTCATGCCAACACAAACAGTATTACTGATTTAAAATTAAGCGAACTTCCCACTCTACAAAGATTGAATGTATATGAGAATAGCATTTCGTCTTTCTCTGGAAACCTACCAAATTTGATGTTCTTGTTTATCTACGACAACGTATTAACAAGTGCAGACTTCTCTAAAACACCACTTCTTTTGATGTGTATGATTAGCGGAAACAAATTAAAAGAACTTGATTTTAGTGCCAATAATCACCTAAGAAGCATAGAAGCAACTAACAACCCATTGTTAGAAACCATTAACTTAAAGAATGGTTACTATGATGAAGAAGCTGAATATGACATTATTTCGGGTAACACTTCGCTCAAAACCATTAAGGTTGACGCTGGAGCTGAAGAAGCTGTAGTGAAGAAATTATATGGAATTAGTGCTAGTGTGAATGTAACAAGCGAATAATCTGAGTCTGAATGTCGTTTACCAAAGATGCTAACGACACATCCAAAAGAAAAGAGATGAAGTGCTTAAAACACCTCATCTCTTTTTTATTTTATCTCAAATTGCTTTCCCTTTGTTCAACAACTTGTTCTCCTTTTGTTAGGACAACACTTTTCTGCGCTTCGAAAAGCAGTGGTATTGCTATTGAAAAGCATTGCTTTTGCCCCTTAAAAGCATTGACTTTGGCACCTAAAAAGATTGCTTTTGCATAACACCTATTTCAACTTTTCCCAACACTTCTTTGTTTTTTGCGCAATGTTTCTTTCAACTTTGAGCAATAGCCACCTTGCCATTGGCAAGCAAAAGAAGTAAAGGCGGTTTGTTATTTCTTTCTTCCAAAGTCGGCAGGAACCTCTCCCCACTGGGCAGTTTCCCACTTTCTCACCTCGGCATGGTGTGGATTTGCTCTCAACCAGCTCTCTGCTCGTGCAATAATATCGAACAAAGGAGCTGTTTTTTCGTTGCGTTCGAGCTTCGTTTTGCACTGCATCTTCTTCACCCAAAGAATGGCATTGTAGCTGTCGGAATAAACAATTTTGCCCTGTTCTTTGTTCTTTTCGATGAGAGCCAATGCGTGAACGATAGCCAAGAATTCGCCTATATTGTTGGTTCCGTGCATGGGTCCAAACTTAAAAGCAACGGCTCCTGTTGCAAGGTCGATGCCTTGATATTCCATCGGACCTGGATTTCCACTGCATGCAGCATCAACAGCCACCGCATTGGCACTTACTTCGAGTGGAAGAGGCAACACTGTATCGTGGCGATAGTCGGGCGGATTGTGCATAAACTAGGTGATTTGGAGTTGGAAAAGAGGGTAAATAAAAGGGGATTACATACGCTCTGGAACCTCGATTCCAAGTAGACGCATACCGTTTTTAATCACTTTTGCCACGCTCTTAGCAAGCACTAAGCGCACCATTTTCTTGTTATTGTCTGCCTCACCCAATATAGTGTAATCGTGATAGAATTGATTAAACTCTTTAGTTAGCTCGTAACAATAGTTGGCAATGCCACTTGGCGAATAGTCTTTACCAGCTTGTTGCACTGCCATTTCATATTCGCTTAGCTTTTGAATCAACGCTGTTTCTTTCTCATTCAATGGTGCATCGTCGGCAAGTGTTGCAGGAATGGCGATGTTTTCGGCGTTAGCCTTGCGCAAAATACTGCAAATACGAGCGTGAGTGTATTGAATAAATGGACCAGTGTTGCCGTTAAAGTCGATACTTTCTTCTGGATTAAAGAGCATGTTTTTGCGTGCATCGACCTTCAAAATGAAGTATTTCAACGCTCCTAAGCCCACTATACGAGCAATTTCGGCACGTTCTTCTTCGCTCATGTCTTTTAGTTTGTCTGCCTTGTCGCTTGCTTCTTTGGCGTCATTAATCATCTCTTCCATCAATTCGTCAGCGTCAACAACAGTTCCTTCACGGCTTTTCATCTTGCCATTAGGCAACTCTACCATTCCATAAGAGAAGTGAACGAGGTCTTTTCCCCAGCTAAATCCAAGTCGATCGAGCAATATTGAAAGTACTTGGAAGTGATAATTCTGTTCATTTCCAACGACATAGATCATCTTATCGATTGGAAATTCTTTGAAACGCAAGTCTGCTGTACCGATATCTTGGGTCATATACACGCTAGTTCCATCAGAACGGAGGAGCAATTTTTGGTCGAGTCCTTCGTTAGAGAGGTCTGCCCACACGCTATTATCATCTTTTCTGAAGAACAAACCCTTAGCAAGTCCTTCTTCAACTTTGCCCTTTCCTTCGAGATAAGTGTCTGATTCGTAGTAGATTTTATCGAAACTTACACCCATTTTCTTGTATGTTTCGTCGAAACCAGCATACACCCAGTTGTTCATCATGCTCCAAAGCGAGCGCACTTCGGGGTCGTTTTGTTCCCATTTAACAAGCATTTGGCGAGCTTCTTTAATCAAAGGAGCTTCTTCTTTTGCCTGTTCTGCTGCCTGTTCTTCGGTTAATCCCTCAGCGATATATTGTTTTTGAAGTTCTTTGCATTGGTCTTTATAATGCTTATCGAAAGCCACATAGTAGTCGCCAATTAAGTGATCGCCCTTCTTTCCGCTTGTTTCTGGAGTTTCTCCATTGCCCCATTTTTGCCAAGCAAGCATCGATTTGCAGATGTGAATACCTCTATCATTAACGATATTGGTCTTTACTACCTTGTTACCATTTGCCTGCATGATTTGCGAAAGCGACCAACCTAAAAGATTATTTCGCACATGTCCTAAGTGAAGAGGTTTGTTGGTGTTGGGCGAAGAGTATTCGATCATTACAAGAGGAGAGTCGTTTTGAACAGCTTTTTCGCCAAAATGCTCTTCGGTTGCAATGGTGTTGAGTTGGCTAACCCATGCTTGTGGGGAAACAACAAAATTTAAAAAGCCCTTCACCACATTGAAACCACTAACCAAATTGCTACAATGCTGTGCCACAAAGTCACCAATTTCTTGTGCTGTGTCTTCTGGTTTCTTCTTCGAAAGCTTTACAAAGGGAAACACCACAAGGGTTAAATGACCTTCAAAAGTACTTTTAGTCTTTTGTAACTGCACTTGTTCTACAGGCACTTCTTGTCCGTATAACTCTTTCACTGCACGTAGAATGCTACTGCATATTTGCTCTTCAAATTTCATTGTTATGTGCTTTTTTATTATTCTTTTTAGGCAACAAAGTTACTAAAAAAAAGTAAATGAGCGCCTTTTCATATACTATAATGTGTAACTTTGCCCACAATCAATTGTTTTAGAGAATGAAAAAACCACTTAAAAAGATAACCATTGCATGCGTTTCGATGCTTTTATTGTTGCTTGTTGCAAGCTCTTTTTTTATGACCAACTATGCTTTGAAAGCCAATTCGAACAGAGCTGAACAGCAACAAGATGCATGGAAGATGATGAGTGAGCGTTATCCCGACCTAAAATGGTGGTTCGACAGCGTTCGACAACATCAACTTTTGCACGACACCACTATCGAAATGCCCTCTAAATATCGTGCTCACACCTACTATATGCGTGCCCCAAAACCCACAATCAACACCGCCATTGTGGTGCATGGCTACAAAGAAAACGCCCTTAAAATGCTTCATTTGGCAAAGATGTATAGCGATTGGGGCTATAATGTGATGTTGCCCGACCTTTATGCGCACGGCTTGAGCGAGGGAGAATATATACAAATGGGATGGAAAGACCGCTTAGATGTGATGCGTTGGAGCGAGGTTGCTAACCAATTGTTCCGCTCGTCGACCGCAGAAACACGACAAGTGTTGCACGGAGTGTCGATGGGTGCTGCCACGGTGATGTGCGTTTCGGGCGAAAAGACACCCTCTTACGTTCGTTGTTTCGTGGAAGATTGTGGCTATACCGATGTTTGGAGCGAGTTTAAAAGCGAGCTAAAGAATCAATTTTCGTTGCCTGCTTTCCCCTTACTCTATACTTCGAGCTGGCTAACCGACCTGCGTTGGGGTTGGAATTTTAAAGAGGCTTCGCCCCTCGAGGCGGTGAAAAAGAGCACAAAGCCTATGCTGTTTATTCATGGTGGCAACGATAGTTTTGTGCCAACACCTATGGTTTACGAGCTATACAAGGCGAAAAAGGGCGTTAAAAAGCTGTTGGTTGTACCCAATGCCACGCACGCTCGCAGCTTTGCAGTTGCCAATAACGACTATAAAAACACGGTGAAGCAGTTTATTGAGGAACAGAATTAATTTGAGAAAAATCCAATTTCGATTTATGAAGAGCCAATTTTTTGATTTGAAAAAATCGATTTTTGGTTTGAAAAGAGTCAGTTTTCGATTTGAGAAAAATCCATTTTCGGTTTATAAAAAGTCAAATTTCGACTTTAAAAAAAACTCAAGAAGGCACTCTGCTGGCTCTCTTTTCATCTCACGCATCGCCCTCTTGTTCCACGAACCCTATCGACTAGAATATCACTCTCATAACACTTTGAACAACAACCAATTGCAGTTGTTCTTAAATCTCAATGCTTTTAGTTTGCAATAAGCATGATTTTACACCTCAATAGCAACGCTTTTGCCCACCATTGTCAATGCTTTTGATGAGCGGAAGAAAAGAGATAGAGAAACAAGGAGACAAAGTAAGGAAATAAAAAAGAAGTCGCCCTCTACCAAATGGAAGACGACTTTTATTAATTAGAGTTCGATAATAATAACGCAAGACAATGCGCTGATTGTCTTTTATCGCTGATTTTTACTTTGAAAAAGCCAACAACTATGCCTCGAAACCGAGGTTTAATCTACTGCTTCGCCTAACAATGTGGCACTGGTAGAGCTGGTTATCTTCACCATTACACGCTCGCCAATGTGGTGATTGCCTTTATCGAACACCACCATTTTATTTTGTTCGGTGCGTCCGCACAATTGTTCTCGACTGCGTTTACTTGGTCCTTCAACCAAAACTTCAAACACCTTGCCTTCGTCTTTCTTATTAGAAATAGCCGAAAGTTGGGTTTGTAGCTGAATCATCTCGTTCAAACGGCGTAGCTTTACCTCTTCAGATATGTTGTCGGGAAGGTGCTTTGATGCGTAAGTTCCTGGTCGTTCGCTGTATTTAAACATGAAAGACGAGTCGTAACCCACTGTTTTCATCAACTCAAGCGATTGCTGATGGTCTTCTTCTTCTTCACCATGATAACCCACAAAGATGTCGGTTGAAATGCCACAATCGGGAATTATTTCCTTAATAGCCTTCACTCTGTCAAGATACCACGCAACGGTGTATTTGCGATTCATCAACTTTAGTACCTTATCGCTACCACTTTGCACGGGAAGGTGAATGTGTTTGCACACGTTTGGCTCTTCGGCAATGACACGAAGGGTGTCGTCGCTCATGTCTTTTGGGTGCGAAGTGCTGAAGCGAATGCGCATGGTTGGTACCTCACGAGCCACTAATCGCAACAATTCGGGGAAGTTAGTTACTTCGCCTGTCGCCTCGTTTTTAAACGAATAGCTGTTAACGTTCTGGCCGAGTAGGGTCACTTCACGGTAGCCTTGCTTGCAAAGATCACGCACTTCTGCCAACACACTCTCAACATCTCTTGATCTTTCACGACCTCTTGTGTAGGGAACGATGCAATAATGACAAAAGTTATCGCAACCACGCATAATGCTAACAAACCCGCCTATCTTGCTCAATGCAATACGTTGGGGCACTATGTCTTTGTAAGTTTCTGTCTTCGAAAGTTCTATATCAATTGCTTTACTGCCTGTTTCAGCCTGCGCAATCATATCGGGAAGATTGAGATACGAGTCGGGTCCCGCAACAAGATCTGCGTGATGGTTATTGATTAAATCGTCTTTCACACGTTCTGCCATACATCCAAGCACACCAAGAATGAGCTTTCTACCTTTCTTTTGCTCTGCATGTAGGGTGTCTAAGCGGTTGTAAATCTTGTTTTCTGCATTCTCACGAACACTACATGTATTCATAAAAATAGCGTCTGCTTCGGCTTCATTGTCGCACATTTCGTATCCAGCCATCTGCATTACAGACGCAACCACTTCACTATCTGCCACGTTCATCTGGCATCCATAAGTCTCTATAAAGAGTTTTTTCATTTCTTTTTACCTAATATTACAGCGTACAAAGTTAATAATTTATTTTTAAAGATATATTTTTATGCCTAAATGTTGAATGTTCTTCGATAAATAATTGTATCTTTGCACACATATAATAATAGATTTTTTAATTCAATCATTAATAAAATAATTAGCTATGTTAATTGAAAAAGTTCACGCAAGAGAAATTCTTGACTCAAGAGGTAACCCTACTGTAGAGGTTGAAGTTACATTGGAATGTGGTATTAAAGGACGTGCTAGCGTTCCATCTGGTGCATCAACAGGTGAAAATGAAGCATTAGAGCTACGTGATGGTGATAAAGCTCGCTACGGTGGTAAGGGTGTTTTGAAAGCAGTTGAGAACGTTAACACAATTATAGCTCCTGCTTTGGAAGGTCTAGACGTTCGTGATCAACGTGGTATCGACCATTTAATGCTAGAGTTAGACGGTACTCCTACAAAGAGTAAGCTAGGTGCTAACGCTATTCTTGGTGTTTCTTTGGCAGTGGCTCAAACTGCAGCTGCAGCATTAGATATGCCTCTTTATCGTTATATTGGCGGTACAAACACTTACGTTTTACCAGTTCCTATGATGAATATCATCAATGGTGGTGCTCACTCTGACGCTCCTATTGCATTCCAAGAATTCATGATTCGCCCTGTAGGTGCAAGCAATGAGAGAGAAGCAATCCGCATGGGTGCAGAGGTATTCCACGCTTTAGCAAAGAATCTTAAGGCACGTGGCTTGTCAACAGCTGTAGGAGATGAAGGTGGATTCGCACCTAACTTCGACGGAATTAAAGACGCTCTTGATACCATTATGAAGTCAATCAAGGACGCAGGATACGAACCTGGTAAGGATGTTAAGATCGCAATGGACTGCGCAGCATCTGAGTTTGCTGTTGTAGAAAACGGTCAATACTTCTATGATTACAGTCAATTGAAGAACGGTGTTAAGAAAGATCCAGAAGGAAAGAAGCTTACTGCAGAAGAACAAATTGACTACTTAGAGCAACTTATCACAGAATATCCAATCGATTCAATCGAAGATGGTCTTGATGAAAACGACTGGGAAAACTGGGTTAAGCTAACAAATAGAATCGGAGACCGTTGCCAATTAGTTGGTGATGACTTGTTCGTAACTAACGTTAAGTTCTTAGAAAAGGGTATTAAGCTTGGTGCTGGTAACTCAATTCTTATCAAGGTTAACCAAATTGGTTCATTAACTGAAACACTTGACGCTATCGAAATGGCTCATCGTCATGGCTATACAACTGTAACTTCACACCGTTCTGGTGAAACAGAAGATACAACTATCGCTGACATCGCTGTGGCTACAAACTCTGGACAAATCAAGACTGGTTCATTAAGTCGTACAGACCGTATGGCTAAGTACAACCAATTGATCCGCATCGAGGAAGAACTTGGCGCATCAGCTCGTTATGGTTACAAGAAATTGAGATAATCATTATTACGCAAGTAATAAGCAATTATATTCAACAAACAAAAGAGACATCTTGCAAAAGGTGTCTCTTTTTTATTTGCTTATAATGCTATAAATTAGTGAGATATAAGAAAAAAGCATTATCTTTGTATGTATTAGTCAGAATAACAATAAACAATCATCAATAAATAAACATGAAAGTAGCATTACTAGCAGCATCTCTTGCAGCTTCGTTGTTATGCCATGCGCAAACAAGAAATGAGATTTCACTAAAGAAATGGGATTTTTCGCGTGACAAAATAAATTGGAAACAAGTTACTGTACCACACGACTGGGCTATTGATGGACCCTTTGATAAGAAGTGGGACATACAATATTTGGCAATTGTTCAAGACGGACAAGAGCGTCCTATCGAACATACAGCTCGCTCTGGAGGTCTTCCTTGGATTGGAGAAGGCAGCTATAAAACCACATTTAATATAAAGAAAGGCACCAAACACGCCCAAATATACTTCGATGGCGCAATGAGTGAACCTATAGTGAAGGTTAATGGCAAAGAAGTAGGACGTTGGATGTATGGCTATAACGCTTTCCGACTCAACATTACACCTTATATTAAAGAAGGAGAAAATAATATTGAGGTACATCTTAACAACCTTGAAGAGAGCAGTAGATGGTATCCTGGAGCTGGATTGTATCGTCCTGTGAAGATTATCACCACTAATGAGAGCAGAATAGACGAGTGGGAGACTTATTTCAAAACCGTTTCTGCCAACCACCAAAAGGCTCTTTTAAAGGTAGACACACGCATAGAGGACGGCAATGCACTAAAGAATTTAACCACAAAGATTGAGTTATTAGACGCACAAGGTAAACTAGTAGCTTCTAATCAACAAAAAATCAACCAACAAGGAGCCGCAAGTTTCAACCTCGAAGTAGCTAATCCACGCCTTTGGGACATCGATACTCCTTATTTATATACCCTCAAAACAACTCTTTTAAAAGGCAAAAAAGCCATCGATCAAACCACAACTAAGGTCGGAATACGCACCCTTGATGTGAGCAAAGAACATGGTTTCCAACTCAACGGCAAGAGTTTGAAATTCAAAGGCGTTTGTCTTCACCACGACTTAGGCGCATTAGGTGCAGCATTGAATAAAACTGCGGTGATTCGTCAAATCGAAATGATGAAGAAGATGGGTGTCAATGCCATTCGAACATCGCACAACATGCCTTCACAAATGCAGATGGACGTGTGCGACTCGTTAGGTATGATGGTGATGGCAGAGAGTTTCGACGCTTGGAAAGACCTTAAAGTGAAGAACGGCTATGGACGTATTTACGAAGAATGGTGGCGCAAAGACCTCGAAAACCTTATCAAAGGACACCGCAACCACCCATCTATCGTGATGTGGAGTATCGGTAATGAGATTCCTGAACAAAGCAAAAAAGAAGGCACTATGCGTGCTAAAGCCATGACAGAATATTGCCATTCGCTCGATTCAACACGTACTGTAACCTGCGGAGTCGATGCTCCTCAACAATCAGTAGACTGCGGTTTCTACGATGCATTAGACATTCCAGGCTTCAACTACCGCATACAACTCTACGAAAAGCTCATCGGTAAACTTCGTCAAGGATTCTTATTAGGTTCTGAAACCACATCAGCAGTAAGTAGCCGTGGCGTTTATAAGTTCCCAGTGACCGTCGAAAAGATGAAAACTTACGACGATGGACAAAGCAGTAGCTATGACACTGAATTCTGCGGATGGAGCAATTTGCCCGATGACGACTTCGCAAAGATGGACGATTTACCTTATAATATGGGTATGTTTATATGGACTGGTCAAGATTATCTTGGTGAACCCACTCCTTATTACTCATATTGGCCATCAAGAAGTAGCTACTTTGGAGCCGTAGACCTTGCAGGATTGCCCAAAGACCGCTTCTATCTTTACAAGAGTGTGTGGAACAAAAAAGAACCAACACTTCACCTATTGCCTCACTGGAACTGGGAAGGTAGAGAAGGAGAAACCACTCCTGTGTATTGTTATACCAGCTATCCATCTGCCGAACTCTTTGTAAACGGCAAGAGCATGGGACGCATTCACAAGCAAGCTAACACTCAATTAGATCGCTATCGCTTGCGTTGGAACGACGTGAAGTATACTCCAGGCGAAATTAAGGTTGTGGCTTACGATGAAAACGGAAAGCAAGTGGCTGAAAAAACCATTAGAACCGCAGGTCAACCAGCCGTTCTCGATATGAAAGAAGAACGCTTGGTAATTGCAAGTGATGGCGAAGACTTGGCTTACATCACTCTTTCTATGCTCGACAAAGACGGCAACGAGTGCCCAACAGCCAACCAATCTATCAGCTTCACCATTGAGGGTGCAGGACAATTTAAGGCTGCTTGCAATGGCGATGCCACCTCGTTAGAGCCTTTCACACAACCAAGAATGAAGTTGTTTAGCGGCAAATTGGTGCTCATCGTACAAAGCAACGGCAAGAAAGGCGACATCATTGTGAAAGCTAAAGCCGACAACGGAATCGAAAACAAATTGGTGCTCAAAGCTCAATAAAAAGTTATTATAAAATAAAAGGGGTGCTTTTGCATTGTAAAAGCAACGACATTGCCCCTTAATAACACAGCTTTTAAACCCTAAAAGCAATCCTTTTAAAGTATCACTCATGCGCAAAGGCTCGGGTGATACTTTCTTTTTCTACCCAACCCACGTTTTTTTCCACCTCGTCCACTCTTCTTTTCTATCTCACCCACCTTCTTCTCCCACCTTACCCACTCTACTTTTCCGCCTTGCCACTTTCCTTTTCCACATAAAAGACCCCCATTTTGCATTTCTTTGCACCTCTTTCGCCACGCAACGGCTGACCATTGTCAACCTATAATACTTAATATACATTAATAAAATAGAGGCGTTTCGGCAAAAACAAACTTTATTTCCTATCTTTGTAGAGAACAAGTTTAATCGTAATAACTAGAAAATAATGTTTAAAAAAACACTTTCAACTTTAGCACTATGCATGTGCTTGCTCGGTGCTAACGCACAAGTGGCAGATTATAACGTAGTGCCACTACCTCAAAATGTAACCGCACAAAAAGGTAAGGCATTTGCACTTACCGCACAAACCACTATCGTTTATAGTGGAAACGACGAGGCAATGAAAGACAATGCCAATTTTCTTGCCGAATATATCCAAGTTATAACAGGCTTTAAACCAACAGTTTCTACACAAAAAGTGAAGGGTACCAACACCATTTTGTTGGCTCTTAACCCCAAAGTAGCAGGCAACGAAGCCTACACTCTTACTGTGAACGACAAGCAAGTAACCATCAACGGTTCAACAGCAGCAGGTGTGTTCTATGGCATTCAAACCCTTCGCAAGTCGCTCCCAATAAGCGAAACCAACCCTAAAACTCCACAAAATCTACAAGAAGTAAGCCTTCCTGCAGTTCAAATCAGCGACAGCCCATTGTTTGGCTATCGTGGTGTGATGCTCGATTGCTGCCGTCATTTCTTCTCAGTAGACTTCATTAAACGTTATATCGACATTCTTGCACTTCACAACGTCAACACTTTCCACTGGCACTTGAGCGACGACCAAGGTTGGAGAATTGAGATAAAGAAATATCCAAAGCTAACAGAAATAGGCTCAAAGCGTAGCGGAACTGTTGTAGGTCACAACTCTGACGTAGACGACAACATTCCTTATGGCGGCTACTACACACAAGAAGACGCTAAAGAAATTGTGAGATACGCTCAACAACGCCACATCACTGTTATCCCAGAGATCGACCTTCCAGGTCACACTCGTGCACTTTTGGCTGCTTATCCTGAAATGGGTTGCACCCAAGGTCCATACGAAGTGGGTCACAACTGGGGTGTTTACGAAGACGTTTTGTGTTTAGGTAACGAAAAGATCTATCCTTTCTTACAAGACATCATCGACGAACTTATTCCTATTTTCCCAGCTCCTTACTTCCACATTGGGGGCGATGAGGCTCCAACAACACGTTGGCAAAACTGCGATCGTTGTAAAGCTTTAGCGCAAAAGCAAGGCGTTAGCCCTAAACATCTACAAGGTGGCTTTACTAACAGATTGGAAAAATACATCAATAGCAAAGGAAAGAAGATCATTGGTTGGGACGAAATCCTCGAAGGAGACATCAATCCAAGTGCAACTATCATGAGTTGGACTGGCGTTACACCTGGAGTGAAGGCTGCAAAGGCTGGTCATGACGTTATTTTCTCACCAGGTGAGTATGCTTATATCGACCATTATCAAACCAAAGAAATTCATAAAGAGCCTAAAGCAATTGGCGGTTACTTGCCAGTTGAAAAGGTTTACAGCTTCAACCCACTACCCGATACATTGTCTGTAGAGGCTCGTAAGCATATCATTGGTGTGCAAGCCAACCTTTGGACCGAGTATGTTCCCTACGAAACTCAAGCAGAATACATGCTTCTTCCACGTGTTGCAGCACTTGCAGAGGTGCAATGGTTGCCTGTAAACAAGAAAGATTACGACGCATTCCACAAGCGTTTAACTCGTTTAGCACGTCTATACAATCGTTATGGCTTTACTTATGCACTTCATGCATGGCCAGAAAGATACAACCATCAACGCTCTGTTTGGTAAATTCCAAACAACATTGAATTAAAACATAATAAGCATCTGCTGTTCTCTGCGTATTTCTTTTAACCGCAAGCACAGCAGATGTTTTTTATTCCCCTTTTGCTTCCCCCTTAAAAGCATTGTTTTTCGCTCTCAAAAGCACCCATATTAACATACAAAAACAACTCTTTTTCATCGCAAAAGCATAGCTCTTGCCATCGTCAAAAAAAGTCCTTAGCAGCCCAGCAACGAGCATTTGGGGGATAATCTATTCATAATCAATGTGTAAAAAAGACAAAAAAACTTCCTTAAAGGATAAAAAAACGCTTTATTATCAATATAAAATCGAAACAACTTAAAATCTTTTACGTATCTTTGTGCCCGATAAAAATTCTTCATTTTATATCAAAATAAATCGTATAAATATATATATATTTAAAAGTAAGATAATATATCATGATGCTTAAAAAACTCTTTGTGGCAGCATTGTTGATAGTTTCAACAGTTGCACAAGCACAACAACTTCCTAACATGCCTGTAGATTCAAAGGTAAAGATAGGAAAATTGAGTAATGGATTAACCTATTACATCCGTCACAACAACTGGCCCGAGAAGCGAGCAAGCTTCTATATCGCTCAAAAAGTGGGTTCGTTACAAGAAGAAGAAAGTCAAAGAGGACTTGCACACTTCCTCGAACACATGTGTTTTAACGGTACCGACAACTTTAAAGGCAACGACCTTATTCGCTATTGCGAGAGTCTTGGCGTTCAATTTGGTGCCGACCTTAATGCCTATACCTCAATAGACGAAACTGTTTACAACATTTCTAATGTTCCTACAACACGCCAAACAGCTCTCGACTCTTGTCTACTTATTTTGCGTGATTGGGCAACTGGACTTACATTAGACCCTAAAGAAATCGACCAAGAACGTGGCGTTATTCACGAAGAATGGCGTTTGCGCACCAGTCCTGAAAGCAGAATGTTCGAAAGAAACTTACCTGCTTTATACCCAGGAAGCAAATATGGTCTTCGTTATCCTATCGGTTTGATGAGTGTTGTAGACAACTTTAAATACAAAGAGTTGCGTGACTACTACGAGAAATGGTATCACCCAGACAACCAAGGTATTATTGTTGTTGGAGATATCGATGTAGACCACACCGAAGCAATGATTAAAAAGCTTTTCGAAAGCATCAAAAATCCAACCAACTTAGCACCTATCGTGAAAGAAAATGTGCCCGACAATAAAGAACCAATCGTTATTGTCGACAAGGATAAAGAGTACCAAAGCAACTCTGTTATGATTTTCTTTAAGCACGATCCTTATCCAGAAGCAGAGAAGAACAACATGATGTACACCATAACAGAAACCATTAAATCGGCTGCTATGAGCATGTTGAACAGTCGTTTAAGCGAAGCTACACTCAAACCAGAATGTCCTTACATTCAAGCAAGTGTAGAAGATGGAATGTATATCTTCTCTAAAACAAAAGATGCGCTAACAATTAGCATCGTTCCTAAAGACCCATCACGCACCAACGAGGCAATTACTAACGTGGTGAAAGAGGTTCGAAAGGCTGCAGAATTTGGTTTCACAGAATCTGAATTCGCTCGTTATATGGCAAAAATTCAAAGCGGTCTCGATAATATGTATAGCGAAAGAGACAAGCGTTCGTCTGATGCTTTCTGCAAAGAATACTACAAACACTTCCTTGAAAATGAGCCAATTCCTTCAATCGAAGACTATTATGGTATCATGAAGCAAGTTCTTCCAAGTTTATCTGTAGCTGCACCCAACGAATTGATGGCAGAATTGTTCCCAAAGAACAACGAGAATCTAGTAGCAGTGAGCTTCAATAACGAGAAAGAAGGCGCAGTTTATCCTACAAAAGAGGGCATTCTTGGTGCTATCAACGCTGCTCGTGAGGCTAAAATTGAAGCTTATGTAGACAATACAAAGAACGAACCACTTATTGCAAAATTGCCAAAAGCAGGTAAGATCGTTAAAGAACAAAAGAGCAAGCAATTCGATTACACCACTCTTACATTGTCTAACGGCGCTAAGGTGATTTTGAAGAAAACCGATTATAAGAAAGATAAGGTGTCGATGTCGGCTGAAGGACTCGGTGGTTCTTCTCTTTATGGTCCACAAGACTATATCAACTTGAGCAATTTCGATGGCGTTATCGGTTTAAGTGGATTGGGTAAATTCAGCAATCTCGATCTAACTAAGGCACTTGCAGGTAAGATTGCTAATGTCGACTTGGGTATTTCTGGTAAATATACCAACATGTCCGGCTCTGCAACACCTAAAGATCTTGAGACAATGTTCCAACTTGCATACCTCTACTTCACCAATATCACCAAAGACCAAAAGGCTTTCGACAGCATGATTAAGGGTCTTGAAGTGAACTTAAAGAACAGAGAATTATCTTCAGACATTGCCTTTGGCGACTCTATCACAGCAACAGTATATGGTCATAACCCACGACTCAAACCACTATTGCTATCAGATTTGAACCAAATCAACTACGATCGCATCCTACAAATCGCCAAAGAACGCACCGCAAACGCTGCTGGTTGGACCTTTACATTCATTGGTAACTTCGACGAAACAGCTATTCGCCAATACATCTGTCAATATATTGCATCGCTACCAGCTAAGGGTAAGATTCAAAAAGGACACAGAACAGCGTTCAAGGTGAAAGGCGAAGTAACCAATAAGTTCACTCGTAAGATGGAAACTCCTAAGGCTATAGCTTACATGGTATGGCATAACGAATCGCTTCCATACTCTAACGAGAACGCAATTAAGATTGATATCGCTGGTCAAATTCTCGGAATGGTTTACTTAGACAAGATTCGTGAAGAGGCATCTGCAGCTTATTCTGTTGAAGCAGCAGGTCGTTCAGAATACTCTGAAGATTATCATAACTTCTCGTTCGTGGGTTATTGCCCAATGAAACCAGAGAAACAACAAGAAGCAATCGACATTATGATGAAAGAACTTCCTGCTCTTGCAACTACTGTTGACGCTTCTAAGCTCGACAAAGTGAAGAAAACGATGTTGAAGAACTACGACAATGCGTTGAAAACTAACGGCTACTGGAGCAAGGTTATCTACATGAACCAACGCTACGGATTCGACGTTCACAGCGATTATAGAAAGATTGTTGAAGCTCAAACACCTGAAACTATCAAAGCATTCGTTAAAGAATTCTTGAAGAATAAGAACAGTATTTCTGTTATTATGCTTCCACAAGCACAATAATCGGCAGTTCATTCAACTCTAAAAAATATAAAGTGGCAACTTAACCTCATTTCAAAGGTTGGTTGCCACTTTTCTTTTGTCTTGCTCCATTGTCCCCTTTTAGTTGTTCCATCTATCACTTTTATTTGCTCTATCTTTTCTTTTCACTTCTTCCTCACTTCTTTTTCATCTGCTCGCTCTGTATTTTCATTCGCTCTGCCTGCCCTCTTGCATTGCAGTCTCGTCGCCCATTTGTTATCTCTTCCGCCTTTCTTTCAAACCCTCACACGCCTCTTGCACACTCATCTCTATTCGGTTGCAAAACAAAAGCAATCGCTTTATCTTGCAATCACACTGCTATTGTCTCTCAATTTCAATGACTTTGCCGTGCAAAAGCAGTGACATTGCGCACTGCCTATCTACAAAGGGGATTCAAAGGAGATGATACTAGGACGCAGAATAAAAAGAAAGTCGCCATCAACCTTTATGCAAGACAATAAAAAGGAAATGTTTTAAGACTACATCGAGCCAAGTCAAACGAAAGAACGGCGGTCAAACATCGTTCTAAAACAGTAGTCAAATGAAACTAACGAGTTCTCTTTGGGGCAAAAAAAGAACTGCTTACACTTGCAATAAAACAAATATAAGCAGTTCTTATATGTTTTTCAGTTGTCTGTTTTCACGGCTCTTTGGCTCAAATAGGAACCTGCATGCGGTTAAGAAAGACTTTTATTTTGCACCGCTCTAGCCCATTTCGCCCCTCAGTTACTAACAACTTCGATTCCTTTTATTAGAAAGGAAGATCGTCGGCACTATCCTCTTGTGATGCAGGTTGTACAGGAGGGAATGGTGCAGGCGATGCAGTTGCTGATGCATCTGGTTGTGTTGGTGCCACATAAGGAGCACCTGCGCCCATCACTCCCACAGAGTTTGGATCAACTAAACGCACATCAAAGGCTCTGATATTGTTGAACCAGCGACCATTATATTCGTGTGCATCGATGTCGAAAGACACAGTAACTTCTTGTCCAACTTGTATATTAAAACGTTCTAAGCGATCTGCACCAAACACACTAAACACCATTTTGCGTGGGTATTGGTCGTGAGTTTCCACCACAAAGTCTTGACTTTTCCACTCACCTCTTGCAGAAGTACCGCTTCTTGGCTCAAGAGCTGCAATAATCTTTCCTTGTAAATCCATCTTATTTCTATTCTTGAAAAATTTTAATGCTTATTAATTTCAATAACTATTGAATTGCGAAATTAAGAAAATAGTTTCAATATATAAAACTTTTCCTTTGTTTTTTTGATGTTCAAGATGTTTTTAGTATTTTTGTAGAAAGAAGAAATTAAAGAAAAAACAACATAAAAACATATAACAATGAAATTCAAATTATCGAGCACTTCTCTCAATAATAGCCTTCAAACTCTTGCAAAAGTTATTGCAAGTAAGAACACTTTGCCTATTCTCGAATCGTTCTTATTCGAAGTAAACGGCGATGTTCTCACCATAACAGGTAGTGATAACGAAAACGTTATGCGCACCACTTTGCCATTGTTAGAAAGCGATGGAAACGGAGTGATTGCCATTCCAAGTCGCACAACCCTTGATGTTGTGAAAGAATTGCCCGAACAACCACTTGCGTTCGATATCGATACAAATAATTTCAATGTTGAGGTTACTTATCAAAATGGTAAGTATAACTTCACAGCTCAAGACGGAACAGCCTATCCAAAGCCTGAAGGTGTGACCGAAGGAACAAGCGTTATCACCATTCCAGCAAACGTGTTAAATGCCAACATCACTCGTTCTATGTTTGCAGTTGGTAGCGACGATATGCGTCCTGTGATGAATGGACTCTACTTCGACCTACAAACTACAGGCTTATCTATCGTTGCAAGCGATGGACATAAATTGGTTCGTAACGTCATTAGCACTATAACAGCTGCTACACCAGCTGCTTTCATCCTTCCAAAGAAACCCGCTACGCTTTTAAAAAACGTACTTCCAAAAGACAACAGCGACGTGGTTATTAAGTTTGGAACCAATTGTGCAGAGATAAACTTTGCAAGTGGAACACTCACTTGCCGTCTAATCGAAGGACGTTATCCTAATTATAGCTCTGTAATTCCAGAGAGCAACCCTAACCAACTCACCATCGATCGTTTGTCATTGCTAGGTGCTTTGCGTCGTGTTTTGCCCTTTGCAAGTGAAAGTACACAGCTCATTCGTTTCAAATTAGAAGCAGGAAAGCTCGAAATATCATCAGAAGACATCGATTTTTCAACAAGTGCTAAGGAAGCAGTGAACTGCGATTACACAGGAAACAACATGAGCATTGGTTTCAAAGGTGGCTCGATGACCGACATATTAAATAGCCTTGAGAGCGACGAAGTGACCATACAGCTTGCCGATCCCAGTAGAGCTGGCTTGATTCTACCATCAGTTCAGCCCGAAAATGCAGACGTATTGATGCTTCTAATGCCCATGCTATTAAACGATTAATTATGAAATTAAATCTTCAGAGACCTCTCGTTGTCTTCGATTTAGAAACAACTGGACTCGATCTTGTTAACGATCGCATCATTCAAATATCGTATATCAAGGTACACCCAGATGGAAAAGAAGAGCGAGAGAACCTCTTTATCAATCCGCAAAAGCCCATTCCTCAAGAGGTAGAAGCACTCACTCACATCACAAACGATATGGTGAAAGATGCTCCAACCTTTGCAGAAATAGCCCAAAAGCTATACGAAAAGTTCACAAATTGCGACTTTGCAGGTTTCAACTCGAACCATTTCGACATTCCAATGCTTGCCGAAGAGTTCTCAAGAGCAGGTCTTAGCTATGATTTTGGTCGTTCAAAGCTCGTTGATGCACAAGTTATTTTCCACAAGATGGAACGCCGTAATCTTGCAGCAGCATACAAATTCTATTGCGGACGCAAGATGGAAGACGACTTTAATGCCCACCGTGCCGACGAAGATACAGAGGCAACCTATCGTGTTTTGATGGGACAAATAGAGCGATATAGCGCAGAACAGCAAGAAGAAGCAGAACGCATTCTACCCAATGACATTGCTGCTTTGGCAGAATTTTCAACCAACAACCGCAATGTTGACTTCGCTGGACGCATCGTTTGGAAAGAAGTTCTCGACAAAAACAACAAGCCTTTGCTTGATAAAAATGGCAAACCCGTTTTGCAAGAGACCTTCAATTTCGGCAAATACAAAGGATATAGCGTAACAGAAGTGCTCAACAGAGACCCTGGTTACTATAGTTGGATGCTCTCAAACGACTTCACCAACAACACAAAAGAAGTGCTTACACGCATTCGTTTGAAAGAATTCAACAGCAAACAATAAACATCATAGGGGGCAACAAATAGGCTTTAACAGCCTCTGCAACGCCTCGATATAAAACAAATGACAAGAGATGAGCCCCTCATCTCTTGCTTCATTAAATAGAGATAAAAAGCAATCGCATTTCTAATAACCATTATTTGCAAAACAAAATGCTAAAAGGAAAGAAGATAGTATTAGGCATAACGGGCAGTATTGCTGCCTACAAGGCTTGCCTCATCATACGAACACTCATCAAAAAAGGTGCAGAAGTGCAAGTGGTGATCACCCCTTCAGGCAAAGAATTCATCACCCCTGTAACCCTTTCGGCACTGACTCAAAAGCCAGTTGTTAGCGAATTCTTTTCTCAAAAAGATGGTTCTTGGCACTCACATGTCGACCTTGGACTGTGGGCAGACGCCATGTTGATTGCTCCTTGCACCGCCTCTACACTCGGAAAGATGGCTAACGGCATTGCCGACAACATGCTCATCACCACCTATCTCTCGATGAAAGCCCCCGTTTTTGTGGCTCCTGCAATGGATCTCGACATGTATCAGCACCCCACAACCACCGCTAATATCCAAAAAATAGAAAGCTTTGGCAACATTATTATCGAGCCTGCAAGTGGCTTTTTGGCAAGCGGTTTAGAGGGAAAAGGACGCATGGAAGAGCCTGAAGCGATTGTTGAAGCCCTCGAAAACTATTTCATCACCCACCCCACTAACTGCGAAACCATTTCGAATCTCTTTGGAAAAGAAGTGTTGATCACCGCTGGCCCTACCTTTGAAAAGATCGATCCCGTGCGCTTTATCGGCAACTATTCGAGTGGAAAGATGGGCTTTGCCCTCGCAGAAGAATGTGCCAAACGAGGCGCAAAAGTCACTCTTGTAGCTGGTCCTGTGGCTCTTTCTGCCTCAAAACGCATCGAACGCATCGACGTTGAGAGCGGAGAAGAGATGTACCATGCCGCTAACAAGGCGTTTAAAACGGCAGATGTGGCTATTCTTTGCGCTGCCGTTGCTGACTATAAGCCCCAAAACGAGGCGAAGGAGAAGATAAAACACAGCGAAGGCAAGATGCAATTGGATTTGATTTCGACACGAGACATCGCAGCAGAACTGGGCAAACAAAAGACCAACCAACAGCTTTTGGTGGGCTTTGCGCTCGAAACTCACAACGAAGAGTGCCACGCTAAGGAGAAATTGAAGAAGAAAAATCTCGACTTTATCGTCCTCAACAGCATGCGAAACGAGGGCACTACCTTTAAAACAGACGACAACCAAATTAACATTATCAGTGCCACTGAGAACAAAGCATTTAAAAAAAAGAGTAAAACTCTGGTGGCAAAAGACATCATCGACGAGGTGGAAGCACAGCTACAAAGTAAGAAGTAGACTTGCAAACATTTCTCATCGAGTTGTAATTTGCGTGTTTTTACACCCCAATAGCAGTGCCATTACACCCCAAAAGAATTGCTTTTAGTAGCTAAAACGAATGCTTTTTCGTTGCTAAGACTAAGTACCTAGCTCACAAACACTTACACTAAACAAGGCAACATCAACCATACCCCATTTAAACGACATGAAGTTTCACATTTTCAAACTTTTGCTTCTGGCTCTGCTGGCAATCATCTTGCCTCAAAAAGCGCACGCCCAAGAACTTCGTGCACGTATCGTTATCAACCACAATCAAATACAAGGCACCGACGTTAGCGTGTTCGACAACCTGCAAAAAAGTCTCGAGCAGTTTGTAAACAACAAGCAATGGACCGACTTGCAGTTCCGAAAAAACGAGCGCATTCAATGTGTGTTCAACATCACGGTGCAAGAATACGATAACAGCTCGAATCTCTTTAAGTGTAAAGCGTTGATACAAGCCAACCGACCTGTGTTCAATTCGAGCTACAACTCGGTGTTATACAACAACTACGACAACAACTTTGAGTTTACTTTCGCACAGTTCGACCAGCTCGAATTCAACGAAGAAAACGTCCAGAATCAGCTCACCACGCTCTTTGCCTACTATGCTTATCTCATCATTGGCATCAATCTCGACTCGTTTTCGATGCTCGGTGGCGACGACATTTTGCAGCGTTGCATGAACTTAACCAATGCTGCTCAAAACCTAAACTACACGGGTTGGAAGGCATTCGACAACGATCGCAACCGCTTTGCGCTCATCAATGAATACTTAGACCCTGCCATGCGACCCTTTAGAGAGTTTCAATACAACTACTATAGGAAAGGACTCGACGAGATGGTGACCAACCCTGAGCGAGGAAGGGTGAACATTTCGCAAACCATTGAAGAGCAATTGGCGAAGTGTAAAGAGAACAAACCGCTGTGTCAATGGCCCATTATATGGAGCGATTACAAAAAAGATGAAGTGGCAAACATCTACCAAGGCAAGGGAACGCCTAAGGAAAAGGAAACGATATACGACATTTTCTTTAAAATCAACGCCAGTCAAAGCAACACATGGAACCGCATTAAGGAATAAAATAAGGCTCCACAACCCATCTAAAAAGATATTTATCAGTCAACAAATAACAACAAACGGCAATAAAGATGTTAAAGCATTTATACATTAAGAACTTCACTTTGATAGACGAACTCAATATTGATTTCTTCTCAGGATTCTCTGTTATCACTGGAGAAACGGGCGCAGGAAAGAGTATTATCGTTGGTGCTGTGGGACTATTAAAAGGTAATCGTGCCGACATTAAAAGCATCAAGGCGAATAGAGACAAGTGTATTGTGGAAGCAACATTCAACATCTCTGCCTACGACATGAAGAATTTGTTCGACGAACACGATATTGATTATGATGAAAACGAGTGCATCATTCGCCGAGAACTGAACAACAATGGCAAAAGTAGGGCGTTTATCAACGACATGCCTGTGTCTTTAACCACCATGAAAGCCATTGGTGAGTGTCTTATCGATGTGCATTCGCAACATCAAAACTTGTTGCTTAATCAAGAAGATTTCCAATTAAACATCATAGATATCATTGCTCAAAGCCAAAAACAATTGGCTCTTTACACTCAAGCCTACAACCATTATCGTGAAGCTAACAAGCAATTGGCTCTGTTAAAGGAAACGATTGAAAAGAATAACGATAATAAGGACTTCATGAGATTTCAGCTTAACGAGTTGGAAAACATGCAGATTAAGGAGGGAGAGTTAGAGAGTATTGAGCAAGAAGTAGACCTATTGGGTCATGCCGAGGAGATTAAAGGGGCGTTATACGATGCCTATTCGAACCTGTCGGACGACGATTCGGGCGTGGTGAACAACCTTAAAGCGGCTCTGAAGCGTGTGGAAGACATTGTGAATGTGTATCCCGACTTGAGCGATACCTCTGCCCGTATGGAGAGTTGTTACATCGAATTGAAGGACATTATGCAAGAATTGGGTAGAAAGGCGGACGACATCGAGCACGACCCTCAGCGTCTTGCGTCGCTAACTGAGCGTTTAGATGCGCTCAACAACATTCTGCATAAATATCATGTAACATCTGAAAGCGAGCTATTGGCTATTCAAGCCGACCTTTCTAAGCAGCTCTCTATGATTGATAATGCCGATGAGGAATTGGCTGAACTGAAGCAAAAAGCGAACGAATTGCTCAAGAAATGCACCGAACAAGCGGCTCTGCTCACTCAACAACGCACAAAGGCTATTGCCGAAGTGGAGCAGAAAATGCTCGAGAAGTTGGTGCCACTGGGTATTCCTAACGCTCGTTTTAAGGTGAACATCGAGCCTAAACCGCTCTCGAACGATGGTTGCGACAAAATCACTTTCTTGTTTAGTGCCAACAAAAGCACCGACCTTCAGCCTGTAAACTTGGTGGCTTCGGGTGGTGAAATTGCTCGTGTTATGCTCTCGTTAAAGGCTCTTGTGAGTGGTGCTGTGAAGCTTCCTACTATCATTTTCGATGAGATCGACACGGGTGTGAGCGGTAGTGTGGCTGAAAAGATGGCGCAAATTATGTATGAGATGGGTCAAAACAACCGACAGGTAATCAGTATTACGCACCTACCTCAAATCGCTTCGATTGGCAGTAACCATTATAAAGTGTTGAAAGAGGAGACTGCTGAGGGCACAACGAGCACGATGACGCTCCTCAATATGGACGAACGTGTGGAGGAAATTGCGAAGATGCTTAGCGGAAGTAATATCTCGCAAGCGGCTATCGACAATGCTAAAATGTTACTATCCTCACACGATGGGGAGCGAAAATAGCATAAACTGCGAATAAAAACCGCCGTCCGTCGTACCGCCCCCCATACGATGGGGAGCGGAGTGCACAATAAGCCTCAATAAAAAACTTATACAATAAGGGATAAAAAACGCCCTCCACCGTGTGGAGCTCGTACGATTGGGGGCGGAGCGCACAATAATTCTCCTTGTCTGTTATCAAACAATGAACCATGTTATATTGCTTCCTCTCTCAAACAGTATCTCTGTAAGGAATATAAAAGGCTATCGATGGATGGGTGAAATATTATAATGAGAAAATATTTCATGAATCGTTAGATAATCTTACACCTAGAGACATATATTTAGGGCAAGGGGAGAAAATCAAGAAAATACGAGACCTAATAAAGAAAAATTCAATTAATAAAAGATTTTTAACAAAAAAAACTATACAATTTCAAAAATAAATAACTATATTCGCAGTTGTACACTTTTGCTTGACAACGTACAAGTCAATCTCGTACAGAATAAGAAGGCATATATAACTCTCAATGCTCACAAGGTGTTGCTGGAAATGTAAAGAGTACTTTTGAAAGAATCATAATAATAAGATAAAACCAACTAAAATAATATTGATATGAAAAAAGGTTTATATGTATTACAAGTGCTCATTTTATCGTTGTTATTTATTGGTTGCAACAGCGAAGATGAACAAACGCCAACTCCTATAGTACAAGGAGCGAAAACGGAATTGTTTGCCGTTGGGACAACTCGCATAACAAGGGCTGCTGCAAAGCCCTATCTTTTTACGCTTGAGAATATCAAATCTTTCAATGTGCAGACTCGTGAGATTGTCTTCCAAGATTTTGAGCCTACAAGTCAACTCTTTCCGATTTACCGTAATATAGAAGTACATTCGTATGGCAAGGTACTGCTTCACATCACAACCTTTGTATCTCCGGTCAATAGTCAAATATTTACAGATTTATCATTGGTCTCGGAATCAGGTAAGTTTTATCTTAGCGACTGCTACCCACGAAACATCGAGAACGACAGTCACTATGCCAAAGATAACAAGGCTATTGCGGAATCACGAGAAAAACGAGCAACAGAATGGGGAGAGTTTCTCTCAATACTCAGAAAACATGGAAAGTTGATAGAATAGTGAATAACGCAAACATATCTATCTAAAGGAGTATGTCTTTATCACAACTTTTAGCCCTTTTTGGTCATCAAGATCAAAAAGGGCTAAATTCATATCTAAGGGATTGTAATATCCTTATTATACCTTATGTCTCTCCATGGACATCTTTTACACTATTGTACTGTATTATTGTACGTTGTCAAACAAAAGTGCACAACTTGACCTCCAATTAAGTTTTGGGGGTTGATTTAGAATTATTAATAAAAAGTATATTTGCACTATGACAACAAAAAAGAATTCTCCTTGTCTGTTATCAAACAATGGACCATGCTATATTGCTTCTTCTCTCAAACAGTATCTCTGTAAGGAATATAATATCAGGCATATCCACGGCAAACCCTTGCATCCGCAGACGCAAGGAAAGATAGAACGATATCACAGATCGATGAAAAATGCAATTAAGCTAAATCATTATTTCTGTCCCTCTGAATAGGAAAAGGCTATCGATGGATGGGTGAAATATTATAATGAGAAAATATTTCATGAATCATTGGATAATCTTACACCTAAAGACATATATTTAGAGCAAGAGGAGAAAATCAAAAAGATAAGAGAAATAATAAAGCAAAATTCAATCAATAAAAGATTTTTTAGGTACGACGGGGGGCGAAAGTAGCATAAACTGCGAATAAATATTGCCTCTCTCCCCTACTAAAAACAAGGGATTAGGGGCAACAAGCAAAGCTATAAGAACAAAAAGGGGTGCTTTTTTTGCTCTTTGCACATCTTTTCTTATATTTGTAACCAATCAAAACACAAAAGATAATGAAAAATATTAGTATTCTATTCTGCGCCTTTCTATTGGCAACAACAACCTTAGTGGGTTGCGACAATTCTGGTGACGACAACAAAAACGTACCTACAACCTGCTATTTTGGCGGTTGGATAGACCTGCAAAAGATACCAACCATCACCAAAGAGACCTTTAAAAAACAGATTGTTGGTAAGGGTTGGAAACACGAATTCACACAAGAAATAGACGCAAAGGGTACCATTGCGCAAGAAAGCTACTATAAAGGATTAATAGGAATAAGTCCTATTGACTTTTATTTCACCGAAAATGATGTAACAAGCTTCACTCATTCAAACGCTTTGAACGAGTTTGTTAAAACTAAAGAGATATTTAGCTACGACGAAGCTACAAACACTATTCAAACGGCAAGTAGTAAAACAATGCCTAATCGTATTTTTTGCTGCAAAGAAAACCAACTTATTTTAATTCAATTCTTGGGCTATAAGAACAACGGAAAAGGAAACTTATCTGGTCATTATGGTATTTCGAGATATAGAAAAATGACCGCTCAAGAACTAGAAGAAATGCAAAAGACTTATATTTCTAAGCCATAACAAATAAATATCGCCGTTCGTCGTACGGACCCCATACGATGGGGGGCGAAAGTAGCATATTTAAGCGTTGGATTAAGTCTTTAACGCAATATATGCAGTAACCATTTTCGCATGCAGAAAGCTACATCATTGGACGCAACAACGCAATAAAAACAAAGAGAAATAAGCAGACATACAACGACAAACGAGAGAGAAGCAATTCCCTCTCGTTTGTTTTTTAGTGGCACTCACAATTCTTTTTTCAAATAGAAGAAGAAAGAAGTGAGCATTTTAGCAAAGATAATGATGTGTTTTTGGCAGAGCCTTTCAACCCACAAAAGCCATAAGTTATTTAAAATCTCGATAGTGCTCGGTAAGATCCACCGCCATATTGCGATTATAGCGTCGGTCGCTTTTATAGCTAACATGTAGCCAAAACGACGGAGTTTTGCGCTTTCTCTCCAACAACATCTGGTCGAACGTGCAGTGTTGACATATAAATCGAAACATTTCTAAGCCCCTTTCTCGGTTCGGAACATAGATGTCTGCCGCCTCGCCAAAGGTGTGTTGCGACAAAGAATTAGCGCAAAGCGCACTGTTAAGTCGTTCACTTCTAAATCCACTCGTTATCCTTATTGCCCCAAAACGATTTCGGAGCGGTTCCAAAACATGATTGCACAAAGCTTTTAGTCGGGCAATTTGCGTGGTATTGGGGCAGTTGGTGATGTGCAGTTGAGTGGCTGTTGCCGATGAGGTCATTTCCTTTAATGAGAAATGAGGTGTTAAGAAGAAATCTTTTTCAATGGTATTGGTTGTCATATTCAAATCGTGTGTTTTTTAGTTGATGGTTGATTGGTCGACATATTCAAAGACAATTTCGTTAGAGAGCGGGCGTATCTCGGCATTTTTGCTCATCAACAGCTCATATCGTTCAAAGATGTTATATTGCCTCACACCCTTTCTTTGCCGTGCTCTAATCACTATTGCCGATGGATTGGCAGGTATCCTCACTTGCAACAAGCCAAAGAACAGAGTGGTGAGAATGCGGAACGAGAGCGGAAAGCCCTTGTCGTCGATGAGTAAACCTTCAGAATAAATAAAATAAACCAGCGACACCAAGTCGGTAGTAGTGCCTTTCCAGCGACATTTGCACGAGGGTTTCAGCCACAAAAGCCTCAGCAATTCTTCAACAATGCAATAGCGCACATCGCCTGGTGGTAGCTTTCTTGCATTTCTTTTGATGTCAGAAACGCTTAAAAAATCAGTTGGTCTTTTCATAACATTGTGTGTTTTAAAATAAATGATTGTTGTGTTTTTTTATTGAATTGTTCGAGTGCAAAGATAAAAGAGAATCGAGAAGTATTTTTTCGTTTTTTATTTTTCTTAGTTAACAAACTATAAATTTTCATCTCTTGCAGAACGATTAGAAAACGAAGGGAAAAGGGAAGGATTATAAAAGCAACGCTATTACACCGCAAAAGCAATGAAATAAGTTTACAAAAACAATGTATTTTGCACCCAATAGCCATTTTATTACAACCTACAAACTCAACACTGCCATCAACATCGTAATGTGCGCTTCTCTCAATATTCATCTTATCACAACACGCAGGCAATAAGCATATTAAAGTACTTGTATGCCTCTGCGTTGCAATAGTTTATATGTTTCGACATAGGTTCCTTTTGTTTCCGACATCATCACCCTTTTTTGTTCCGCTTACTTCCTTTTCTTTTGCCCATCACCTCCTTCTTTTTGATACATCAAGACTCTCGCCCTTCTGCAGAAACAGCCCCTCTTCTTACTTCATCAAAATACCCCTTTTTGTTTTTAAATGCCTAACTATTCGCCTATTTTTGAGGTGCATGTCGGCAAAAAAACGTATTTTTGTATTCATATATTCCATTCTTTAGTTGTTTTAATTCCTCAATGATTTTGTTTTGGGTAGCGATACGCTCGTCAAGAAGAAGTAAAAAATATGCAGTTTTTCTTTGTTCTTCCTTTGTTGGTATGCCTATATAACATTCAGAAAAATTCTTTGTGCTTATAGAATAAACCTTTGTACCCTGTGCAATTCTTCTAATCTGGTGATGAAAACTTGTAGAAGCAAAGGCATAACCTTTAAAACCTACAACTATTTTATTGTTATCTCTCCCATGAATTGTATGTAATCCACATACAAAATTTTTACCATTTAAAGAATAAAATTCAATAGCTTTCGCAACTTCATTAGTATCTTCAGAAGCATCTGCAAATACAATATCTCCCTCTTTGCATAATTCATAGTTTCGAGGAACATAATCATCAATTATAGTTGGCAGTTTATCCTTGCTTAAATCAACCATAGTTGGCAAACCTACATGAATAAGTCCATAATGTAAATTCATAATATTATTAGATTTATATTCTAATTTATCCCAGCTGCATCTATATTGCAGAGGGAAACCACAAGTGCACCAAGCTCATTATCAACACTCCCAAAACCAAAAATGCCCTTCGTGACATTCCCATCACCAAAGAACTTCTAACAATGATAAAGCCCTTGAAACGAGTTATGAACGACAATTTTTATGTATTGACGAACGACGAGAAACCAACAGAACCCCGAACCTATCGCAATTATTACCACCGATTGATGAAACGGCTCAATATTCCTCGCCTGAAGTATCACGGACTGCGTCACAGCTTCGCCACCCGTTGCATTGAAAGCAATTGCGACTATAAAACCGTGAGCGTGCTCTTGGGGCATTCTAACATCACCACAACGCTCAACCTCTATATTCACCCCAACATGGAGCAGAAAAAACGATGCATTGCCAAGATGCTTAAATCGCTCAACAAATAAACATTTTGACTGATTCAAGCAAGCAAAAAAGTTAGAGTCATCGCCTCTTTTTAATAAGACGATGACTCTAATATCTTGAAATTCGACCCTTGGTCGAAATCTTTTCTATTTTATCTCATAACCAACAGCTCTATCTCTGTTGCCTCAACCCGTAGTAGAAGACAGTATTTTCGTACCCCTTTGAGCTATAATATAATATTCTAAATACTCATTGTGTGTATAATAAAAGTAAGCAATTATTACAAGAAAGCATCTACAAAGAACGGCATAATATCACAATAGTATGCCTTTTAACTTCGATTCCATACTTTTAATGAACGAAAGAACCACCTTTTTTGCTCGGGTCGGCATTCTACACAATCAAATAACAGGCATATCGAGATAGTTTTACAGTGTCTAAAGAGCGTTTTGCACCGGAACCTATGGTAACCATATCGAGGATATCCTCGAAATGATCCTCCACCTTGTATTGACTATTAGCACAGGCTTCTTTCGCTTTTTCTACTACTTGCTTAAAATGTCGATATTCAGAATATTCAAGAACTTTGGCCATGTCTCGTGCCGACCAATATTCTGCACCATTCTTATCAACATGTTTGATCTGTTCAAAGATCGAATCTTGTGGATTTACTAATTTTTTCATATTCGGTTTGCTCATTAATTGTTAGTAATTCTAACATTATGGTACGTATAAAACAACATTTCGATACTTGTTGTATGTACTACAAAGATAAAAAATTATCAGCAAAAAGAGACAATTAAGCCCATCTAGTTTCGCACCAAATAGCCCATTTATTCGCCACTTTCAATGTGTTTAAAGAGTAAGACGATGCAAAGTAAAAACAAAGAGGATTGACTTAAAAGAGTAAAAGAGAGGAACACTAAAAGGAGCAGAAAGCAAAAAAGAGAGAAAAAGAAAGATACAGAATAAAAGAGAGAAACAAGAAGGAAAATAAGAGAATGGATGAGATGATAAAAGTAGACATTTAAGCCAACTAAAGGAATGAGATTGGTCACCAAGAACAATGTATTTTGCACCCAACATCAACCTTATTACACTAATCCTAAAACAGCGATGCAAAAGAACTTTTATCGCCCTATAATAGGATAGCTCTTTCTGTCTTCACCCAAAGCTTGTTTCTTATTTATCCAACTTCATCTCCTCTTTCTTTGTTTAAATATCTCCCTTGTTCTCCACAAAACCCTTCTTCATCCTCATGTAACTAAGACTACATAAAAAGATACAACGAGAGCATTCTCAACAAAATAAAAAACTCGACAATGGTCTAACTACTTTACCCTACTTTCAATATTTCATAATAAAAAAACACATATACACAATATTCTAAATATATTCATGTAAAGTGGAATAAAAGTAAGAAAAAGCAAAATAATATACAAAAAATATTATATCTAAGTAAAGTTTTTGTATTTTTGTGGTACCAAATATATAGCAATATGAAGCCTATAACAATAAAAATACATCAATTAGGGAAAGTAAAAGACTCAATTATAGAGATTTTACCATTTGTAATATTTTCTGGTGAATCAGGACTAGGAAAAAGTTATATGGCTATGTTGTGTCATTATTTTTATGAGGTATTACTCGATACAACACGCATTAATAGCTTTTTAAATAAGTTTCCTATACCTGAAGAATTGAAAAAAGAGGGAACTGCATTTATACTTAAAAAGAAAGACTTAGAGCAATGGCTAGCAAAAGATGCCATTACTTATATTGGAGAGATGCTTGGAAATACATCTCTAAGTGGTAGTATTGAAGTTTCTTTACCTGACAATATCCCCAATGAAATAGAATGTACATTTAAAGAAGAAGCTATTGGAGTGGTCAATAAAGAAGATGTATACATCATCCTTAGTATGGGAAACCTCAACTACCGTATCATTGATACTGTTTTAGCAGATGAGGAATCACCTTTCTCTCTTCTTACTAGATTCGTACTTATTAGCTATATCTTTGAAGATTATAGGGGACTTAATAGCACATTTGTCTTTCCACCATCTCGTGGACCTTTAATGACAGAAACCATTATCCCTCAAACAGGGATGTATAATCAATTTCTAAAAGACTTGAATGAATTTACTCGTATGCCCAATAGGCAGGAAGAGGAAACATTAAAGCTTTTATCATTATTACATTTGGTTATGGATGGTGAAGTTATTCGTAAAGATAACAAATATATATATGTATCCAAATCTGTTGAAATACCATTATCAGCAGCAGCGGCATCTGTAAGAGAGATTGCACCTCTAGAGATGTTAGCTAGGAAAATAGATGTAAAAAGCACATCAATACTACTAGAAGAACCAGAAGCTCACTTGCATCCATCTAAACAAAGAATGATGGCAGATATTTTAAGCGCATTCTTTAATTCTGGTATGTTTATGCAAATTACAACCCATAGCGACTATCTTATCACTCGTTTAAATGAACTTATTACTTTAAATAGAGTTAAAGAAAAATTCTCTGATACAACTAAATTCATGGAATTATGCCGTAAAACAAGAATTTTACCAGAACTTGTATTAGATACAAAAAATATTGGTTCATATTTATTAGTTCGTGACGAGAAGGAAGATTGCTCAAAAGTAAAAAGACAAGAACTTCAAGAAGGAGTTCCTTTTGTATCTTTTAGCAATGCAATAAAAGATAACTTGGAAATTGGAGAACTATTATCAGAAACCTTAGATGAAGACAATTGACGATTCTTTTAGTATATTCTTTGATAAAACAAAGACAGATTGCACTTATGGATATTGTTGCAATGAAGATAACAAGTGGACAATATCTGAAACTAAAAAAGATGCAAAACTCAAGCAATTAACGATACAAAAAGAGGATACTCTTTTTATTGGCTTTAACCAGGCAATAACAAAGAGTATGAATATATGCGAACGTAGCTCAAATTTTAAAGACAAAGAATGCGATGGTTTTTCGTTCTTAAAAGAAAAGGGTAATATTGTTGGATTATTATTTGTTGAATTAAAATCTCAATATGCTGGAAGTAAGATTGAGATGTCAATAAAACAAATGCTTTTTTCTTTTTTTAAAATACACTCTATGTTATCATTATGTGAAGGATACTCACTCGATGCTTTAGATATATATTTTTGTAGTGCAACACAATGCGCAAAGAATGAAGACGAAAATGCAAAATTCTTAAACTTTATAAATGACAGAATAAAGAATAAAAATGACGTATCTAAAGTTTTTTACTATGAAACTGGAAAGCTTTTCAGAGAACTAATGGTTAGAGGAAAAGCAAAAAGGAAAGTAAAATCTTTATTATCTACATTAAAAATAAACTTACCTATCCATCAAGATATTGCAGAGAAAGATTTAACCATTCATCTATCGACAACAAGTTCATACGGTAATAGCTCTTCTATCTTTTCTTTTTGAGCCTCAAATTAATAAAAAACCAGATAATAATTGCTTCTTTAGACGAAATATATGCACATCAAGAAGAATTAAAACAAGCGATACAACATTATTTAGAATAAAACAGATCCCTCTATCTGTAAAGATAGGGGACTTATTTTTTAAGTGAAGAAAGAAAATACACCTCAATCGTCTTCTAAATGCCCTGCATCTTTTATATTTAGCGTTATTCTTTTCACACACAATTAAAGGCTATATTTCTTCGTTTCTCACTACCTTTCCTTCGCCAACTCAGCCCCATTCTCTTTCATAAGGCAACCAAAAAAGGCACCGAGAGTTATCTCGATGCCCATTTTAAAGAGAGGTTGTGTGTTTTTCTGATGCATACTTCGGTTGAGTTCTGCATCTACTTGTGTTTTTCTTGTGTAGTATTAACAACACGTCTGCATCTTCGTTGTGTTTTTCCTATACCGCATCAGTCTTTCCGTTGACCGTAAAGAAGAGGATGAGCGAATAGACAATGCCGAAAACATAAATCATTGTAAAGCCAACGAAGCGACGCAGTAGCATCCAGCAGTCGTGCAACAGTGTTCTCACTACAATTATTAAACTATTCATAAACAATGGTTTAAGGTTAAAACAAAAATACTCATTAACTCAATTCAAATTGTGTTATCCTTCTGCGGTTGCCCCGTTTCGTTTTTTTCGTGGCTTCTTCACGTCGTATTTGGTAGCCTCCTTCACCGACATACCTTGAAGCAAGAAACTTGTGCGCTTGCGGTTGGCTGTGGTGTAGGTGGTTGGACGGAAGAGCACTCGTGCGCCAACAATATTCTTTTGAGGAGTGAAATCGGTTGAAGTGTCGGCAGGCTTGGTTTTAAGTCCAACCTTAAAGCTTCCTAAACCGTCTAATACTACCTTTTGAGAATTTTGCAACTGAGCTCGCATCACGTCTACCAACTCGGCAATTACCGCAAGAATATCACTCTTCTTAAGTGTACAATTGGCTTGCATAATGTTGGCAAGACCTTCGATGTCGATCACTCCTGTGTGCAATGCTCGTGCATACCACTTTCCTTTTGTTTTACTTTCTTTTCGATTGTCTTGTGTTAAACGATAAACTACTGACATAATTTTTTTCCTTTCTTGTTTTTTTTGATTGTTATTACTGAATTAAAAAGCTGGCGAAAAAGCATTGAGAATGAAGTGTAATAGTCGACATTTTACCCATCAATTGCAGTGACTTTACTCACCAACAGCAACCCTTTTATTTTCGATTGCAATGCAAAGATAGAACAATGTCAAAGGCGTTGCAAGAAAGATGTGTGTAGCAAAGTGTATAGCACATAACGAAAAGACCCTCCGAGGCGATTTCTTCGCCTAAGAGAGTCTTCAAAATAAGGTTCAGAATGGTTCAAAAACACATTCTGTGTGAATGATATGAGGCTGATAGCCTTATTGAATAATCATTTTTTGTGTTTCGATAACGCCATTATTTTCTATCTTGATGAGATAGGTTCCCTTTACAAACAATTTGGTGTTGACGTTTGTTGGACGGGTGATGTGGCGCACAAGAACGCCATCGAGGGTATAAACCCAAAGGTTTTGAACATTGTTCAACACGATGGTTTGATTTTCGATGCGAGCCGATGGTTTAGCTGTTTCAACGGTATTAACACCTGTGTCAACGTTCAAGCCTTCGGGTTCGCTTGCTGTTCCATCGTCCCATGTGTCGCCACTTGGTTTTCTTGATGGGTTATCGCCACTAATTTCTACGCCAAAGTCGATAGCAAAACCTTTATTAAACTTACCTGTTGGTTGCAAAGAGCCTTCGAACCAAGCATCTGAGAACACGATACGAATGCGGCTCTTACCCACTTTTGCATCTTTAGGAACTTTTATTTTAAATGCATAAAGACCCTGAACGTTGGCAAAAGTAGCAGAACGTTTGGTGCCGATGGTAAACAAACATTCGCCATGATTAGGGTTCAAATCTAATAAATCGGGATTAAACATACCATCGCCATCAAGGTCTATCCAGCCACGTCCAATGCAATAACGTAGGTCGTCGTGGCTTCCTTCGTTTTCGTCAGTAGCTTCGTGTCCTTTAAAGTGAATGGTGAACTCTTGTCCTTGACGTACCTTAATCACCTTAGACGACATGTCTACATAGTTGGTTGTAGGGCGACTTCCTGTATCATGATATGTAACATTTTCGATTGCATCGCTCGTACTAAATTGTTCTAGGTATCTTAAACGACGTGCTACATCTGCTCCTGCTGCGCTAACATCTAGCTCTGGAGTGCCATAGATATTGGTGTTAACAGCTGGAAGTGTGTTATAATCTCCTCGGGTGATGGCTTTCCACACCACTGGCGAATAGGTTTTAAGGTCGGTAGAAGCAGAGCGAACACCAATGTAAGGTTCATTTTCAGCCTCACCCACTTCAATATCTCCCACAAAAGCAGCCCATTGTTTGGTGCGTGCAATCTCGGTTACAGCACCCTCTTTGCCGTTCTTATAAAGAATTTCGAAGTGGTGAATGTTCTCCTTGTCGTTTTGTTGAAGTTCGTTTTCTGCAGAACAATCTACATTCCACGAAGCTTTAATTGATAAAGAAGTTTTCTTTTCTTCTTTCACCTGAATGGTTAAGTCTTTTGGTTCGGTTGGTTTTGCGGTGAAGTTATCGCTTAGTTCTAGCTTACCCACAAGCATATTGAAATCTGAATTGGTGTTTTTCACACGCAAGCCAATGCGGTCTATCACATCACCAGAAGTTAAATCGTTCAAGGCAAGTTGTTGTTCTTCCCACTTATTAGTTGTTGGATTGGCTACAAGATATTCTTTCCAATCTTTAGAATTCTTGAGTCGAACGATGAGATAGAGTTGCGATGAGTTCATAGCATCCTTGCCATTCTTCAGTGCCAGTTTAGCTACAATGTTGCCAGAGGTACCCTCTAGGTGGGTTTTATATAAAATAAGGTCGGCAGAACCATCGGTTGCAGTTCCGTTAATTTGTAGACACGAACCGCCCATATAAGCATCGCTACTGCAGAATTGTGCGTTAATGGCATTGCTAACGCTTTCTGTTCCTGAACGATAAATGAGCCAACGATAGGTTGGAACTAGGTCTTGATTAGACATGTTATACCACGAACCTGCTGTTTTCTTTCCTTTGTAAACATAGCGTTCGCCATTACCTAAATTGAAGAATGTTGAGAATGGCAATTTACCTTGTATGGTTGATTGCTCAGGAATCCATGTTGCCATACCAGCAAAATTATGCAATGGTGCTATGCTTCCTTGCCACTCGAGGCTACATCCTCTGTCGATCACTGTAGGACGGTTGGCTGGATTGCGGTAACCGCCAGAGAAAGCGCGCTCTAAAAGCATTTGATAGTTGGTCATAAGCTGTTGTGGACTGTTGCCTTTGTTATACGACCAGAAGCGACTTTGATCGTGTTCGCCCCACAAAGCAATACCGCTTTCGTGATGATAATCGTCTTTATCAAGGTCGCTCCAGTTCTTATCCATGCCTGCAATCCAACCTCCCATATACAAACCTTTGGTGGTTTTCAATGCATTCTTGGCATTTCTATAAGTCATGTTCATATCTTTGGTAAAGCCGTTTCCTTCGTAATTCAGCATCACTTCGGCTGTTCTTTTTCCATTCCAACCAAATAGTGCATCTACATTATAGTTAGGAAGAATGTGGCTCATGGTGTAGATCACGATATGAAAGTTGTTGAATTGTTCTTCTTTAGCTATCTCGTAAAGACGTTTGTGGAATTTAACTACATTAACAGCGTTGTATCCTGATGTTTCCCAGTTGTAGTTAATTCCATCCATTCCGAGGAATCTTAGCAAGTTAATAAGAGGACGAGCATATTTAAATTCGTCGTTAGCATTGCGCTCTGCAATGAACTCCATCCATTGATTAGCACCCTGACCACGATTGCCTGTGGTATCGAAAAACTTTATACCGCTCATGATATCGGTTCCGTTTTGATGCGCTGCATCTACCCAAGAGCCTGGTGCTTGAAATAAATTGTGGTTCCACGAACCAAAAAGAGTGGTGTAGTTCCACATCGAGAAGTTGTCGTTAACAAAGTCTTTCGATGGATAACCGCCTATCAACTTGCCTGCTCCTGAAGGAAGATTGAGGAACAATTCACGTTCGGCATAGGTTTTTTGAATAAGTCGATCGGCATTATCAATAGTGTTTCTTTTAGCAACGTGAGAGCGAACAAACTCTATTTCGTCGTAGAGTCCTTTTGCTTTCAATTCGTCGATAGTAGGAAATTTACGACCTTTTGCATCGAGTTCTGCAAAGAATTTCAAAAGTTCAAAATCGTTGAACTTAGCAAAGTCGTAAATAGTTGTTGATGTTGATTCGAGCGATGCCTGCGCAAAAGAAGGCGAAACAGCGCACAAACTCATAGCAAGAAACAAGGTCTTGCAATTGAATAGTTGTTTTTTCATTTTGTTTTATCTAAAGGTTTATGTTTTTGTTAGTATTTAAAAAGGATGCACCAACGATATGTGGTGCATCCTTCTCTTGTTAAAATTAAATAGAATATTGTATGTTCACTTCTATTTATTTTTTAGTAATATTAGCGAAATATTGCTATATTGCTTTTTATTTTCGCCGTGTTCCTTACAAAAGTTTTACTTAATTACCACTTTTTGAGTACGAATAACGTTGTTATTCAACATCTTCACAAGGTAGATACCCTTTGGTAAAGATTTTATTTCGTATTGTTGAGGGTTATTTAAAACTTTAACTAAAGAACCGTCTACACCAAAAATCCAAGCTTGTTCTACGTTAGTGAACTTCAAGTTTTTGCTTGTTTGAACAAGTGTTGAAGCCTCGCCAGCATAAGAAGTGATTGATGTGCTTGATGAAAGTCCTTCTGGTTGTTCTGCCTTTCCTTCGTCACGTGTAGACTTAGGAGTTGGTCTTTCAGGATTGTTACCAGTGATTTCTACACCGAAGTCGATAGCAAATCCCTTGTTAAACTTACCTGTTGGAAGTAGAGAACCAGCGAACCAAGCATCTGAGAACACAATTCTCATACGAGTTTTACCAAGCTTAGCATCGCTAGGAATGGTGAATTCGTAGCTTTGAAGTGATTGTACTTGCGCAGGAGTTCCTTTACGGATTTGACCTAAGAAGAACAATTGTTCGCCATTATCTTTATCTGCTTTGATATCAACTGGATTAAATACGTGGTCGCCATTCAAGTCGATCCAACCCTTACCCATACACCAACGAAGGTCATCGTGGTTGCCATCCTTAGCGTCTGTTGCTTCATATCCCTTGAATTTCAATGTAACCTTTGTACCTTGAGCAACCTTTAACACTTGATCTGTTGCATCAACATAGTTGGTTCCACCCTTAGGTCCTGTTGCTGTATAGTCGATATTAGTTGTTCCACCCTCTGTTTTAAAGGTTTCGATATAACGTACTTTTTGTGCTATAGCTGCACCATCTGCCGACATATCCAATTCTGGTTCTCCATAAGGATTGTACTTTCTAACTGGTAACTTATCTTGAGCAAGACGTGGAACTGCTTGCCATTTTACGTCAGAATAGCTCTTTAAGTCTTTAGAAACAGAACGAACACCAATAAATGGCTTATCTTCTGGTTGCATTTCGATGTCGCCAATATAAGTAGCCCATTGTGAAGTGCGACCAATTTCTGTAACTTCACCCTCTTCGCCATTCTTATAAAGCACTTCGAAGTGATCTACATTAGCTTCGTCGTTATAAACAACTTTATCTTCTGTAGCTGAATTTAAAGCCCAAGAAGCTTTTACAGAAAGTGTAGATTTGTTTTCTTCTTTCACTTGAATTCTAAGGTCTTTCACTGCTTCTGGAGCAACCTTATAATCGTCTACAAGTGCTAATTTACCAACAAGAAGTTTATAATTTTCGTTAGTGTTCTTTACACGAAGACCAATACGATCGATAGCATCTGTTGAATTTAAACCTGTTAGAGCAATTGTGTGCTCTTTCCATGTTTTATCTGTTGTTCCACCAACTGCATATTCTTTCCATTCTTTGCTGTTCTTTAGGCGAACAATAAGATAAAGTTGTGATTCTTGTGCTCCCTCTTTACCTGTTTTAACAGCAATTTGTGCTTTGATGTCACCACTTGTACCTGTTAAATCGGTTTTGTAAAGAACGATATCTGTAGATGAAGCTACTCCTTTTCCGCTGATCTTTAAGCAAGAACCACCTGTGTAAGAATCTTCATAAGTGAACTCTGGTTGTACGTTTGAGCTTACATTTGTAGTGTTTCCGTCGTAAACCAACCAACGATAGGTTGGCACGATGTCTTGGTTAGACATGTTATACCATGAACCTGCTGTTTTCTTTCCTTTGTAAGTATAAACTTCTCCAGCACCTGTATTGAAGAAAGTGCAGAATGGAAGGGTTCCAGAAATTGTAGAACGTTCAGGAATCCATGTTGCTAGTCCAGGGAAAGTAGACAATGGAGCAACACCATTAGACCATTCCCAGTTGTGTCCTGCATCTTTTACTTCAGGACGAACTGCTGGGTTTCTGTATCCACCAGAGAAGCCTCTTTCGAGCAACATTTGATAGTTGCTCATGCGTTCTTGTGCATTTCCACCTGTGTTGTACGACCAGAAACGGCTTTGAGCATGTTCTCCCCAAAGGCAAACACCACATTCTTGTCCATCAGTAGCATTAAGGCGAGTCCAGCTTCTGTTCATTGTTACAATCCAAACACCTGCATACAAACCTTTAGCAGAACCTGTAAGACGCTTTGCTTCTTTTACAGATGAAGCCATGCTATAAGTGAAATTATCACCAACATAGTTCAACATCAAGTCTGCTGTCTTACCATTAGAATCTGCAAATAAAGCTCTTGAATTGTAACTTGACAAGCTAGAGTTTGATGTATAAATTGCAATATGGAAATTGTTGAAATTCTCTTCTTTTGCAATTTTATATAACTCTTGGTGGAACTTTACAACTTCATTATCATCATAACCTGGTGCTTCGAAGTTATAGTTGATACCATCCATGCCTAAGTATTGCAAAATACGAATAAGTGGACGAGCATATTTAAATGTGCCATCAGTATTCTTTTGCTTAATAAATTGTGTCCAACCTGTTGCATAGCCGCCTCTTCCACCTGTTGTGTCGAAGAATTTAATACCACTCATAATGTCGGTACCATTCTTGTGTGCTGCGTCTACCCATGAACCTGGTGCTTGGAACAAGCCATGATTCCATGAACCGAATAGGTTGGTGTAGTTCCACATAGAGAAGTTGTCGCTTGCAAAGTCTTTAGAAGGATAACCACCGATTGTTGTACCTGCACCCGCTGGGATGTTCATAAATAGATCTCTTTCTTCGTAAGCTGTGCCAACAAGACGGTCTGCACGAGAAAGAATGTCACGTTTACGAACGTGTGAACGCACGAACTCTAATTCATCATAGAGTCCTGCTTGTTTAAGTTCTTCTACTGTAGGGAATTTTCTACCTGCTTTTTCAGCCTTTTCAAACAAGCCTAACAAGGTTTGATCTCCAAAATTAGAAAAATCGTAGATTGTTGTTGATGTGCTAGGAAGAGCCTCTTGCGCTTTCATTGTGCTTGGAGCAAAACCTAGAAGCCCAGCAAGCATCAACATTTTTACTGTCGTTTTTTTATTCATACGAGCTTTTTTAAGTTTATAATAATAGTAATAATACTTTTTTTTTATTTTAAGAATATGGTGAAGACACTTATTTCTAAATGTCTTCACCTTTATTATATTAGAAATTAGGAGCGTTTACATCCCACCATAAACGTGTACCAACAACGTCTGCACCATTCAATGCCTTCAAACCTGTTGCTTGAATGTCTGCTTGTGTAGCTGGATCTGTACGTCCTGGGAATGGCAAACGACGAATGATGTCGCCTTCTTTCAAACTACCATCTGATTCATCTACATTAAGAACTTCGAACAATTTAGGATAACCTGTACGTCTTAAGTCTACCCAAGCTTCGAAACTCATAGGATAAGCAGCGATGTATTTCTGTGTAATAATCTTCTCAAGCTTCACCTCGTCTGGATCTGCAGCATTCCATTTAACACCGATTTTTGTAAGACTCTCTACGTTTTCTGTATCTCCTGTTGGATCAACATAAGTGTAAGGAGTTGCTTTTTCTTGTGCCATATATGCTGCCATAGCATTTTGATAGTCTACATTACCTTCATCTTGACGGTCTAAACAGTTAGCTGCAAGAATACCTTTGTTGTAGAATTCTTCTGCAGAACCACCCATGTTCCAACCACGTAATGCACCTTCTGCTCTTAAGAAATAAACTTCTGATAGCTTCATTATATAAAGAGGTACACCATGGAACTTCTCTGGATTAATTCCACTAAATGCGATATATTGGTTACCATCGTATCCTTGTCCATCACCAGTGTGGGTACCTGAACGAATACCAACAATCTTTGTATCAGGTTCGAGTTTCTCGTTTGTTTTGCTGTTTACAATTAAATTGTCGTTCTTTGTGAACAATCTAAATTCATCACTCACGTAAGGATGCTTCAAACTTTCTAACAAACTAACCAAAGAAGCAGTGATACGTGTATCGCCCCACTTTGTAATAGCAATTAGAGGGTTGGTAAATCCAAGTAGGTTAGGACGCAAAGCAACTTCGTTCTTTTGGTCTTCTATAACTCCACTCTTAACAGCTTCTTCTGCCCATTTCTTTGCAAGTGTTGAATTAACTTTTACAATGTGCATAGCCATACGTAGCTTCAATGAGTTAGCAAAACGCTTCCATGTTTCGAAATCGGTTGCATTGTTTGCATCATCATTGGTAATCAAGATATTCTCTTTTAATAAAGCCACCAACTTTTCTTTGTAGTCTGCTTTCTTATTGGGGAAATAATTGAAACATGCTACTGCAGTATCGATGTTCTCTACAATTGAACGATAGATGGTTTCTAGGTTATCATAATTGTAAGGAGCACTTTGCTTATTGGTTTTAACATCTTGATAAGCGAAAGGACCATAGATATCTGCGTTTTCAAGTGCAGCGGTATTGAAAAGAAGAAGATAAACTGCTTTCATTTCAGGGATAGAGTCTATCAAGCTATGATTCAATAATTGCACAGCTGGTTTACGCACTTCGCCGAATGAACCGTTAGCTCCTCCGTAGAACTTAGGAGCGATTGCATAAGTTGAAGGTACGAATACTTTAGAGTAAACGAAATTTTGGTGAGGGATAACTGCATATTGTGCGTAGTTGTCTATACCTAAAGAGAACTGGAATTGATATTGGTGTTCTCCTGGTGTTTCACCGTTCTTACCACCTCTTAGTGAGAATTGTACAGCACGACCAGCATTTAAATAATCTTGAAGTTTTTCGATAACAGCAGCAGCTTGATCTCCTGTTATTTCTAATTTATAATTGATGCTGTCTACTTTTGCACGTTCTGTGATCTTCTCGATGTTCTTTGTATTAGAGTCGAACTCTGCTCCTGGATCATCGAAGTCTAAACAAGATTGTAGCGATAAGGTTCCTGCAAGGGCAGCAAATGCTACTAAAAATTTATATTTTTTCATATTCTTATTCTATTATGTTTTAGAAGTTAAGTTTCATAGATAAACCAAATGAGCGTGAAGATGGCATGTTGAATAATTCAAATGCACCTAAACCATTAGCGGTTGATAATGAAACGTCTGGATCAACAGGACTATCGTTATAAATGAAGAATAAGTTTCTTGCAATGAACGATACATTCAAGTTTTTATTTTGACCAAGAAGGTTACGGAATGTGTATCCTAATGATAACTCACGTAAACGGAAGTTGGTTGCACTATAAATATAGTTGTATGGGTTATCTGATGAACCCATTGCTTTATAGTATGCTTCAATTGGAACAATACGTCCACTTCCATCGTTCAATTCCATACCTGGAGCATTGTTATAATTTTTTGCAACAATGTTGTTTCTTTCTGCATTTAAACGTGCATCAGCAACTCTTTGTGATAAACCTCTTTGATCTAAATATGCTTCTGTTAATGAAATAACCTTACCACCGATACGACCATTGATTAAAAGTGATAATGTTAAATCTTTATAGTTAAATGTGTTGCTCCAACCCATTTGCCATTTAGAGTTCATATTACCTGCATAAACCAAATCTTTATCTTCACCTGAGCTCTTAAACTTAGGTGCACCAGACTTTGTAAGTGCTATTTTTCCATCAGCATCTCTTTCGAAATCATGAACATACATATCGCCAATAGAACCACCTTCTTTATATCTTACATAAGTTCCACCAACAATTTGTTGTTGAATAAGTTCTTTGCCTTGTTCGTTATAAGCTGTTTTAAGGATTTTATTGCTGTTGTAAGATACGTTGTAGTTTGTTCTCCAGTTAACATCTTTAGCTAAACGGAAGTTATAACCGATGGTTGTTTCGATACCTTGGTTACGAACCTTTGCAGATGTAAATGGTTGAACTCCTGATGCATCATGTCCTTCCATATACAAATGATCCATTATACCATTATAATATGTAAGGTCGAAACTGAGTCGGTTATTCAAGAACATGGTTTCGATACCTGTTTCAAACGACTTCATTACTTCAGGAACTGCCTTAAACTTCTTGTAGTTGTTTGTATTTACAGCACCTGTTCTTCTGTTTGCAGACACTCTAAGGAATCCTGCATCAGCAAATGAGTTACCTGCTTCTGAATAAGAAACACGGAATTTCATGTAGTTAAACCACTCTGGAAATTTCACTAAGTTGCTAACGATTGCATTAGCACCAAGACCAAAGTAGCCATAGCTTTGCTTTTCTGCATAACCAATTTGGTATAATTGTCTGAACAAACGATACCAGTCTTGACGATAAGAGAAGTCTACATAAACTGTTTCTTTCCAACCTGCTTGTGCTGTGAATAGCAACGCTTTGTCCCAGCTTGAAGACTTACCTGATGTTGTTGCACCCATACCACCTGCATTTGTTTCGAAGTAGTTCACATCGGTTGAAAGTTTACGCAACAATGGATCTTTGTAAGTTGCTATTACGTCTGTATTCTTGTAAGTTGTTTTTAATGTATGTCCTACCCAACCTGCTGATGCAGAAACAGAATAATCCTTAATTTGTTTGTTATAGTTTAACAAATAGTCGGTATAAATTTCTGTTGCTGTTGAAGCATTATCAAACATACGACCAAAGTCGTACATTGCTGAAGGTGAGAAGGTTGTTGCATAGGTTTTACTATTACTCTTAAAGTGAGTCTTGGTGTAGTTTACACGAGCTTGGAAGCTTAAACCATCATAAATATCGATGTTAGCACTCACTGTACCAAATAAACGATCTTCACGTTGGCTACCTTTGTTTTGGTTGATAAGCCAATATGGGTTGTTATTTGATTGAGATAGATATGCCCAGTTTTGTAATGGACCACTCAATTTAGCTCTTTCTGCACGCAAATATTCAAACTTGCTAGCTTGTAGTTGTTTGAAATATTTTTCTTTGTAAATATCTTGTTCGTTAGACCACCATGTTCCATTGTGTACATAGTTATTGCGATAATAACCTAGGTCGATGTTTCTTGGTGTGGTGTAAAGGTGGAAAATTGGGTTTTGAACTGTACCACCACCTTGACGGTTCTTTGTAATTGTTTCTACATAATTTAATGAAACATCGAGCTTCACTCTCTTTACAAGATTGTATGATTGGCGGAATGCAAATGAGTTACGGTTATATGAATTCTCTCTCATCATACCGTTAGCGTGGCTATTTCCTATTGAGAAATATGAACGCATCAACTCTGTACCACCTGATACTGAAACCGAATTGTTAGTTGTTACACCTGTTCTAAAGAAGTCTTTAACATCATCGTTAGCACGGTTACGCAAATAAACCTTGTGAGTTTTATCTATAAAATTGCTACCAAGTGGAGCATCGATCACTAAATTATTGTCTGCACGTGCAGATAGTTTGTCGCCCCAGTTAAGTCCAGATAAGAAACCATTTTGATCGATTGCAGCTCCGTATGTGTTTTGAATTTTTGGTGTTAACAATGGAGAGTCGAATGTAACGTTTGATGTAAAGTTCACATCAAGCTTACCTTCACGTCCTTTTTTGGTTGTAATCATCACAACACCGTTGGCTGCTTTAGAACCATAAAGAACGGCAGCGTTAGCACCTTTCAATACGTTGATAGATTCGATATCATCTGGGTTGATCATAGATAGTGGGTCAGCACCTTCTGTCATACCTGAATATTCGAAACCATCACCACTCATTCCTCTCTTACCACGTGTATCGTTGGTCATTGGAATACCATCAACTACGATCAAAGGAGCACTGTTACCGTTAATAGATTTGTTACCACGAAGGACAATTTTTGCTGCACCACCAGCACCACCAGCATTTGGTGTAATGGTAATACCAGATACTTTACCTTCCAAGCTGTTAGCAATGTTAGGATCTTGTACCTTTGTTAAATCTTCTGCCTTCACCTTTTGTGTTGAATAGGTTAGTGAGCTTTCTTTTCTCATAATACCCATAGCAGTTACAACAACACCAGTTAACATGGTCTTTTCTTCTTTCAAAACCACGTCGATACTGCTCTTGTCGCCAACAACTATGTCTTGTGGCACACTACCTACATAAGAGAAGGTTAAAGTTGATCGTGAACCATCTACTTTAATGGTATAACGACCATCAATGTCTGTTACTGTTCCTTTACCAGTACCCTTAACAACAACACTCACACCAATCATTGGCATGCCCTCTTCGTCTTTTACAATACCTGTAATAGTACGTTGAGTAGCTTGAGCTTGTTGGTTCATAAACTGCGATGCAACAGGTTTTTCTGCCTTTGCACCATTCGATTTAGCACTCACGTATTGCGCTGATGAGCATGCAATTGTTGAGGCTAGGATGAGTTTCATTAGAGATGAACTCCTGTAAATTATTAAATTTCTCATACTGCAGTAATAGAATAAATATTATTCCTTGACCCAAATTAATTAATTTTGATTAGTTACAAATATAACATATTATAATAGAAAATCACTGATGTAAATCATTCCTTTTAACTTTTATTTAATTTCAAAGTCTTTCAAGTCATTATTTTTATTCATTTTTTTTATTTTTTCAACAGTTAAAAATGTAGATTTTACCATCTAATAGCACTCCTTTTTTATCCTAAAAAAGCTGTTTTAATACTGCAAAAACACTTCTATTTTCTTATCAAAAACAAATTTTGATAAACCAACAAAAATATATAAATGAAGCATTCAACATTATCTAATTAAATCAATAAAATATATTAAATACTTAAATTCAAAGTTTCAATTATTTCATTCTCTTTTTTGTTGCTCGTTTATATATCCATTATCACTTATCAACAACATTCAATAAGCTTTGCAGCTTCATCCTATTTTTAATACAAAAACAATAGAATTGTGGAAAACAATGCTGAAAACTTTCTAATAAAGCCATTAAAACTTACTTAAAAAGAACTAATAAGTAACAAGTTATCAACAAACAATAACCTCTTCAATTTCAAGAGTTTATATCAACAGAGTTATGCTAAATTTATCCACTAATTATCGACATTCATTCTAATAACTTTTAAAATAAAAGACAATGAACATCAAATGAACTGTTAATAATGTTAATAACTATATAAACTATTGATAATCAAAAAATAATTATACATATTTAAAGTTCTAAAATGCTGATAACTTTCATTTAAAAGCATCGTTTTTAGTTATTAAAAACACTTATCCACAATATCAACAGCTTATAGTTATAATCATCATTCATTTATTATTTATAAAAAAATAAGAAGAATATAGAAGATAATAAACCAAGACAAGAAATACATAGAAAATAAAAATAAGAAATAAACAAGTTGATAAAGTAAAGAAAAAGCACCATCTAGATGATATATTTTATAATAATATATGAAAGGTTTAAAAACATTTTGGACATTCATTCTTTTTGTATATATTTGCAATGTATTTTTTATGCAAGAAAACAATGCAAGAAAACTTTGAAACAGCCTTCGAAAAACTCTTTAAAAAATCATATCCTATGCTCTTTTGTTATGCACAAAAGATAGTGGGTTATGATGATGCAGAAGACGTGATAGAAGAAGTTTTCTTAGATATTTGGAAACGAAAAGATACTATTGACTTAGGAGATAAAATTCATTCTTTTTTATATCGAGCAGTTTACACAAGATGTATCAATGTTTTGCACAAACGCAATACAACCCAAGGTTATATTACATTGATTGAAGAAATGCATCAACGACAACTGGATATGCTTGAAGATTCGTACAGCAAAATAGTTCTTGATAAACTAGAGAATAATGAATTAGGCGATATTATAAAGCAAAAAATAGATGAATTGCCCGATAAATGCAAAGAAAGTTTTAGAATGAGTTATATCTATAGCATGAGAAATGAAGATATAGCAGATGTTCTTGGCGTTTCAATTAGAACTGTTGAATCGCACATTTATCATGCTCTTAAAATATTAAGAAATGAACTAAAGAAGCTCAAAAAATAGTTCAATTACCATAAAAAATACATTTTCAGTTAAGTATATTCCCTTTTATAAATGTTAATATAATAACAATCGACTTATTATATAACCTAAAGAGTGCACAAAAGTGTGCATCAATAAACGAATAGCCTGCTGAGATAGCATAAAAACTACTCTATATCTATTGTCTATAAGTTAAAACTTTAGAGAATCGAAGCATGCATTCAACAAAATGAATAACTAACATAAACAATACTATTATGAAACTAATCAAATTAATGGGGTTAACTTTTTTATCCTTATTGTTAACCAATGGAATCAAAGCCCAGCAACCGTATAATGGCTGTTGGCATCCTACTGACATTAAAAACTGGTCGCCTCAAAACGATCCCAATGCAAAATTTAACCGCAGTAGAGTTGCATTAGCAAAGCGTTTTAAAGAGCCTGCACTGATGAAAGCCAATAAAAATCAATACTATGAAGGACAGGTTTGCAACGCATCTATATTGTATCCAATGTGTAGTTTATGCCCCTCTCAAGGTGCCAATAACTTCATTGGCTATCAACCCACCTACTGGCAATACATGGATAAGATGGTGTATTGGGCAGGAGCAGCCAACGAAGGAATCATTAACATACCTCCTTGTGGTTCTACCGATGCAGCACATCAAAGCGGAGTGAAGATGCTTGGAAATATATTCTTTCCACCTTCGGCTTATGGTGGACAACGTCTTTGGGTGCAACAAATGCTTACCCGTGAAAACGGAAAATATATTTATGCAAAAAAACTATTCGAAATAGCAAAATACTTCGGTTTCGATGGTTGGTTCATCAACGAAGAAACAGGAGGCGGAACAATAGATCAATGGGTTCAATTTATAAAAGAATTTAACGAATATGCAGACGCTGAAGGCTATAAAGATATGGAAATTCAGTGGTATGAGGCATTTAGAGGACCTAACACAAGAATTCTTACATCACATAAAAACACCTCACATTTCTTAGATTATGGTAGAGTAAACGACTATAGAAATATGGCTTCAACCCTTGGTTGCACAGAACAACAAGTGATGGAGAAGATCTATGGTGGAATAGAAACAGTGCAACAAGGAATGACAGGTTATGGAAACCAATTGAGAAATGTTTTTAAACGAGACAAACACGTTGGTTCTGTAGCTCTATTCTGCCCAGAAGAACATATTTGGAAAGGCAGAGTGAAACACCTACTCGATACTCCTCAAGACAATGGAGAAGAAGCTTATAAAGCAACTACTAAAGTGTTTGAAAACGAAAATATTGTTTGGGTGAACCGAAACAACGACCCTTCGGTAATATCAGACGAAGGAATGCAATTTAGTTCATGGCCAGGTATCTCTGGTTGCTTGCTCGAACGCTCATCAATCACCTCACTTCCTTTCAAAACATCATTCTGTGTAGGTGTGGGTAAATATCGTTTTGTGAAAGGCGAAAAGCGCAATAAACAAGATTGGTATCACTCTGGAACACAAAGTATTATGCCTACATGGCGTTACTGGATTGAAAATGCTAAAAAAATAACCACCTCTCTCGATTGGGACGATGCCTATAACTTTGGTAATAGCCTTAAAATATCAGGATTCTTAACACAAGGAAACCACCTTATGCGTTTATATAAAACTCAAATAAACATAACACAAGGTGGAACATTTAAACTTGTTTATAAAACAAATAAAGAAAATTCGGTTGATGTAAAGCTTGGAACAGAAAGCGATGTAAATAATGGTTTGATAAAATTAGATAACGTTCGTAGAACAACTACTAATGGATGGACTATTGATGAATACGACTTAGCAGCATTCAACACAAAAACTATCTATATGATAGCCCTTGATTTAAAAGCTGATAATGATATTGAAAACTACGAATTAAAGTTAGGTGAACTTTCAATGCTCCCCTCTTCTTATCAGCCAAAAGCCATGAATGTTTCTAAATTAACCAACGGAACAACCCTAACCGAAGAGGGTGGCGACCTTCGTTTAACATGGGATTGGGAAGATAATGCCGACTTTGATCATTTCGATATATACACTGTAAACGATAAAAACGAGGCTCATCTCGTTGGACAAACACGTGGTGAAGGATTTTATGTGCCTAAATTCCAACGCAATGGATTAGACAAAGCCGTAAATGTACGTTTAGTTCCTGTTATGAAAGATGGTTCAGAAAGCAATGTTCAACAGCTAAAAGTGGAATATCCTAAGCTAACAGAACCTGTGATAACCATTAAAACCAACAAGAGTTATGTAAAAAAAGGTGATATAGTTGTACTTACAGCAAACGGAACAGGTGAACCCACATCATGGAAATGGACACTTCCAAGCTCTTTAGAACCACTAAATAACGCTCCTTTAACCAACTCTTCTATTACAGTGAGAACCCTACAAGAAGGCGAGCAGAAAGTGAAAGTAGAAGCAACCAATGTTATTGGCACTGGAATGACAGAACAAGTGGTGTTTGATGTGTTGAACGAAGCCGACTTTAAAGACATTAAAAATGTGGCATTAAAGAAAAAGGTAGAAAGCTTTAACGGATCTGCAAGTAACGACGAAACACCTATTAATATTATAGATGGTATTCCTAACCCAACCGATATCCATAAAAAATGGTGTAACATTGGTACAAATCACGAGTGCGTTATCGATTTATTAGGTGCTTATCGCCTATATGGTTTCAAAATATACGACTGTAAGTCGGGACCAGAAATAGCAGAAAACTTCGATAAATACCGTATTTCTGTGAGCGAAGACGGAGTTAATTGGACACTTGTTGTAAACGAAAAAAATCGTTTAAACGATAACATCAAAATCGATTATATCACTCCTCTAAAAGCAAGATACGTTAAACTCAATCCTTATTCAGACAAAGGTATGACCTTAAGAATGTGGGAATTTGAAGTATTGGGTTCTGATTTAAGTAAGATGACCATCGAAACACCCGATCAAATTATTTTAAAGGCAGGAGAAAAACAAACTGTTGAAGTAAAATACATGTTGAATGGCGACCAACGTTCACCACAATTCCAATGCGAAGTAAGCACAATTAAAGGCGATGTAGTTGTTAGCAATGTAAAAGATGATGAAGAAAAATCAACAATAACTTTCACTGTTACTGCATCAACAAAAATAGGAAACTCTAAAGTAAAAGTGCTTATACGCAATGGAGAAATATCTAAAGAACGAATTTTCAATGTTGTTGTAGACGATCCATCAGCAAGAAACATCTTACAAGGAGTAAAATCAGAAATTAGAAAATATTCAAGTAATTACAGTAGTAGCGAAACTTATAGCGTATACGAAAATACTCTTTTAACAGATGGTGATGTTTCAAATTCTGCTTTCGGCGACGAATACGACTTCTGTAAATACAATCAAGACCTTTGGAGTGTATTCGAAGCAACAGATATGTGGAATGTATCAAAAGTAAAAATCACTATCAAAGACAACAATAAAGGCGAAGACGATAATGAAAAAGAAGGATTGGTTTATAAAAACATAGATATCATGGCTAGTAACAATGGTTACGACTGGGAAACCATTTATACTTTCAAAGATATTAAAGAACAAGGAACCCTTCAATACATTCTTCCAAGAGTAAAGAAAACAAAATTCCTTGCCATTGTTTCAACCTTACATCCTTTATTCTATCCATCAATAACCGAGATAGAAGCATTCGAACAAGCAGGAAAACCAGTCTCAGAGGTTGTTCCTCTTAAGATAGATAATGGATTTAATGCCGATGTTATTGCCGAAACACAACCCGTTCGCACTTACACCAACGAAACATTAGATTCTGAAGGATGGGTGTTCTACACATCAAAGATAAAACCCGAAGGTGCACTTTGTGACGATTCAGGAACAATTATCGCTACATCGGGCAACGAATATCAGTTAGGCGACTTAGAAAGCAACAATGCCTTGGTGATGAAAAACAGCTTAATGCAATATAAACTCATCTTCGAAACACCTCAATATGGTAGTGAATTGAACCTATTAGTGCTTTCTACAGGCGGAAGAGGAGGTATGATGGTAGTGCCTATCTATGAAGATGAAACTACAGGAAATACTGAACGATTTGGCATTGACGACTGGTTTACTGCTACAAACGAAGTGGCTAAAGATGGATTAGGCAAAATAAAGAGAGAAAATCGTGGTTCATTTAAAGATGGCGATATTCATTCTCAACAACAATTTAAGCTTATTGAACATAAAATTAATATTGATTCTGAAAAGAGAATTAAGGCTATTAGAGTGAGAAATACCGAACCTGGTAAAATTGTTGCTCTACTTGCAGCCTCAATAAAAACAGCCGTTCCAACAGGAATTAACAATACAAACAATGATAGTGATGTAAAGATTATTGGTATTTACACCATCGATGGATTGCGTTTAACCACACCTGTTAAGGGTATCAATATCTTTAAACTATCAAACGGCACAGTTAAAAAAGTATTTATTAAATAGTTTTTCTTGCTTTAAAAACACAAGTGTGGTTCTTCGAGATGAAGAGCTACACTTTTATTTAATTACTTAAATATTTAAATTTATACTTTCTATAACCTGTCGTTTTAAATCAAACAATATAGATAAGATAGATATCAAAAAATAATAACTAACAAAAACAATTTTATTATGAAATTTAATCGATGGATATGCTTAACAGCTGTGTCGTTGTTGATATGCAACGTCATGAAAGCCCAGCAGCCTTATGGAGGATGTTGGCATCCAGAAAAGGTAAAAAACTGGACTCCTGAAACCGATCCCGATGCTAAATTCAATCGCAGTAGGGTTCCTTTAGCAAAGCGTTTCGAAGAGCCTAAACTTATGAAAGCAAACAAAAACCAATATTACGAAGGTCAAGTTTGTAATGCAACAATCCTCTTCCCTACCTGTAGTTTATGCCCATCGCAAGGTGCAAACAACTTCCTTGGCTATCAACCAACCTACTGGCAATACATGGATAAGTTGGTTTATTGGGCTGGTTCGGCTTCAGAAGGTATCATCATTCCACCTCCAAGTGGCTCTATCGATGCTGCTCATCAAAGTGGAGTGAAGGTTCTTGGACAGATATTTTTCCCTCCTTATGCTTTCGGAGGTAACAGTGCTTGGGTGACAGAGATGCTCACTCAAGAAGGAGGAAAATATGTATTCGCTAAGAAACTATACGAAATAGCAAAATATTTAGGTTTCGAAGGTTGGTTTATCAATGAAGAAACAACCCACGGACACATTGCTGAGTGGACTCAATTTATCAAAGAATTTAATGAATATGCAGAAAAAGATGGTATCGACAATATGGAAATTCAATGGTATAATGCCAGTGGTCATCCTATTGCAGAAATCTTAAAATCGCATAAAAACACCTCACAATTCCTAGAATATGGTAGCGTTGGCGATTATAGAAGTCAGGCATCAGAATTTAATTGCACTGCTCGTGACGTTTATAAAAAGGTTTATAGCGGTATTCAAACAGTGTATGCAGGCTTGTGTGGCTTTGGAATGGACCTAAGAAGAGCCTTCCCTAAAGAAGGACATGTGGGTTCTGTAGACCTATTCTGCCCCGAAGAACGAATTTGGAAAGACAATGTTAAAGATCTTTTAGGCACTCCTAATGCACAAGGCGATGCAGCTTATAGTGCTATTCGTCGTACATTCGAGAACGAAGATATCACTTGGGTGAACCGTTCAAAGAACCCTTCTGTTGAAACTGATGGTGCTTGGGGCTCTACAGCATGGCCAGGTATGTCGGGATGTGTGCTCGAACGCTCTGCAATCACCTCTCTTCCATTCACTACATCATTCTGTGTGGGAGTTGGTAAGCATCGTTTTGTGAAAGGAGTAAAGCGCAATACACAAGATTGGTATCACTCTGGTATGCAAAGCGTATTGCCAACATGGCGTTGGTGGATTGAAAATGGTGATGCATTGAAAGCAACTATTGATTGGGATTTGGCTTATAACGGAAGTAACTCTATCAAAATAGATGGATCACTAACACCAGGCGATCACCTTATGCGACTTTATAAAACCCAAATAGAAATTAAAGAAGGTGGAAAGTTGCGCCTTGTTTATAAAACAACTGCAGAAAATTCGGTTGAAGTGAAATTGGGAACAGAGAGCGATATCAACAGTGGTTTAGTGAAGTTAGAGAACGTTACACGCACAAAAGATGGTGAATGGACCATCGACGAGTATGATTTAAGCCAAGTAAACGCTAAAACTGTTTATATGATTGCGCTTAACTTAAAGAGCGAAACAAATCTTTTCGATTATACTTTGTGGCTTGGCGAACTCAAGATGTTATCTCAAAACTATCAACCCAAAGCACTTAATGTAACCAATTTTGTTAATAATACCACTCTTGGAGATAACGGAGGCGACCTTCGTTTAACATGGGATTGGGAAGATAATGCCGACTTAGACCACTTTGATATCTACACAAAAACCTCTAATGGCACTGATGTTTTAGTGGGACAAACACGTGATGAGGCTTTCTATGTGCCTAAGTTCGACCGTAATGCTAACGACCTTGCACTCGATGTAAAACTTGTTCCTGTGATGAAAGATGGCTCTGAAGGAGCAACTCAAAATTTAAAGGTAGACTATCCTAAACCAACTGCTCCTAAAGTGATTGTGAAACCTTCGAAAGGTTATATTAAAGTGGGCGAAACAGTAACACTAAAAGCCATTGCAACAGGTAGTCCAACTGGTTATAAGTGGTTGCTTCCACCTTCTTTAGAAGTAGTTAATAATGGTTCTTTAGTGGTTCCTCAAATCGAAGTAAGAGCCCTTAAAGAAGGCAAACAAGAAATTACAGTAGAGGTAGAGAATGCTGTTGGAACTACAAAAGAAAAATTCTCGGCTTTTGATGTATTGAGCGAATCAGATGCAAAATTGGTTACTAATGTTGCATTAAACAAAAAGGTACACAGCTTTAACAAGTCTACCAACTCACAAGAAACACCTAAAAACATCATCGATGGTGTAACAAATCCTTACTCAGTATCAGCTAAATGGTGTAATATTGGTACTTATCACGAATGTGTTATCGACCTATTATCTTCTTATCGCTTATATGGTTTCAAGATATACGACTGCAAGTCGGGTCCTGAAAATAACGAAAACTTCGACAAATACCGCATTTATGTGAGCGAAGACGCTGTTAACTGGACACTTGTTGTAGACGAAAAAGGTCGTGCAAATGACAAAATTAAGACCGATAATATCACTCCTACACGAGCACGCTACGTGAAGTTGAATCCTTATTCAGACGAAGGTATCACACTAAGAATATGGGAATTTGAGGTATATGGAGCTAATTTGAGCAACATGACCTTAGAAGCACCAAGCGAAATGGTGTTGAATGCAACCGAAACTAAAAATGTAACCGTTAAATATAACTTAAATGGCGATAGCCGTTCACCCGAATTTAAGTATAATGTAAAGGTGGTTAAGGGTAAAGCAACTGTTGGACAAGCTCAAGAAAACCAAGCAGAAGGCACTATCACCTTCCCTGTTACTGCTCAAAATAGCTTTGGCACATCTCAAGTTAAAGTGGTTGTCGACAATGGTGGTACCTCTAAAGAATGCGAAATTGCAGTTATCACCGATGATCCTAATGCAGAAAGCGTGCTAAAAGGTATGACTGCTACTCTAAGAAAGTATGCAGAAGACTATGCTTATAACGCTCCTTACAGCTCTACAACAACCACTCAGCTAACCGATGGTAATTTAGAAGATCTCGGTTTCGAAGAATATGAAGACGCATGTAAGAACCGTCAAGACTTCTGGGCTGTTTTCGAGTCACCCACAACCTTTAATATTTCAAAGATAAAGGTAAGTATTCCTAAAAACAATAAGGGTATAAACGACCTTGATAAGGAAGAATTTGTGAACAAGCAAATTGATATTATGGTGAGCGAGAATGGAACAGACTGGAGAACTATCCATACATTTAGCGAAATTAAAGAAACAACATCGCTTGTTCACTATTTTGCTAAGCCAGAAAAGGCGAAGTATTTGGCAGTAGTTTCTACTCTATATCCTTATAGCTACCCTGCTCTTTCTGAAGTAGAAATGTTTGAACAACCTGTAAAGCAATCGCAAAACGGAGTTGTTCCTGTAACTATTTCTGAAGGTTGGAACGCCGATATCATTGCAGAAGCACGTACAGCACAAAAACATACCAACCAAGCTCTAGACCGACAAGGATGGGTACTCTACACAAATGCTGTTCAAGAACAAGGCTCTTTGTGCGACGAATCGGGCTTAATCACCACCACTGCAGGTAACGATTATCAGTTAGCCGACTTCAACGGCAACAATGCTTTGGTATTAAGACGCACATTCGAGTCAGGAAGTCTTGTGTTCGAAGAACCAATCACCACCACCGAACTATATCTATTGGCAATCTGTGCAGATGGAAGTGGCGGTCTTTCAATCACTCCATTCTATGCTGATAACTCACGTGGAGAGGCAAGTCGTTTCTATATTTACGACTGGTTTGGAAGCAGCGAAGGCACTGCTAAATTTGGATTGGGACGTATGAAACGTAGTAATAATGGAGGTATGCGTCCTGATGGAATCGAAGATAACTATAAATTCCGTCTATTCGAGCATAAGATGGATATCGACCAAAGCAAAAAACTAAAGGGACTTATCGTTAAAAGCTTTAAGAGTGGAACCGTTCCTGCATTGCTTGCAGTGTCTATGAAAGAACAACCCACAACAGGAATAGAGCGCATTGCTACCGAAAGCAACAGCACCATCGTAGGTATTTACACCATCGACGGCTTGCGTCTCACAGCTCCTGTTAAGGGTATCAACATCATTAAGTATGCCGACGGCACTGCTAAGAAGGTGTATATAAAATAATATCGCAACAAAAGCACTCTCATAAATAGAGTGAAAACAAAAGAGTGGGTTCTATTTTGTTAGAACTCACTCCTTTTATTTATAAGGTTTGTGATGTTTATTTCACCACCTTTTTATAAGTCTTTTTGCCTTGTTTGATAATCACAACACCCTTAGCTTGGTTTTCGTTCACCTCACGTCCGTTAAGGTCGAATACCTTTCGGGGGTGGTTTTCGTCGTACTCGATAGTAGAAACGCTCAAAGGAAATCTGTTTGCGCCCTCTACTTTCCAACCTTTACTTCTTGCTATATTTTGTATTTCTTCAGAAATATCGTTGCCATCGCTGGAACTTGACACCACAGCCAATATACCATCGTCTTCAGAAGGATTGCTAAGTGTGGGCAAGTAGTTCACTAATTGCAACATTTGAGCAAGACTAATTTGGTTAGAATAGCACTCAAGCACACTTAGATTGGGGTTATTCGCAATGTTTATCTGTGATATTTGGTTGTTATAGCAAACAATTATTTCCAAAATGTCATTATCTTTGGCAGTTAAAGAGGTCAACTCATTGTTGTCGCAATATAGCCATTTAAGCTCTTTGGCATTAGAGATGCTCAACTCTTTCAACTTGTTGTTAGAGCAATTTAAATACTCTAAGCTATTATTTTGGGGGATATCCAATTCAGTTAGTTGGTTATAATTGCAAATAAGATGTTTTAGTTTGCTTTGTTGTGTTGCCTCTAATGTTTTGATTGGAGGGTTATTGGTGCTTAAAGTGGTTGGAGTGTTGCTCTTTAGTGAGATTTTTTTAATTAAATTATGATCGCAGATCAAATATTCTAAATCAGTATTAGCAACATCTATAGATGTGATATCGTTATAAGGACAATATAAAAGCGACAAATCGCCCGATATTTTTACGGTTTGTGATGTAAGACGATAGGTGTTAGATACGAGTGTATGACCTAAATAGTTTAGAGATTTGTCTTCTTCAGATTTCACTAATGTTGCGCCTTCCACTTCAATATCTGCATGTATTGAAATAGGATCTACATCGTGTATCAATAGAATTTCTTCGCCAATATTCTTGTCGGTGGTTAAAGTGATGTAGGTAACTTCAGGAATTTCGTTAACTACTTGTCTATAACTGTTTTTCACTTCCCAGCCTTTGCTAACTGCTAAATCTTTTAGTTGGTTAGAAAAGTTCTTAGAGCCGTTTAGTGTTGGCACCACAACAAGCTTTCCTTTTTTGCCTGCACTGGTGTCTATTGTTGGCAAGTTGTTCACCAATTGCTGCATTTGAGCAAGCGACAAGTTATTAGAATAGGTTTCTAAAGTAGTAACTTGAGGGTTATTAGAGAAATCAAACTGCGAAATTTTAGTATTAAAGAATCTTACTCTATAGAGCTTAGGATTGTTTTTGATAGTGAGTTTTTCAAGTTCATTTCTTGAACAAGAAAGGTCCATAAGTTCTTTAAAGTTAGAAACATTCAATTCTTTTAGATTGTTGTAAGCACAAGCCAAGAGCGATAACTTGTTGTTTTGAGGAAGATTGAGGGTAGATATCTTGTTGTAATTACAATTGAGATATGTTAATTCGCTATTGGTAGACACGTCTAATGCAGTGAGTTGGTTATTTCCGCAAGTAAGAGTGCTCAAGTTGTTATTGCCATTTGTGTTGAGTTCGGTTATAGAGTTTTGTCCACAATATAAATTGACCAACTTAGAATGTGAGAGATCTATCGAGGTGATGCCGTTCTTATTGCAGGAGAGCGTTGTTAAATCACCCAAAATTTTCACTGTTTGTGCAGTAAGAGCATAGGTCTTAACAGTTAATCCTTGATATGTATTTTCTCCATCCTTAACAAAAGTTGCGCCTTCAATGGTGATGTCTTCCACTGCAGTGCCTTCTGCAGTTTTAAAATATAGGGTTATTTCTTCGCCAACATTTTTGTTTGTTGTGAAAGTGATTGTTGGTTTAGTGCCTTCTTGTTCGAGACTTTGAGTGTTGCCATTGTCTTTTTTAAGCGTAACGACATCAAGAGCAGACGAGCCTGCATTGTTGCCGTTTGGTTGATCGACGCCACGCACTTGGTTTGTTGCTGAATGACTTTCGTTATTAGCAAGATGCGCTAAATAATTGGGATAAGCTCCGTTGAGGAACGCCATTGTTGTGCCTCCTACTAAAAGAAGCATCGAGAGAAATAGTAAAATTCTTTTCATAAATTAAATGTTTTATTGTAGTTATCGCTGCAAATATAGTGCTTTTTAAATTAAAAAAGCATAAATAAATCCATATAGGGTGAAATAAAACTATATAAAGTATAATAAAAATTATATAAAACAAGGAAATAAACGTATCCTTATTAGCAGTTAAAAGCACGTTAATTAGTAGGGAATAGCACTCTTATTAGCAGTTAAAAGCTATCTTTTTAGAAGAATGAAAAATAAGGAGTGAGTTTTTAAAACTATAAAAATGAATAAGAAGAAAGGTTGGAGATAAAAAGAAAAGGAATATTTTTTTGAGGAAAAAAAAGAAGTATAACGAGAAAAGGTAATTTTATAAGTCGTTAATATTTAATTTGTTATGATGTTTTTCAAAAGAAATCGACAGAGAAAAAATAGCGATAATAAAAAAAGAGAGTGAAAAAAATTCTTGAAAAATTTGGAGGTAATATAAAAAAGCACTACTTTTGCACTCGCAATTGTCCCATGGTGTAATGGTAGCACTACAGATTTTGGTTCTGCCAGCGGTGGTTCGAGTCCACCTGGGACAACAAAATAAGGCAATCATAACGATTGCCTTATTTTATTTTTGTTTAAAACGATTCATTATTTAATAGCGTCGTTTAATTCAGCTCCAGCTTTAAATTTAGCTACTTTCTTAGCAGGAATCTCAATTTTTTGTTTTGTTGCAGGGTTAATACCTTGACGTGCAGGACGTTCGTTTACGCTAAATGTACCGAAACCAACAAGTTGTACTTTGTCACCTGCTACCAATGCTGCTTTAATTGCTTCTGTTGTTGCGTCTAAAGCTTTCTTTGCTGCTGCCTTGCTTAAATCTGAACCAGCTGCAATTCTGTCGATTAATTCTGTTTTGTTCATAAAATCTATTATTTATTTAAGAGTTATCTTTAACTTTTACAGATCTTTCGCAAATATAAAGAGAACATTTCATAGTACAAACAAAAATAAAGAAAAAGTTGCTCAATAGCCTTAAAAAAAGTGCTTTGCAGAGCTTTATTAAGCATGAAATCGATATTTTTTTGTATTTTTGCGCAGTTATTAAAGCTTTAAAGTAAAAAGAACTATGATGCGCAGTATTCCATTTGCAACCAAGAATCTTCTGATTATAAATATAATTCTCTTCCTTGCCACTATTGTTTATGGCGGTTCTGAATTGGCAGGAGAAACACAATATCGACTTAACGACTTGTTGGGCTTGCATTTTTTCCTTGCTCCCGACTTTCGAATATATCAACTTTTCACCTACATGTTTATGCATGGTAGTTTTCAACATTTGTTTTTTAATATGTTTGCGCTGTGGATGTTTGGTGGAATTGTTGAGGAAACCTTTGGCAGGAACAAATTTCTCTTTTTCTATTTCGTGTGCGGAATAGGTGCAGGATTGTTTCAAGAGGCGGCTCAATTTGGCGAGTTCTATTTCGCAGTAAAGAACCAATTGCCCGATTTCTCGTTCTCCGACATTGCCACAGTGGCGCACAATAGTGGTAATGTGCTAAACCTTTGGACCACAGTGGGGGCTTCGGGAGCCGTTTATGGCATTTTGTTAGCATTCGGAATGCTCTACCCCGAGCAACGAATTTTTATCTTCCCCATTCCCGTTCCCATCAAAGCAAAGTGGTTTGTAATGATTTATGCAGGTATAGAACTGTTCTATGCCATGTCGGGAACCAACAGTAATGTAGCCCATTTGGCGCATCTTGGCGGTATGGTGTTCGGCTTTATCTTGATAAAATATTGGCAAAAGCACCCCGCTTCGGCTACTCGTGTAGATGATGTGATGAACCTTTTTGGCAATATTGGTAAGAAATACTTTAATAGTTCAAAAACTCAACCACCACACCAAGGTAGCTCTACAACCACACATCACACCAATGTCGACTGGGACTATAACGCTAAGCAACGACAAGAACAAAACGAGATCGACGCTATCTTAGACAAAATTAGGCGAAATGGCTACGATAGCTTAACGAAAGAAGAGAAGCAACGACTCTTTGATCAACGTAATAAATAATATACTAAAGGCACTTTTTTGATTGTTAAAGCATTGTTTAAACAACCAAGAAACTGCCTTTAAATTTATAGCAACCATTTAAAACGGTTGAAACAGTATAAAATTCAATAGAGTGAATATATTTAGAGGCATTATAGTTCGTGGCATTGCAGTTGTCAATTGGTTAGTTATTGTGTTGATGATAATAACGGGTTATGCCTATTTGTTTAACCCATTAACCCATTCGTTGCTATCTGCAACAGGAGTATTGTTTCCTGTTTTTTTAACCTTGAACATCTTTTTCTTGATATTTTGGGTGTTGGTGAAATTCAAATATAGCTACATTCCCATTCTGGGCTTGGTGCTTTGTTATGTTCCAACCCATCAATATGTGCCGTTAAACATACAGAGTAAGGTGCCAAAAGGCAGACTAAAAATACTCTCTTACAACATTCAGGGCTTTGGTTATGAGCCTGGAGACGAAACAAGAAACGAAGAAAATCCCATCGTTCAGTATATAGCCAACAGCAAGGCAGATATTGTTTGTTTACAAGAAGCCCCCAAATGGCGAATAGAAAACGAGATCGATTCGGTTTTAAACCCCATCTATCCCTATCAAAGCCAGATGGTTCACGAAAGTAGTGGCGATGTGTTAACGCTTTATAGTAAATATCCCATTATCTCAACCGAACGTATTCCCTTCGACAGCGAGATCAATCTTAGCGTGGCATATCGCATTAAAGTGGATAATGACACCATATTGGTGGTGAACAATCACTTAGAATCAAACAAGATGACAAAGGCAGATAAGGCAGGATTCAAGAATATGGTGAAAGGCAATATCTCGAATAGTGGAACAAAACAAGAAAGCAGTTTGTTGCTCAATAAGTTGGCACTTGCAGCCCAGAAAAGAGCCGTTCAGGTAAAAGCCGTAGTTAGTGTGCTCAAAAAATATGAGAATCTACCCCAAATTGTTTGTGGTGATTTTAATGAATGGCCCAATGGTTATGCCTTAAACACCTTGCAAAAGACGCTCACCAACAGCTTTGTAGAAACAGGAAACGGACCTGGTTGGAGCTATCATCGCAGTGGAATGTATGTGCGAATTGATAACATCTTGTGTTCGAAACAATTCAAACCATATAAAGCAAAGGTAGATTCCAAGATCAAAACCAGCGATCACTATCCCATTTATTGCTATTTAGAACGCATAAAAGATCATTGAAAAAAAGCAAGAAACTATGAATATTTTTTTCAATAATCATAAAAATATACTATCTTTGCATATCTATCTAATAGAAAAACAATAATCAAAATAATAAAAACAAAATGCAAAACAAAGGAATTGTAATTGTAACAGCAGTCTTACTGACCCTTGCAAGCATCTTTTATTTGTCTTTTTCGTTTGCTACTCGTTACTACGATAGCAAGGCAGAAGCAATAAAAGATCCTATAGCTCAGCAAGATTATAAAGACTCTGTTAAGTATTTAGGTATCTATTCTTACCAAAAATGCTTAGAAACTCAAATCGGATTAGGTCTTGACCTTAAAGGAGGTATGAACGTAATTCTAGAGATTTCAGTACCAGATGTTCTTGAAACACTTGCAGACCACAAAACAGATGCTTTCTTTGTGAAGGCAATGGAAGAAGCAAAGAAAGAAGAAGAAACAAGTCAAGGTGATTTTATTTCGTTGTTTGTTAAGTCTTTTAAGAAGAATGCTTCAGGTCATCGTTTAGCCGAAATCTTCGCAACTCAACAGTTGCAAGGCAAAATTTCGCCTAATAGTAGCGATTCAGAAGTAGAGAAAGTGTTGAGAGAAGAAGTTAAAAATGCTATTGATAACTCTTTCAACGTAGTTCGTACACGTATCGACAAGTTTGGTGTTGTACAGCCAAACATTCAAAAGTTAGAAGGACAAGAAGGCAGAATCATGGTAGAAATGCCTGGTATTCGTGAGCCAGAGCGTGTTCGTAAGCTTCTACAAGGAAGTGCAAACCTAGAGTTTTGGGAAACATTCAATTCCGACGAGATTGTTCCTTATCTTGTTCAGTTAGACCAACGCTTGGCAAATGGTGAAACAACAGCCGACACAACAGCCGTTGCCGACACTGCAAAGGTGGCTAAGGCAGCAGAACCAAAGCTAGAGTTGAACACCAACAAAAAAGCAAATGCTAAGCTAAACGTAAACGACGAGGCTAAGATAGCAGAAGCAAAACGTGCTCATCCATTGCTTTCAATGCTTCAAACAACAGGAAACGGAGCACTTGCTCTTGTAGGTTTTGCAAGCGTTCGTGATACAGCCGAAATCAACAAAGCCATCTATTCAGCAACAGCAAAACAAGTATTGCCTTCAGATGTGAAGCTTATGTGGAGTGCTAAGCCAGAAGATGGAATCAAAGCAAAGAACGTTTATGGTTTATATGCTATCAAGGTGACCACAGCTAATGGTAGAGCACCACTTGAAGGTGATGTTATTACCGACGCAAAAGACCAATTTAACAACCTAACAGGTTCTCCTGAGGTAGGAATGACAATGAACACCGAAGGTGCAAGACGTTGGGCGGCTCTTACAAAGGCTAACACAGGCAAGGCAATTGCCATTGTTTTGGACGGAGTTGTTTACTCTGCGCCTCGTGTTAACGGCGAAATCGACGGCGGTCAATCATCAATTTCAGGTAGCTTCACCATCGAAGACACTAAAGATTTGGCTAATACACTTAAATCAGGACGTATGCCAGCACCAGCTCGCATTGTTCAAGAAGAAGTAGTAGGACCAACTCTTGGTGCACAATCAATTCAACAAGGAATCGTTTCATTCGGTATTGCTTTCGTAATCCTTATGATCTACATGGTAGTGATGTATGGTTTCACACCAGGTATGATGGCAAACCTCGCATTGTTAGTTAACTTATTCTTCACACTTGGTATTCTTACATCATTCCAAGCAGCCCTAACGCTATCGGGAATCGCAGGTATGGTGCTCTCACTCGGTACTGCAGTAGACGCCAACGTGTTGATATACGAGCGTACAAAAGAAGAGTTGAAACTCGGAAAAGATACCCGTCATGCCATGTCAGAAGGTTATCGAAACGCATTCTCAGCTATCTTCGACTCAAACTTTACATCAATCATCACAGGTATCATTCTTTATGTGTTCGGAACAGGACCTATTAGAGGTTTCGCAACCACATTGATTATTGGTATTATCTGTTCATTCTTCACCGCAGTTTACTTAACACGTTTAGTGTTCGAGAACCGAATGAACAACGGAAAGTGGTTGAATTTAACCTTCACAACAGGCATTTCAAGAAATCTAATGACTAACACTCACTTTGGTTTCATGAACTTCTATAAGAGAACATTTAGCTTCGTAGGAGTTATTATTCTTGTAGCTATTGTTAGTTTTGCAGTGAGAGGTTTAAGTAGAAGTATCGACTTCACAGGTGGACGCAACTATGTTATCACCTTCGAACGCCCAGTTGAGCCCGAACAAGTACGTGGAATCATTGCCAATGCATTCCCAGGAACAACAACCAGCGCACTTGCCTTAGGTACCGACCACAAAACTATAAGAATTTCAACCAACTATAAGATCGAATCTAACAGTCCTACAGTAGACGACGAGGCAGAAACCATCTTATACAAGGCATTGAAAAAACATGGATTTGTATCTCAACCAAACGTTGAATCATTTAAGAATCCAGACATTAGAGAAGGTGGTTCAATTATCAGTAGTACCAAAGTAGGACCATCAGTGGCTAAGGACATCACCCACGGAGCCATTCTAAGCGTTGCACTTGCATTGTTTGCAATCTTCGTTTACATCTTAATTCGTTTCCGTAATATGGCGTTCTCAATTGGATCAACTGTTGCGCTTGCGGTAGACACCATCATCGTATTAGGCGTATATAGCCTATGTTGGGGTTGGATGCCATTCTCACTCGAAATCGACCAAACTTTCATCGGAGCCATCCTAACCGTTATTGGTTACTCAATCAACGACAAGGTGGTAGTCTTCGACCGTATTCGTGAGAACATGCAACTACACCAAAAGCAAGATTTCAAGACATTGTTCAACGACAGTATCAACCAAACCCTAACCAGAACTATCAACACATCAACTTCAACTTTAATTGTGTTGTTGTGTATCTTCTTCTTAGGTGGCGAAAGCATTCGTAGCTTCTCATTCGCAATGAGTCTTGGTGTTATTGTTGGAACACTATCATCAATCTTCGTTGCAGCACCTATTGCTTTCCTAACTCTTGGTAAGCAAAAAGGAAACAGACGCATGTCAGACGAAGTAGTTACAGCATAATATTTTGAAAGAGATGGGAGTTACACCTATTATATATAAGGGGGTAGCTTTCATCTCTATCATTTTATCATATAACTACAGCTCTATTGCACACTAACAGCAATGATATTATATATCAAAACAACAACAATTGTATAGCTAACCCTACAATAAAAAGAAATCTCTAACCAACAGCTCTAAATAAAAGAGAAAACACTATAAATGTTAAGTTGTAGAGAATTATAATAATACATTTATTACTAACAAATTTAATTCATTAACCATTATGAAAAAGTTTACATTATTGGCTTGCGCCCTGATGTCGTGTACGCTTGCAAATGCACAGCGAACACCAACCCATCCTCTTGATATACAGGATGCAGATTATAGTCAATTACCTACTTATTTTGATCGTTGGTCTCCAGGTTCGCAACCAACGGGAGTATCAAGAATGGACGACGAGTTCTTTATCTCACGTGTAAAGCCTCGTACAAGAATTTCAGAGTTAAGCTATCAGGCTGCTTCTGATGCCGATCCAAATCGTAAAGTGTGTCTTTGGGTACCACTCGACGATCCCACTTCTAAGTGGAAAGCCCTTCCACGTTATTGTTTCGAAGGCGATAACTTTAGCCTTTGGTCTTACATCGATATACATGGTAACTGGACAGCACCATGGATGCGTGTAACAGCAGGATTAACCGACGTAGCTCATAAGAACGGTGTTAAGGTAGGATGTGTAATGAGTATTCCTTGGAATGCCATGATTACACTTTATGGTTGGAATGCAAGCACCCATTCACTTGTACTTAGAAAGCTTACAGAAAAAGATTCTAAAGGCAACTTTAAGAATTCTAAGAAGCTTGTAGAGTTGATGAAATACTATGGAATTGATGGTCTTGGAGTCAATTCAGAGTTCAATTCTACACGAACAGACATGCAAACTATTATTGATTTCTTTGCAGAATGTCACAAAAAAGCAAAAGAAATTGGTTGGGAATTCCAACTACATTGGTACGATGGAACCAACGATACAGGTGGTATAAGTTTCGATAGAGGACTTGGTTATCATAATGAAAAGATGTTCGGAGCAAAAGGAAACGAAGTTACCGACATGATGTTTGCTAACTATAACTGGAATAGTGGAACCTTATCTGCAACAGAACGTAAAGCAACAGACCTCGGACGTAGTAGTTACGACTATTATGCTGGCTTCGATATTCAAGGAAAAGGATTAAAAAATGCCAATTGGGGAGTTCTAAAAAACAGTAAAATATCTGTAGGTTTTTGGGGTGCTCACTCTCAAAGTCTTATCCATCAAAGTGCAACCGACGATGGAACAAGCGACATAGCTATTCAAAAGGCTTACTTGCTCAAGCAAGAAATGATATTTAGTGGTGGTAATCGTAACCCAGCAGCACATCCATATATTAGCACAAACTCTACACTTGCCAACGCAAGTCTAAAGAAATTCCATGGTTTGGCTGCTTTCGTTACTGCAAAATCAACCATCAACCAATTGCCATTCGTAACCCGTTTCAACTTAGGTAACGGTCTTTCATTCCGCAACGAGGGTAAAGTAACCTTCAATCACAAATGGCATAACCTTAATACACAAGACTTTATGCCTACTTGGAGATGGTGGATTACCAATAGAGCAGATGCGGTTAACGAGATATTTGTTAACGATCTTATCAAAGCCGACCTTATTTTTGAAGACGCTTATTATGGTGGTTCATGTTTAAGCCTACACGGAAAAACAGACTTCTCACGTGTAAAACTCTTCAAAACCTTATTACCTGTAGACGGACAACACAAAATTTCGCTTACATACAAGGTGATGAATGGAACAGAAAGCAAGGCTAAACTCTTTGTAAGTCTTAAAGATAATCTTAAAGACTATAGAGAAATTGCTCTTCCCGCAGCACCTAAAGCTGGCGAATGGACTACTTTCGAAACAACATTAAGCAATTTAGACATTTCAGCTGGCGACATCGCAATGATTGGTGTAACAGTTAGCAACACAACAGACAATTACGATCTTCATATTGGTGAACTTGCTGTTCGTAATCCCAAAACAGTTCATAATCCAGTACAACCTGAGATTAAAGAAAGACAAATCATTAGAGGACAATATAACACAGTAGATTTCAAACTTCGCTATGCAAGTAAGGAAGAAACAGGTGCTATAAAGACTTATAATGAAGATGTAGACACTTGGTATTACGAAATTCTTTATCAACAAGAAGGTCAAAACGAAATGCTATTAACAACCACAGCGTCATGGGCTGCTTATGTTGTTGATGCGCCAATCGTTAAGTCTACAAATAGAAAAGTGCGTTTCGGTGTTCGTGCTGTCGCTCCTGATGGTATAACAAAGAGTGCAATAAGATGGACAGACTTTGAAGAAATACCTTACGATTCACCTCGTACAGATGTAGTTATCAACAAAACAGTAGTGAAACCAAACGAAACATTCACTCTAAAATTTGAAGATTATCTTATAGATGCAGCAAAAGAGTGGAAACTTCTTGATGCAACAACAGGTGAAGAAGTATTTACTGAAACCAACAAAACAAGCATAACAACACAATTAAGCAAGGTTGGTACTTACGATCTTGTGCTTACCGACTCTAAAGGTACAAAGCATGTAACTCGTGGTAAAGTGCAAGTTACACCCGAAGAAACAGGTGCTGTGCCTCAAATTACAGCCATCAAGGCAGATAAACCAACTGTTGAAGCTGGCAAGAATGTAACCTATTCTGCTACTGTAAAAGATGGCAAAGGACGTGTTTCACGTGGTTTAGCTATTGCAGACCCTAACATGTTTATGATTCCTGCAGACCTTCAAAAAGGTACTAGCTACACTTATGCTCTTTGGGTGAAGGCAGATAAGTTTGCACACGATAAGCAAGGAACTAACCTTATCAGCAAGAACACCATTAAAGACGGATGGCCTCACAACAACTGGGGAGACCTTTGGGTTCAAATTCGTCCACAATGGAAAACTCATGTTGCTAACGAAGTGTCGTTTAACACAATGGGTTGGGAAGCACACGATGAGCCAAACGAAAAGGTTATGACAAAAGATTATCCTATGACACCAGGCGTTTGGTATCACTTAACCATAACTCATAACGATGCAGGACTACATGAAATCTATGTAAATGGTAAGAAAATAGGTTCTGGTACTCAATATTCTTCTAAACGAAGAGAAACAAGAGGCGACCATAGAATTAATGCTGCAGAACCTGCTCACATCTTCATTGGTGGCGGTGGAGTTTATAAGAGTGGTTTGAATGGATGTGTAGACGAAATTCAAATATGGAATAGACCACTTACAGAAGCTGAAGTTCAAGTTGCAATGAAGGGTTACAAAGAAAGCGAAGTACCCGATGGTCTACAAGGATATTTCACCTTTGAAAAGAAGAATGCCGACGGAACATTCCCTAACTTGGGTAAAGGTGGTGCAGAACACACAGGTCGTTTAGTTCAACTTGTTGGTAGTGGTGGCGAAAATACCTCAACTGCAAGCTACGAAACACAACACTCAGACAACAATGTTCTTGGCTATCCAGGTATCGAAGGAACTCTAGAAGTAACCCCAACATACACATGGACACTCGAAGGAGCTAACACTCCAACTGTTGAAGGCGAAACAGCTGTAGTTACATACAGCAACGCAGGCAAGGTGAATGCAACCCTAACACTAACCAACCGCTGGGGAGAAGCAACCTTAACTAAGACCGAATTGGTTGAAGTAACATCTTCTACAGGCATTAACGGTGTTGAAAGCAATGTTGAGTTTGCTGCTTATCCAAATCCATTTGTAGAGAGCGTAAATCTTCGTTTCGCTGAAGGTGGAACCTACACTCTTAACGTTTTAAATACAAGTGGTGTTCTTGTTCAAAGCAATCAGCTAACAACTGCTGCTGGCGAGGTTACCAATGTAAGCGTAACAGGTGCTAAAGGTCTTTATCTTCTTCAAATTGTTAAAGACGGAAAGACCTACAAAACTATTAAGTTAGTAAAGAAATAATGTTATAATAAAGGTGTTGGTAAGGGCTCGAAAAGGGTCTTTACCAACATTTTTCTTTTTATCTAATCTATATAAAGAGCTGAGAAAGCAATTTAAATTCTCTCTTTTGCACGTACTTGAAAAGCAAAGACAAGATAAAAAGTAGCAATATTTAAAACTTGATTTCTTTTGTTTGAAATATATCGAATGTGCTTTAAGAGCAAAGAAACATAGATTTTTATTAGTAATCTATAAACACTAATGATGCAAAAAGGATATATTTTATATATATTCTCATAATTATTAAAAACGACTTTTATCTAAAACTAATTATAATTAATCTCATTATGAAAAAAAGTTTATTATTAGCATGTGGATTATTAACCTGTGCAACAACCTTTGCACAGCGAACTCCAACGCATCCTCTTGACATAAAGGATGCAAAGTATGCTGATTTGTACCAAGATTTTGACGCTTGGGCTCCTGGAAAACAATTAAAAGGAGTTTCAAAAATGGACGACGAGTTTTTTATTTCACGTGTAAAACCTCGCACAAGAATAAAGGATGGTGATTACAAAGTAGATGAAACAGTAGATGCAAATCGCAAGATGTGTCTATGGGTTCCACTCGATGAGCCTACATCTACATGGAAAGGTTTACCCCGATATTGCTTCGAAGGCGACAACTTTAGCCTTTGGTCGTATGTGGATATTCATGGAAACTGGACCGCACCATGGCTCCGTTTAAGTGCAGGCGTGAGCGATGTGGCTCATAAAAACGGCGTTAAAGTGGGCTGTGTGATGACTATTCCCGAAACAGAACGTGTAGTTTTGAATCCATTTACAAGGAATATCAATTCTAAAGTACTTTATAAATTAACCGAAAAGGGTAATGATTATCGCTTTAAGAATGCGGCTAAGTTGGTGAAGTTGATGAAATACTATGGCATCGACGGGCTTGGTGTGAACTCAGAGTTCTACACTACCTCAAGTGTAATGTCGCATCTCATCGAATTCTTTGAAGAATGTCACAAAGAAGCACGCAAGATTGGTTGGGAATTCCAATTACATTGGTATGATGGAACTAACGAATCGGGTGGTAAATATTTTGATGGTGGACTTGGAGACCATAACAAGAACATGTTTGGAAAGAAAGGTCGTGAAGTTACCGACATGATGTTTGCTAACTATAACTGGGATGATGAAACATTAGCTAAATCAGAACGCAAGGCAGCAGAGCTCGATCGTAGCAGCTACGACTATTATGCTGGCTTCGATATTCAAGGTCGTGGACTTAAAAATGGCTATTGGAAAGACCTATTAAAAAGAAAAATCTCTATTGGTTTTTGGGGTGCTCACTCTCAAAGCCTTATCCATCAAAGTGCAACCGATAACGGAACAAGCGACATTGCCATACAAAACACTTACTTAAAGAAGCAAGAATTGATTTTTAGTGGTGGACATCGCAACCCAGCTTATCGTCCTGCTGTTCCTCATAGCTCATCTCTTGCTAATGCAGACTTAACCAAATTCCATGGTTTGGCAGCTTTCTTAACAGCAAAATCAACCATTAACGAAGTGCCATTCGTAACCCGTTTCAACTTAGGTAATGGTCTTTCATTCCGCAACGAGGGTAAGGTAACTTTCGACCACAAGTGGTATAACCTCGGAACACAAGACTTTATGCCTACTTGGCGTTGGTGGATTACAGGCAAAAACGACCAAGTTGATGCTAGCAACTATCCCTCTTTAATTCAAGCCGACCTTACTTTCGACGACGCTTACTTCGGTGGTTCATGCCTAAGCTTACACGGAAAGACAGACTTTTCACGTGTAAAACTTTTCAAAACCTTATTGCCTGTAGACGAAAACCACGAGCTATCGCTTATTTATAAGCAAACAAGTGGTACACAAACACACGCTAAACTATTTGTTGCTTTGAGCAATGACCTTAAAACTTACAAGGATATAGAGCTTCCTAACGCAACTAAAGAGGGCGAATGGGCTACCTTTACAACCAAACTTTCTGCTCTTGGTATTGCAAATGGCGACAAAATTGCTATGATTGGTATTGTTCTCGAAAACACACCAGAGAGCTATAACCTTCATGTAGGAGAGCTTGCAGTGCGTAATCCTGCAAAGAAATTCGAGCCAGTTCAACCTACAATTAAAGAAGTTGACATTCTTAGAGGTAGAGCAAAACATTTCGATTTCAAGATAAGATACCAAAGTAACGAAGACACAGGTGAAACAAAGACCTATAACGAAGATGTAGATACTTGGTATTACGAAATTCTTTATCAACCACAAGGCGAGGCAGAGCAAGTGTTAACCGCAACTCCTTCATGGGCTGCATATGTTATCGACGCTCCACTTGTTAACGGAATCACTAACCGTCAAGTTCGTTTTGGTGTGCGTGCAGTTGCTCCTGACGGTGTAACTAAATCAGCAACTTCATGGACAGAGTTCCAATCTGCCGACTATAACGACACCAATGACAACGTAGTGCTCGATCGTCCTGTTATAAAGGCTAACGAAACGTTCAATGTTCGCTTTGAAGATGAGTTGCACCCCAACGCAAAAGAGTGGAAAGTGTTACAAGCATCTACAAAGAGTGTTGTAAAAACAGTGAATGATGCAAAGGCTTTCGACCTTACATTAGTAAATGAAGGACTATACGATTTGATCATCACCGATGCAAAAGGAAAGACTACAACCATTAGAGGTATTATTCAAGTGAGTCCTCAAAGCACTGGTGCTGCACCTCAAATTAGCGATATCACAGCCAATAAAGAAACTGTTGAAGGCGGAAAAGAAGTAACTTATTCTGCTACAACAAAAGAAGGTAATGGACGTGCATCACGTGGTTTGATTATCGAAGACCCCAAGATGCTTCAAATTCCTGCAGCTCTTCAACAAGGAAAGAACTACTCTTATGCGCTATGGTTCAAGGCAGATAAGTTTGCTCACGATAAACAAGGAACCAACCTCATTAACAAGAACACTGTTAAAGACCGCTGGCCACACAACAACTGGGGTGACCTTTGGGTGCAAATACGCCCTGAAGTAACCGATAAGTTTAGTAATAAGGTGCATCCAACTAACGAAGTTTCATTCAATACTATGGGTTGGACTGCTCACGACAATCCTAATTTTAGTATGATTAGCGATGGTTATAGCATCACCCCTGGTGTTTGGAACCACCTTGTTGTATGCCATGACGAAGGAAACATTCAAACAATGTATCTCAATGGATTAAGAGTTGCTCAGGTTGCTTTCCCCGATTCAAAGAGAAGAGAAGATATGAGCGATTCTAGAATTCAAGCTTATCTACCAGCAGATATCTTCATTGGTGGCGGTGGTGTATATAAGAGTGGATTCAATGGTGTTATCGACGAAGTGCAAATATGGAACAAACCACTTACACAAGAAGAGGTTTTACGTGCTATGAAGGGCTTTAAGCAAGACGAAATACCTGCAGGTTTGATGGGATACTTTACCTTTGAAACAAAAGAAGGCGAAAGTGTATTCCCTAACTTAGGTAAAGGTGGCGCAGAACACAAAGCTCATTTGGTGGTAATGGCTAACAGTGGTGGTGAAGATACATCACACGCTGGTTATCAAGATATGCCTGCCAACAACTCGGTAGTGGGCAATCCTGGTATCGAAGGTTCGTTAGATATCACCACAAAGTACACCTGGACTCTTGATGGAGCTAACAATCCAACTGTCGAAGGCAAAACTGCAACCGTTACATATAGCAATGTTGGCAAGGTGGGTGCAACCCTAACACTAAGCAACCAATGGGGCGAAACAAGCTTAACAAAGGCTAACTTGGTTGAGGTAACATCTTCTACAGGCATCAATGGTGTAGAAAGCGGTGTTGAGTTTGCTGCTTATCCAAATCCATTTGTAGAAAGCGTAAATCTTCGTTTCGCAGAAGGTGGAACCTACACCCTTAACGTTTTAAATGCAAGTGGTGTTCTTGTTCAAAGCAATCAACTAACAACTGCAGCTGGCGAGGTTACCAATGTAAGCGTAACAGGTGCTAAAGGTCTTTACATTCTTCAAATTGTTAAAGACGGAAAGACCTATAAAACTATTAAGTTAGTAAAGAAATAATATTATTGTTCACGATTCCTCAGCATCATTTGCTTGTCTTTAAACCAAAGAAACGGCAAGTTTGCTGAGGTTTTCTTTTTTCGTTCTTTGTTAAAAAAAATCTTTAAATCCATAAAGAAGACATATTTGGATGAAATAAGAAGAACAGTTGCCAAGAAAATGGTGCAACTGTTCTTTTGCTTTTGATGGCTGTTGTGTTCCTTTGCCCTATCTTCTTTGTTCCTTGTTTTTGCCCATCAGCCCTTGTTTTTACAATCTTTTTTATTTTTTCTATCCCTTCTTTTTTGTTTTTCTGATGAACAAAAAACTGTTTGAAAATGGTTCAAAGTTTCATTTTCTCCTTCTTCTCTGTTTCTTTTTCTTGCATAAATAGCTTTTTGGTTGAGTCTTTCTGCTTTCCTCTCTTCTTTGTTTTAAAACACCTTTTCTGTTTCCTTTTCCTCCTCTTGTATCGTCTTTGTCTTCGCCTTGCTAATGCCTTGAAAACAAAGAAAATCAATATCCCCAAACAAAAGCACCACTCTTAGCTAGTAAGAGCGGTGCTTTTCGTATCTAATGGCACTGCATTTGGCAGGCAATAGTATTCCTTTTACAGCTTACAAGAAATGCCTGCATTCACCTCATAGGTTCCAACCCACACATTGTGGTGGTATTTATAGCGAGTGTGTCGGTGATAGTACGAACCAGATAAGTGAGCACTAACAGAACCTTTTATTTTAAAATCGAATGCAGGAGATATTACCAATAAACGTGCATTACTGCGATCGCCCTGCACATTAAAATGCAATTGGTTTAAGCCCGTTAAGTCTTTGTTTTCATATCCTTTCAAAGTAAAGATATGATAGAAATCGGTTTTCAATGCAAAGCGCACCAAACGGGGAAAATCTAAGATGGTGCGCACCTTTAAACTATATCCCATTCCCATGTTATAGTCACGTGGAGCAATTTGGTTATAGTAGTCGCTTTTTGTTCCACCGAGTAGGATAAGGCTCGAATAAACGTGTTGTTCAAGTCGTGCAAGGTTTCCTTTATTCTTTATTTGGTAAATAATTCCAGGTCCAATGCCCACGGCTTCCGAAATTAAATATGGTGTAATATCACTTCCATTTTTAACAGGTGCACTCTCATAATAATTGAAATGCTGATATATTCCGAATTCGGTTTTAATTTTCTTACCCATCAAAATAGGTGCAGTCCATAGTCGTCCAAGCAAGTGAACGCCACTCATTCTAGGCTGATTGCTCGAGAACCCCATTGTAACATCTGCCGTGAAATAATCGAAAGGCTTGTTTTCTTCGTCGTTAAAGATGTTTCCATATTCGAAGAAAAGATGAATATAAGGATTGTGTTCGCCTCTAAACAAAGCGTTGTCGTCGGCAAGATAGCGGTTTCCGAGTGTGATGCTGAGTTCTAATGGAAAGCGGTTGATGTTGTGATATAGATAGTTTTTCGATTTTACCCGCCAGCTTTCGCCACGCACCAAGCGGTTAACGCCACGCACAGGGTTTAATATAAAAGCTCCAGCCTCACGCAAAACACGGCGGAATCCAGTTGTTTTATCGTTGAGAATGATGTTTGAAATACGATAAGAAACCTCTCCTAAGCATGTTCCTCCCATCGAAGTAGCAATTAAGTCGTTAAGAGCTGGTGGCTCGTTTTCGCCAAAATACTCCCACATCAGGCTACCTCCAAGAGCAAAAGGATAAGATTGCCAGAACGACATGCCATTGCTTCGTGCAGCATTGAAATAGGTGTTGCCATGATAAGGGTGCATGTATAGGTTGGTATTAAAGGGGTCGTTGTCCCAAACAGGCAATGTTTGCAAGTTTTTTCGCACCGAGTTGAGTGTGATGTAGCTATAATCTGTGTGCTTATGAAAACGATTCCAACTAAAAACTCCAACATTGATAATACCCACTTGCGCTACGGCTACCCACGGACGCTTAACAAGTGGAGGGGCATAAATATCATTATGGGTGGTGTCGGTCAATATCTCTTCTAAAAAACTGGGTGTGTTGTGGTCTGCATTGTTGTTGCGGTTGTAAGACAGACTCAAACCAATTTCGCCAATCAACTGATTTTTATAGAGGGTGTTGCGCTTGTAGTAGCGGGTGTGTGCATAGCCTAATGACGCGAAAGCACCGAGGTTTTTGGTTATTTGATAGTCGATATTCAATTTTGTTTGTAGTGAGAACAAACGTGCAGGAACAAGTGGTTGCTCTTTCTTAAAGGTCTCGATATGATAAAATCCTACATCGGCACCAAGCGTAATGCGATGAGATAGTGGGGCATATCTACCTATTCTGTAATACAAAGCACCGCTAAAATTCTTGTCGAAGCCTAGATAAGGCGTTCCAAGTCCTATGATGCTGTAAGTGTTTTTATTGCGAAAACGCATGGCAGAGTTAAACAATGAAGCGTTACCAGCATATAAAAGAAAGTCGATTTTCGTTGTAGGACCGATGTTGATAAGCCCAATTTTGCGTTGTGTAGAGTCTTGACCGATGTTCATTAAGCCCACTTGCCAACCCTTTTGGTTGCGCTGTGTAACATTAATAATACCTAGTTGAAGTCCTGAAAGCGTGTCGGTATAGTTATAAGTACTCAATTGCAAGCCCTTAGTTGTGTGCGAAACCACGTTAACAAGACCCGAAATTTGCGCTCCTTTATCTACTCCCGAGCTAATATTCGTTAGTGCCGACAATTGAAGTCCACGCAAAGGATTGAGCGAAATGTTCGACATTGCTGCAATTTGAGTTCCCTTTGCCTTTCCTGCAATATTCGAAACAGAAGATAATTGTATTCCCCTCATATCGTTTACAACAGCGTTGAGCAATGGTGCAACAGTTATTCCGCAAGCATTGTTGCGCACAATCGACACCAACCCACTAAGGTTTAAGCCTGCAACGTTTTTATTTACATCGGCATGTACCAATCCTATTTGAACGCCTTTCAATAAGTCTACATTGTTAAAAATGCCCAAGTTAAAGCAGTGAATTGTTGTAGAATCGTTGTAAGTTTTACTAATAGGAAGGGCGATATTAGCACGCTGATGGTTAGATTGATATTGTGCTTGTAGATTACCGTTGCACAAAAGTATGGCAATATATAAGCACACCAAACGTAATTGATTTGTGATGTTATCCATAAAACGATTCATTAATATATGCAAAGATACAATATTAGCTTGTATAAAGGTGTTGTTCTTCGAAAGAAAAAGTGCTCTTGCGTTTCGTATAGCTACCAATACAACAGAGTCATGTGCTCTTTGAGAATCATTTATATTCGTGTTGGTAGGTATACTAAGGATATTTCTAATGCATCTCTTGACATATCTCTATCTTTATCTGCTTTTGAATATTTATTTTGGGGTATCATATAAGTTTTTTTTGCGATTTATTGCATAAAAATAAGAATTTATATACATTTGCATCGTAGAATTATAACAAATATATTAAGTATGAAAAGATTTTTTTTAATAGGAATAATGGTATTGTCTGTGGTTGCTGTTTTTGCACAGAACCAAGACAGAATAGATGTATTAAAGGAAAGACAGAAAGTGCTTAAGCTAACAACTAAGCTCAATAAGGTGCAGTTAGCTTACGAAAAAGAAAAGGCAAACAATGTAGAACTCGCAAAAAAAGCAAGCGAAATCAATTTAGAAGCTAACGTGGCAACTACTGAATTCAACACAACCAACGCATCAAGCACAGTGAAAGATGCAAAGGCAACCATTAAAAGATTGAAAGAAACCAAGGCAATTAACAAGAAATTGGCAAAGAGTCAAAAGACTTTAGCTAAGATGGAGAAGGACATTGCTAAGCTAAAAGCTAAGATTGATGACTGCGACAAACGCATTAAATTTGTGAACAACGAATAGAATAAACACATTATAAATAAGAGAGGATGCACCAATTTGCGTCCTCTCTTATTGTTTATACAGACAAATAAACTCATATTTCTGTTCTGTTGCATCTATTATATTTAGAAAATTGCATCCTTCTTTTTTACCAACTGCAACATGATGATAAAGAAACTATTTCTTTTATTATCGTTATTTTCGTTTCATCTGTCGACATTCTCATCAATATTTTTTATATAAAATCTTACGAAGAATATACATAATATAAAGACAATACAAGGTTTTTCATTACCGATTGAAGCATTGCACATAAAAAAAGAATGATTCTTTGTGCTTAAAAAAAGCTAAAACAAACTTTGTTCATTCAGTGATTTTATATATTTATTTGTTATAGAATAAAGCATATTATGTTTATTTTTAATTCTATGAGATATCGAATTGTTCAATATATCACCAGTCAATGCTCTGATAAAGAAGTCTTAGAGCTTAGTAAACGGGCAAAAAACGAACCCCAAAAGTTTTGTCCTTATGTTGATTTGTATCACATCTATATGGTGGCAAAGGCAACAACAGTATCTCAAAAGGATACCGATGCAGCTTTTCAGCGATTGCAAGAACGCATCAACACCGCTCCTATTGAATTGAAATTAACACGTTCTTGGTGGAAAAGAAGAAACTTTGTGGCTTCAGTAATATTATTTTTAACCCTCATAGGAACAGCTGTTGGTTGGAAAATGCTCAACAACAGTATTGCAAATACTACCGAACTGATAAGTGTTTGCACCAATGCCAACGATGTAAAGAACGTTATTTTACCCGATGGAACAAGTGTTTGGCTCAACAAAAATAGCGAGTTAACCTATCCTAAAACCTTTTCAAGCAACGCAAGAGAAGTGCAATTAAAAGGCGAAGGCTATTTCCATGTGGTCAAAAATCCCCATCATCCATTTGTTGTTCACAACCAAGCGCAAGACATTAAAGTACTTGGCACTGTGTTTTATGCCTCTAATAATCCTTCAACTCATCAATATATTGTAAGCTTAATAAAAGGCTCTGTAGAAGTGAAAAACATGCTTTCGAATAACAGTGTGCGTCTGCTTCCAGGACAAAGAGCTGTTGCCAACGATAAAGACGGATTGATTTCGGTAGGCGAAATACCCACTGGTAACGACGTGTTGTGGCATCATAAGGTGCTATCTTTCAAGAAATCAACTCTCAACAGCATCATGGCTACCCTCGAAAAGATATATGGCATCGACATCAAAGTAAAGACATTACGACGTCGCAACAACACTTATTCGGGCGAGATAGCACCCCGACAAGACATCGAAAACACCCTTAAACTGTTGCAACTCACCCTACCTTTTAGCTATAAAAAGCAAAAAAGCGATTCGAACAACAGCTACTTTGAAGTGACAAGCAATTAAACAATATAAAAAAGAAAAGAAAACGCTCCATTCTTCCGTGTAAAACACATTTTAAAGTAAGGCAACTCCATTTTTGGGGTTGTCTTTTTTTGATGTCATAAAGCTCCTTTTTATAGAACAAAAGGCAAAGGAAAAAGAGTGAAAGAGGCAAGAAAAACATCAAAAAGCATGGTTTAAACCAAGAAAAATATTGTAACTTTGTAGAAAAGCACAATGAAATCAGAATATTATTAATAAGAAAAAGAACAATAAAACGAAAGGAACAACAAATGAAAAAAGTATTAATTGTTTCAGGACACTCTAACATTCAACACGATTCAGTGGTGAATTCACTCATATTAAAGCAAGTAAAACAAGCCCTTCCAGAGGCAGAAATCGACTCGTTATGCGAGCTTTATCCCGACTTTAAGATTGATGTTGCAGCCGAACAAGCAAAAGTTGTAAAGGCAGATATCATCGTTTTTCAGTTCCCTTTGTATTGGTTTGCTAAGCCATCTATCCTTCAACGCTGGGAAGAAGAAGTGTTCTTACACGGCTTTTCACACGGAAGCAATGGCGACAAGCTCAAAGGAAAAAAGCTAATTGTGTCGTTCACAGTGGGTGCCCCTGGTGAAGTTTATTCACGAGAAGGCGGACTTGGCTATACGCTCGACGACCTATTGTTACCCGTAACCCAATCAACTACCAACTTTGTAGGTATGACTCTCGAGCCATTTGTTTACACAACAGATGTTTCTTACGCTCTACGAAGCAACGAAGAACAAGCAAAACAACTCGAAGAGAAAGCTCTTTTGCATGCTCAACGCTTAGTTGAAGCCATCGAAAAAGCCTAAAAACACAGCGCAACAGCAAGGCGCATCTCTTTAAAAGATTATATTATTAACCTCTTAAACATTAGTTATGTCGAAAAAAAAGAAAGGCGGAAAGAGAATGTCTGCCAGCAAAATGGTAGAGAGACTCGAAGAGTTCTTCCGCTCACATCCCAACAAAAGCTACTCGTTTAAAGAAATATTCAAGAACCTAAAGCTCGATACTCACCCATTAAAGATGCTCGCCATTGATTTAATGGAAGAGTTGGCGTGGGAAGATTTCTTAATACCTGTGGCAGATAACGCCTATCGTTTGAATGTAGACACACAGGTTCAAGAGGGGCGTTTCGTAAGAAAAAACAACGGAAAGAATGTTTTTATTCCCGATAACAGCGATCTTTCGATCTTCGTTGCCGAACGAAATTCGATGTCTGCACTCAATGGAGACAGGGTGAAGGCTACCCTATTGGCTCGCAGAGAGCACCACATGAGAGAAGCAGTGGTAGTTGAAATACTTTCACATGATAAGGATACGTTTGTGGGAACGTTAAGAGTTGAACACGACTTGGCATTTCTTTCTACCGAAAGCAACATCTTTGCACACGACATTGTCATTCCTAAGCGCAAGCTAAAAGGTGGTAAAGATGGCGATAAAGCTGTGGTAAAGATTATTGAGTTTCCTGGAAAAGAATCGAAAAACCTCATTGGTGAGGTCGTAGATGTATTGGGCGCAAGTGGCGATAACGATGTAGAAATGAACACAATACTTGCTCAATACGGCTTACCTTATAAGTATCCCAAAGCAGTTGAGCAGGCGGCAGAGCGTCTTTCGGACGACATAACACCCGAAGAGATTAGCAAACGTGAGGATTTTCGAGAGGTGTTCACTTGCACCATCGACCCTAAAGATGCCAAAGACTTCGATGATGCGCTCTCTATCGTGCAGCTTCCCAACGGCAATTGGCAAGTGGGTGTGCACATTGCAGACGTGTCTCACTATGTAAAAGAAGGCTCTATTATCGACAAGGAGGCGCAAAAGCGAGCTACTTCCATTTATTTAGTAGACCGAACCATACCAATGTTGCCCGAACGTTTGTGCAACTTTATCTGTTCTTTGCGTCCTGATGAAGAGAAACTGGCATACAGCGTAATCTTTGAAATGGACGAATTGGCAAACATAAAAAATCATCGTGTGGTGCATACAGTGATTAAAAGCAATCGAAGATACGCCTATGAAGAAGTGCAAGCCATTCTTGAAGACAACGGGGTGGTTGATGGAACGGGCGAACCAGCACCTAAAAAAGATCCAAAAGACTACAAAGGCGAGAACGCTTACTTGTTGATTATGCTCGATGCTTTTGCAAAACAGCTTCGAAAAGCACGCTTTAACAATGGCGCAGTGAAGTTTGATAGAGAAGAACTGCACTTTGATATCGACGAAAAAGGACGCCCAACACGTGCTTATTTCAAGATGTCGAAAGATGCTAACAAGCTAATCGAAGAGTTTATGCTCCTTGCTAACCGCACAGTGGCAGAGGATATAGGTCGTGTTAAGAAAGGAAAGAAGGCGAAAACCCTACCCTATCGTATCCACGATAACCCCGATCCGTTGAAGTTAGAGACGCTAAGAGAGTTTGTTACGAAGTTTGGTTACAAGCTAAAGACCGACGGAACGAAGGGCGAAGTGGCTCGTTCATTAAACCAATTGATGGACAAGTCGAGCGAGAGTGCTAATCAAAAGCTCATTCAAACCATTGCCTTAAGAGCCATGATGAAGGCGAAATATTCGGTACATAACATCGGACACTTTGGTTTAGCGTTTGAGTATTACACCCATTTCACCAGTCCTATCCGTCGATATCCCGACACAATGGTGCATCGTTTGCTCACCCATTATGCCCAAGGAGGTCGTAGTGGCAACAAAGATCACTACGAAGAGTTGTGCGAACACTGCTCTGAAATGGAGCTAGTGGCACAAAATGCCGAGCGAGACTCTATTAAATACAAGATGGTTGAGTTTATGAAAGAGCACTTAGGCGAGAGCTTTGATGCTCATGTTAGCGGTATAACGTCGTACGGAATCTATTGTGAGATAGACGAAAACCACTGCGAGGGTATGATACCTATGCGTGATTTAGACGATGACTACTACGACTTCGACGAAAAGAATTATTGTCTTGTGGGACGAAGAAAGCACCACACCTACCGCTTAGGCGATGCGCTTAGAATTAAGGTGGCACGTGCTAACCTCGAAAGAAAGCAACTCGATTTTACGTTAAGCGACGATAAGGAGTAACAACCACAACTTCATACGATGGAGGGTGAAGTTTTATTTCAGGGCGAGTTAGACCTTCTCGGGGGCAATCAAGATTGATTTACAGGACGAAAAAAGGCTGTGCTTTAGGCAAATAAAATTATTTTCCAAAGCAACCAAAAGAATCTTTCACGATAACGCCTCTCCCCTTTATTTATAAGGCTTGTGAGAGTGCAAAAGAAAAGCAACGCTATTGCAGTGCAAGGGCGTTGCTTTTTGTATGTATTAGCGTTGCTTTTGTGAGCTAATTCGATAGCAAAAGAAATGGAAGCAAAACTATTTCTCTTGCAGAATGTCGATATAATAATTGAGATATTCATCGACAGCAGTGTCCCAATTGAACTTTTGTGCTTGAGCCAAACACATTTTTTGACGTGTTTCAGGGTCTTTCGCATATTCAGTCAACTGCTTTTGCACTGTTTGCGCCATCTTTTCGGGCTCTAACTCATCGAAATAATAAGCTGCATCGCCTCCAATTTCGGGCAATGAGGTGAGTTTCGAGCAGAAAACAGGCTTACTTGCCGTCATCGCTTCTGCCACAGGTAAACCAAATCCCTCGCTCTTTGATACGAAGAAAAACGCTTTACAATTGCGGTATAGATAGGCTTTCTCGCCTGCCGACACGCAACCCACAAAGCGAACGTTGGTGAGTTGGTAGCGTTCAACAAGAGAATAAAGCATTTTGGTATACTCGCTATTTCCTCTTCCTGCAATAACTAAAAACTCATTGGGCAAGAATCGCATCATTTCAATTAAGAGATGCACATTCTTCTTGTCGTCTAATCCCGACACAGAAAGGAGATATTGATTGGGAAGTCCGTCTATTTTCTCTTGTGGAACCTGCATTTGATCGGTCACACCGTTATATATAATGCGCTTAGGATGAGGCACGTCGAAACGGCTTACCACATCGTCTTGTGCAAATTGAGATATAAACGAGAGGTGAGTTGCATGGCGAAGCGTTCTGTTTATCTTTTTCGAACGTTTCTTAACCTTATCTTCAGGAAGATTATTATGAAAATAGTTAACGTCGTGAATGGTTACAAATGTATGTGGAGAGAGTGTTGTGTGGAGACGAGGAAGTTGCTGAGTCCAATGCACAAGGTCTACTTTAGGGAAGAAAAGGTGCTTAATGCATCTTGGTAAAGACTCATTAAGAAGACGATAACGCCATTTTTTGAGAACTAGATATTCTACATCTTCTCCATAAGCTCCAGTCATTCCTGCAGGCACAAGGAAACAAAGTTTAATGTTGTGTTTTGCTTTTAGCTCGGCAGCTTGCGCACTCATGCGAATGGCAAGATTGTGATTAAACTCTCCAAGTCCTTCGTATTGGTTAGAAAGATTATAGAGATAAATAGCAACTTTCTTTTCTTTTGTCATATTGTTGTAGTCTTATAATGTAAATATAGCCTACTTTAAACGCTCTTAAAGTAGGCTTTAAGTTACTCTGCATCAACGTGTCAGGTGTGTTAGGTCGATGCAAAGAAAGTTATTCGAACCTCTTATTCGAAGTAATATAAGAAGGTAGCAATGCCCTCTAAGGCAGGTTTTCTTTGTCCTTCTATTTCGATTTTAAATTCAATCTCAGTTTTGCAGATGCCGCGAAGATTGCTAATAGAATGCAGTTTGGTAACCAATCGCACCCTGCTTCCAGTAACAACAGGTTGTCCGAAACGCATTTTATCCATTCCATAGTTCACAAGCATCTTGATATTATTTACCTCGATGATTTGTTCCCACAAGTGAGGAAGGAGCGAAAGAGTTAGATATCCGTGTGCAATAGTGTTTTTATATTGACTTTCAGTCTTTGCTTTTTCCACATCAACATGAATCCATTGATGGTCTAAAGTGGCGTCGGCAAATAGGTTTATACGCTCTTGATCTACCTCTAACCAATCAGAAACACCAAGCTGTTCACCCAAATGAGCAGCAAACTCTTCGTAAGAATTGATAATTAACTTTTCCATTTAATATGCTATTAATTAGTGTTTGCAAAGATAAGTCTTTTCTTTTTTACGACAATATTTTTCTTATTCAAAGTAAAGAAAACAACACTAAATAACTAAATAACAGGGTCTTTTTGGCTTCATAACGTTGTTTTATTAGGCGTTTTTAGTAATATTATGTGTGAAAATTACTACCTTTGTGACAAATAAAAATATAGATTATGGAGAAACAACAGCTTGTTATTTATAATACTCTTAGTAGAAAGAAAGAGACTTTCGAGCCTCTTAATGCTCCAAACGTGGGTATGTATGTTTGTGGACCAACCGTTTATGGCGATCCACACTTAGGACATGCACGCCCATCAATCACCTTCGACATCTTGTTTCGCTATCTAAAGCACTTGGGTTACAAAGTTCGTTATGTGCGAAACATCACCGATGTGGGTCATCTTGAGCACGATGCCGACGAGGGAGACGACAAGATTGAGAAGAAAGCACGCCTTGAACAGCTCGAACCAATGGAGATTGCACAGCACTACACCAATCGTTATCACGATGCAATGAATGCACTTAACGTGCTTCCTCCAAGCATAGAGCCACAGGCAACGGGTCATATTATAGAACAAGAGCAGTTGGTGAAAGAAATAATGGATAACGGCTTTGCTTATGAAAGCAATGGCTCTATCTATTTCGATACCGCAAAATACAATCAAAAATACCACTATGGCAAGCTCTCGGGACGCAATCTCGACGACGTGATCAACGCTTCTCGTGAGTTAGGAGGCGTGGAAGACAAACGCAACCAAACCGACTTTGCCTTGTGGAAGAAAGCCACTCCAGAGCATATTATGAAGTGGTCAAGTCCTTGGAGCGAAGGTTTTCCAGGCTGGCATTGCGAATGTACAGCCATGGGACGCAAGTATTTAGGTAATAACTTCGATATTCACGGAGGCGGAATGGACCTTATGTTCCCACATCATGAGTGCGAAATAGCTCAAGCAGTGGCATCACAAGGACACGACATGGTGCGCTATTGGATGCATAACAACATGATAACCATCAACGGAAAGAAGATGGGAAAGAGCTTAGGCAACTTTATTACACTCGAAGAGTTCTTCAAAGGCACCCACGAAGCATTGACACAGGCTTACAGCCCCATGACCATTCGCTTCTTTATCCTTAGCGCACACTATCGAGGAACAGTAGACTTCTCGAACGAAGCCTTGCAAGCTGCCGAGAAAGGACTCAACCGTTTGTTGTCGGGAATAAAAGACTTAGACCGCATTCAACCTGCAAACGAGTCGGATAAAGCCACTGAAACGTTTGTAAAGGAATGTCGCTCAAGATGCTATAATGCAATGAACGACGACCTACAAACACCTGTTGTGATTAGTATTCTATTCGAAGCATGTCACATCATCAACACCATTGTCGACCATAAAGGCACTATCTCTGCCGAAGATCTCGCAGAATTGAAAGAAACCATGCATCTCTTTGCTTTCGATTTGATGGGACTTCGTGCCGAAAATTCCGATAACAATAAAGCTCGAGAAGAGGCTTATGGCAAGGTAGTAGATATGGTGTTAGACCTTAGATCGAAAGCTAAAGCCGACAAAGACTGGGCTACAAGCGACAAAATTCGTGATATGTTGGCAGATGCTGGCTTTGAAGTTAAAGACACAAAAGATGGTGCTGTGTGGAAATTAGATAAGTAATCCGCACGCATCTTTCATCTCAATACATTCAATCACTCCCCTCAATTCACGCCAAACACAATGATTCTCTACATCGTTATTCCTTGTTACAACGAGCAAGAGGTGCTTCAATGGGCAGTAGACAAACTGCAACCCGTTATCGAAACACTTCAAAATGAATTGCAAATAACCACCCGTTTCATGCTCGTAGACGACGGAAGCAAAGACGATACATGGGCTATTTGCAACCAATTGACTCAACAATACAACAATGTTGAGGCTCTAAAACTAGCTCATAACGTAGGACATCAAAACGCATTGTGGGCAGGTATGGAGCAAGTTGTGGAGCATTGCGATGCTATGGTGTCGATAGATGCCGACTTACAAGACGATCCTTATGCCATAATAGAAATGGCTAAGCAATTGAAATACAATCATTGCGACATGGTATATGGCGTTCGTAAGGAGCGAAAAACCGACAGCTTTTTTAAAAGAACCAGCGCATTGGCTTTTTATAGGGTAATGCAATGGGTGGACAAAGAAACCATTTACAACCATGCCGACTTTAGAATGATGAGCAAAAGGGCACTCACCGCCCTATTGCAGTATAGCGAACGCAATTTGTTTTTACGTGGAATTGTTCGTCAATTGGGCTTTAAAGAGGCAAGAGTCTATTATAATAGAACTGAAAGAACGGCTGGCGAGAGCAAATATCCATTGCGCAAGATGATTAGTTTCTCTGTGCAAGGCATCACATCGTTCTCTACTGCCCCTCTACGTTTCATCACATTAATAGGCTTAGGCATGACCCTCGTGTCGATATTGATGATTATCTTTGGACTAGTAGACTATCTAATGGGTTACACCATACAAGGTTGGACGTCGCTATTGGTGTCGCTTTGGTTCATAGGAGGCATCACCACAACAGGCGTAGGCATAACAGGAGTGTATGTAGGAAAGATCTATGACGAGGTGAAAAGACGCCCTCGCTACTTCATTGAGCAAACAATTCAATCTAAACAAATCAATAAAAACAACATAGAAGAGCACAAATAACAAAAAAGCAACTATTTATTTTGCAGTTGTTTTTAATTGCATTACCTTTGTGTTCGATAGAAAGTCATCATAACGACGCTATTCTTATGATGAAAACAAAAACGTGTTGAAACATTATAGATACTTTATGGAAATATCATTCACTAATCATTGTAACGAAATATTTAATAAAGCCATTCAAGATTATCACTTAAAAGATAATGTTGACACGCCTATTAACAATCCATATCATCACGATACAATTGAAAACCGATTGTATTTAAAGTGTTGGATTGATACTGTTCAGTGGCATTTTGAAGATATTATCCGTGATCCGCACATCGATCCACTCGAAGCATTGCAACTAAAGCGACGCATCGACCGCAGTAATCAAGATAGAACAGACTTGGTTGAGCAGATTGATTCATACTTTAGACAAAAGTATTCGGACGTAAATGTAATGCCCAATGCACGCTTAAACACCGAAAGTCCAGCGTGGGCAATCGACAGATTGTCTATTCTTGCATTGAAGATATACCACATGAACGAGCAAACACAACGTTCAGACGCTTCAGCAGAGCATCTATCAAAATGCAAAGAAAAGCTCAATGTGTTGTTAGAGCAACAAAAAGACCTCGGAACAGCTATCGATCAGCTTTTAGAAGATATTGAAGCAGGCAAGATATATATGAAGGTTTATCGTCAAATGAAGATGTATAACGACCCTTCAACCAACCCCATTCTATATCAAAACAAGAAGTAAAGCATGCGCAGTGAGCATCTATTAATAGTTAGATTCTCTGCAATTGGCGATGTAGCAATGATGGTTCCTGTTATAGCCTCATTGGCTTTGCAATATCCTCATTTGCGAATAACGGTGCTAAGTAGACCCTTTGCACGAGTATTTTTTGAGCATCTCGCTCCCAATGTCAGTTTTATGGGAGCCGACATCAATAAAGATTATCGTGGAATATTGGGGTTAAACAACCTTTTCAGACGCCTTTCTGGAAAGCGATTTACAGCAGTTGCCGACTTTCACGACGTGCTTCGAACAAAGTATTTGCGTCTAAAATTCTGGTTCGATCACATTCCTACCGCCCATATCAATAAGCATCGAGAGGGCAAAAAGGCACTCACTGCCAAGCACAACAAACGCTTCGAGCAGCAACCAACATCGTTTCAGAACTATGCCGACGTGTTAAAAGAGTTGGGATATCCCGTTCAATTGACTTTTAAGTCACTCTTCGAAGGCACCACATCACAGCTCAACACCTTGCCAAACAGCATTGTCGAGGCAGTGAACAAAGCGCAAATAAACATCGGTATAGCACCTTTCGCAGCACATCAAGGCAAAATTTATCCCCTTGAAAAGATGCAAGAGGTAATCAACGAGTTAGAAAATAATATCGAAAATCTACAAATATACCTCTTCGGAGGAGGCGAACAAGAAACAAAACAGATTGCCACCATGGTGCAACAGCACCGCCATTGCATTAGCGTTCCAGAGCATTTGAAAGGCTTTCAGCAAGAACTTATATTGATGAACGAACTTGATGCAATGATAAGTATGGACAGTTCGAACATGCATTTAGCCTCACTTGTAGCCACACCAGTGGTGAGTGTGTGGGGAGCAACGCATCCTTTTGCAGGCTTTATGGGCTGGAACCAAAAGCAAGAGTATGTAGTAGACCATTCAATGGCATGTCGTCCGTGTTCCATCTACGGCAATAAACCATGTTATAGGGGCGATTTTGCGTGTATGCAAAACATCGAACCACAGCAAATAACACAAAAAGTGATGGCAATTATCAACGCCCAACAGGGCAAAGAAACAAACAATTAAAAGCGAACAAACAATAATTAAAACAGGTGGAAACACCCTTTTATTAAATAAGTAAATATAAACAATAAAACAAAAATTATTATGGCAAAGTACGTATGCGATGTTTGCGGGTGGATATATGACCCTGCAGTAGGAGATCCTGATAGTGGAATTGAACCAGGAACAGCATTTGAAGATATTCCAGATGATTGGGTTTGTCCTCTATGTGGAGTAGGTAAAGACGATTTCTCTTTAGTTGAAGAATAATTGTTGATTTACAATATCAGTCAGTGGGCAGTGCTCTCTTTTTGAGGGTGCTGCCCATTTCGTTTATAAAAGCAATTTTCTCATCTTCAATAGCAGGGCTTTTGCGGTGCAAAGAGAGTGCTTTTAGGGTTAAATTACAGTCCTTTCGACATGCAAAGGCATAGCTTTTGATTGAACAATGTTGTGAGCCTTTGTTTAAAGGGGGTAGAGTGTGTCGTTTTAGGTTGATGAGAGTGTAGGCTACTGAGATGTTTTTCGCTCTTTTAGCGCAAAATAAAAGGGCTGTATAAAGCAAACAGAAGAACTTTTATACTTTCCTTGTTGTAGGCCGAAGTGATGAGGATAAAAAGAAAAATCACCAGTAAGACATTTGCTCACTGGTGATTGGTTGTTAAAGTTAATCGTTTATTTGTATGTTGACGATTATTTTCTAATTAGCTTAACAGTGCGTAAAGTTTTACCTTCTTTCTTCACTTTGAGAATGTAAACGCCAGAGTTAGCAAGGTGTAGGCGTACTGTGTTGCCAGTAGCTACATTCACATTGTTTCTAAGTACTTGCATACCATCGATGCTATAAACCTCGAATGTGTAAGCACCAGCTTGTTCGCAATCAACAAAGATGTCGTCGTTTACAGTGTAAGCCTTCAACTCAGATGTTGCAGTTTCGTTTATTCCAGTTGCACCATCAATGTGGATTGTTTGGAATGTACGTTGATCTTTACCATAAGAATTTTCAAGTGTAAGAGTAACAGTGTAGTCACCACCAGTTGGGTAAGTTACTTTTGCAGAACCAGCAACGTCGTTTCCTGTCATTTCAGTGAATGAACCCTTACGTGTTTTCCATGAAGCTTTGGTTTCAACAGAGAATGCTTCACCAGCAACGAATGGTGAACCAGCTTCGTAGATAGGTTCTACTGGAATGATAGAGCCTTGTCCTTCGCCACCACCTGCTTCGATTTCAGCACGATAAGCTTGAACGTTTGTTCCTGTAGCAACGCTTGCAAACTTGTTAGTTGCATCGGCATTTTGTTCAAAATCCCAGTAAGCTGTCATGTTTGCAGTATTCTTTTCGGTTGAACGATAATTGCTTGCAACTTCTGTTTCGTTTAATTGTTTGCTGAAGAACTTCACATCATCAATCACACCATCAATGGCTGCTTGTCCTGCTCTACCAAATCCTAACATGAAAGTATTTTGATCCCACCATGTAGATGTATTTACATATTCTGTGATATAACCATTTTTGTGCATACCATTATAACGCCAGTCTTTTGGAGCTGCAGGTTTACCATTGATAAATAGATGTTCTCTTACACCACGTGCACCCTTTTCCATAGTGATGGTTACATGGCTCCAAACACCTGGTTCGAATTCAGCATACCAGTTTTGAGTGTGCTCTGGGCTACCACCACTTTTATATTCACGAATTGTAAAGGTGTAAACTTTCTTTGCAGGATCATATTCTGACCAGATAGAACCCCAGTTATTTTGTGGCCAACTTGCATATTGATAACGCATATCGAGGATTTGAACACTGCTCTTTGGAAGGTTGTTGAATTTCAACCAGAATGACATAGACCATTCTTGGTTGTTAGATGTTAGTCCAACTTCTGTAGCTTTGAATACAAGTCCCTTTTCTTTTAGGTTGATACCTCTTGACAATTTACCGTTAGCAGAGCGACCAGTGTAAGCTAAGTTTACAGCTTCTTTAGCTTGAACTGTAATGTTGCTTGTTTCGTTGTTAGCGGTTAATGTTTTAATTTGAGGTAGTGCACCAGTTGCTTCTCCTGTTATTTGTACGAAAGCTTTCAATGTTCTCATTTGAGAAGTAGGTACTCCTTCTTCATTATGAACATCACCTATAACAACTAAGTCGTAGTTTCCTATTTCTGAAAGGTTGCTAACTGTAATTTCTTTTGCGTTGTCTGCAGAGAAAACAGTTTCGCCATTGCTATTTTTAAGCTCCCAATCTGCAGCAGAATGGCGTGGGTCTACGAAGCTAATCTTAAACTCTTCGTTTGGCTTAATGATGGTTTTGTTGCAGTGAACAGCATCGTTGTAGGTATAAGAAGGAGCAGTTTTATACTCGTCCCATGCAATTTGTGATTCGTTCTTCATGTCTACAGACAAAGCAGAAACACCTAAACGAACTTTTGTATTTGCATTATCTAAGTTCAAAGGAATGCTATAAAGCATACCAGCCCATGAGGTTGTGATACCCATGAAGATAGGATCTTTCTCGCCTTCTTGTTGTGCCCACAACTTAAATACAGACACATCCACATCAGAGTTGTAGCAAGGTTCGTTTCCAGTCTTTGTATTTGGCATATCAAAGATAAGTTTTCCGTCTACACCCGATTTGTTAAATGCAAGCAACTTAGATGAAACAATGTTTGGAGTTTTTGGAGTTGGTGTTGTTCCTCTTGTGATAGAACATTCTCCAAGATACATGTTGATGTTGTTTGTGTTTTCGAAATGAAGTGCAATCAATGCAAGATCTTTACCTGCAAGCTCTTTTCCTACAGTGAAAGTCTTTGCTGTCCAGTTCTCATCATCAATAGCTTGGTCGTTAGTCATCAATGTAAATGTGTTTTCATTGATAGCTTGTTTTTCGCTACCTTTAGCGGTAAGTACCAACTTAACATCACCAGAACCACTTAAATGTTTGTATCTAAAGGTGATAACATCGCCTTCTTTAAGATTGTATTCTGTTTTAAATAGATGTAGATATTCGTTTGTGTGTGAACCAAATACACGCACACAAGAACCTCCTACGTATGCATCGTCCCATGTAAATTCAGCATCTAAGCCTGTTTCAGGAACGTTTCTGCCAAGTAGATCGGTGCTAAACCACCAACGCCATGTAGGCAAGTAGTCTTGAACACCAATGTTATACCAAGAATTGTTGTTCTTTCTTTCACCCTTCCAGTTAAAGAATTTACCGTTACCAAGATTGAAATAAGTGATGAAAGGCTCGTTTGTTAAGTCCCAACTTAGAGTACTCTTAGCAGTCATCCATGTAGACATTCCATGCCAATCTGTATTGTCTACGTTGTATTTCATGTTGCTTGTAACCTCTGGAGTGTTAGCTGGGTTACGTGTACCACCAGTGAAATAGCGTTCAGTTCTTAGCATATAAGAACGTTGCATGGTTTCTTCTGAGCTACCTTTTTCATTTCTACTTTCCCAGAACATGTTCTTAGAGTGAGCTCCCCACAAACCAATTGAAATAGGATAGTCTTTCAATAGTGGCCAACTACTTGTTCTTGGTTCACCTCCTTGCATGTTAACACCAGCATAAAGGTATAGTGGGTCTCTATTAAGTTTCTTAGCATAAGCTACCGAACTTGCTAGACGTTGTGTGTGATTCCAGTTGTAATTGAGGAAAAGAGAGAATGCTTTGTTATCAGCATTACCAAAAGTAAGCTCATAATTATTATCTAAGACATTAGAAAAACCATTTCGACCATTGTCTTGAGTTAATCCATACCACATGTTTTCGAATATTGGGTTCTTGTCTTTTAGAAGCTTATTTACCTCAATATGCTTGTTTCTTAACTTTTCAGTGATACGGTTATACTCCGACCATTCAGAGTTATAGCCCAATCCATCTTGTCCAAAATAGTAAAGATAGTCGGCAAGTTTTTGTCCATCTAATAAACCGATAGCTCTTAATTCACGTTCCCATTCAGGTCCCATGTTTTGCCATGGAACACCAGCAAGAGACGAAACAGCTACACCATTCTTATGTGCTACGTCCATTAAAGCAGCTGGAATACGTCCAAGAGGAGCGGTCCAGTTACCCCAGTGGCTAACATACGACCATAAAGAGAATACTTCAGAGTCGAAAACACCATCGGGTAGAGCATTGGTTTCGGGGTTGTTAAAAGGAATCCAAGCCACTAATCGTTTATCATTCTCTGCAGTAATTGTTTTTAATACCTGTGTGTTTTGGTTGCGGAAACGTAGTTTAGGTTTAACACGAGAGATAAAGAAGTTATCGTCTTCGGTAACTTTTCCTTTACTCTTCCATACATCTACGGTTGCAGAAAGCTTGTCGCCTTGACTGTTGTGCCATTGAATGTACTCTTTTTTCAATGACTGTGCTTGAAGAATAGCTGGTGAAACCAAGCATCCAAGCACAAGTAATTGTAATTTCTTGCTTTTCATACGCTTGTTGATTTGTGTAAAATTATTGTCAATATTATTTACTTTTAGGTGAGTAAAAAATGTATATAGCATCTGCAAATATACATCTTTATTTGATATAAAGCAAAATTTTGAGGTGTTTTGATTGATTTTGGTCAATAATATTTTATCCCCTTGCAAATGAGACATTTAGCTATTGCTTTTGAAAATGATAGCTATTGAGGTGCAAAACGATTGCTTTTGAGTGCAAAGAGCAATGTTATTGAAGGGTGAAAGCAATGCTGTTGCGAGGGGGTGAAAAAGAAAGGGAGACAAGAACTATTGTTCCTGCCTCCCACATAGATACATTATTCGTATTTAGATAATTGTTTTTTTGTGTCTCATGGATTGAATTATACTATTTATCTTTGTTGAAAACAACCATTATGAATGGAAGATAAATAAGTTTTCGTCTGTTTTAATTATCCAATCATCTTTTGAAGGTCTTCTTCCACTGTTGTAATGCCTCCTAATCCGAATTGTTCTACAAGTACTTTGAGTACTGCTGGCGAAACGAAAGCAGGAAGAGTAGGACCAATGTGAATGTTCTTCACGCCTAAGCTTAATAGTGCAAGGAGAACAATAACGGCTTTTTGTTCATACCACGCAATATTGAATGCCAATGGAAGGTCGTTGATATCGGCAGCACCGAATATCTCTTTTAACTTAAGAGCCACCACAGCCCATGTGTAAGAGTCGTTACATTGACCTGCATCGAGCACTCTTGGTATGCCATTTATATCTCCAAGATTTAGTTTATTGTATTTAAATTTAGCGCAACCAGATGTAAGTATCACCACATCTTGAGGCAATTGTTTTGCAAACTCAGTGTAGTAGTCACGACTCTTCATTCTTCCGTCGCATCCACCCATCACTACAAACTTACGAATAGCACCGCTCTTCACAGCTTCAACGATTTTGTCTGCAAGTGCAAATACCTGATTGTGTGCGAAACCTCCAATGATTTCGCCAGTTTCAATCTCTGTAGGAGCGTCGCAAGTCTTCGCCAACTCAATTACTTCAGAGAAGTCTTTGTGTCCGTTTTCGTCTGCTTCGATGTGCTTCCAACCAGGGAAACCAGTAGAGTTAAGAGTGAAAACACGATCACGATAGTTGTCTCTTGCTGTTGGAGGAACGATACAGTTGGTTGTAAAGATAATAGGTCCGTTGAATGCAGCGAACTCTTCTCTTTGCTTCCACCATGCGTTTCCGTAGTTACCAACAAGGTGTTTGTATTTCTTTAGTTGTGGATAATAGTGTGCAGGGAGCATCTCTCCGTGTGTATAAACCTCTACTCCAGTGCCTTCTGTTTGCTTTAATAGCTCTTCAATGTCGTGCAAATCGTGTCCACTGATAAGGATTCCAGGGTTTTTACCAACGCCAATGTTCACCTTTGTGATTTCAGGATTACCATAAGAAGTGGTGTTTGCCTTGTCGAGAACAGCCATTGCGCTAACGCCTTTGCTACCAGTTTCGAGCACAATGTTTAGTAATGTGTTCATATCTGCATTGGGATCGGCGATGGTTGCCAATGCTTTGTGAATGAAGTTGTTCACCTCTTGGTCGGCATAACCAAGTCTTCCAGCGTGTTCTGCATAGGCAGCCATACCCTTAAGACCAAGAACTGTGAGCTCTTTTAATGAACGAAGGTCTTCGTTTTCATTGCGAAGAATGTTCTCTCTCAAGCTTTCTGCATCGTAATCAGCTTTCTCTCCGCCCCAAGTAACTTCTTGATAGTCGGGAAGTTGAATATTGTTTTGAGCAGCGATAGCCAACAATTGTTTTTTAAGTGCTACACCTTTGTCTACTCTGTGCAAGATAGATGCATCGTCGAAGTTAGCATTTGTGATGGTACAGAACAACGAGTCGATAACGAAGCTGTCTACTCCTTCAACGCTTTGAACATTGTTTTGACGCAAAATATGCTCGATAGTAGAGACGCCTCTCACAACTCCTAAAAGTAAATCCATATAGTTTGAGGTTGAAGCTTCTTTGCCACAAACTCCTTTAATGGTGCAAGCCACACCCTTAGCTGTTTCCTGACATTGGAAACAAAACATCTTATTTTCCATAATCTTTTTGTATAATTTAATCTTGTTGGGTGCAAAATTAGATCTAAAAGAAAACCCCAAGAGTAACAATTGTTACTTTGGGGCTATAAAAAAAGTTAAGTTTGATATGTCTTTTTTCGTGTCGTTCCGTTGCAAACGGGGTATACCTGTTATATATATAGTTTTTTTGGATATATAAACAGATGTTTTTCGACTTGCAAACGGGGGATATTGGCAAGATAGTTATTCGAGCGTGAAGAGCAGTTTGCCTGCTTTTTTATCTTCAGAATGAAACTCGAAACCTTCAAAATCGAAGTCTTTTAATTGGTCGATATGCTTGCATTCGTTCTCAATGATATATCTAGTCATCGTTCCTCGGCACATCTTTGCATACACTACGATGCTCTTTAGCTTTCCATCTTTATGCACCATAAAATCGGGTTGAATAACTTTTATCGCCTTAGTAACCCTCTTCCAGTCGAACAAACGTTTCATTTCGGCACTGGCAAGATACACAAGTATGCCGTCGTCTTGCTTCACCGAGTCGATTAAACAATCGGTAAGCAGAGGTTTCCAAAAGTCGAACATCGACATATTGTTATTGGGTAGCACCACATTTCCCTCGAGTCGGTAGTTTTTAATGCCGTCGCAAGGGCGCAAAAGACCATATAAGAACGAGGTGATCCACAGGTGTTTTTGAGCGAAATTGATCTGTTTTTTCGACAACGACTGCGCATTTAAATATTTATATGCAATGCCCGAATAAGCCAATACGGCAGGGAGCGTGGTTTGAGGAAGCATGAAATCGTTGTAGCGCATTTTGTTGATGGCTCCTAACTGGGTGTTTATTTTGAGCATGCTCGACAACTCTTCTGCCGAATAAGCAGCCATTTCACGAGCATTATCAATGGCTTGTTGAAGAAAGAGGGGTTCAGTTTGTTGAATTTTTGCGCACTCGGTTTGGGCAATCATGTCTTTAGCACACGACAAAAGTATTTGCATATAAAAGAGGTTTATTTTTGTATTATTAGGAACAAAGATAGTATTTTTCTGTTAAAACAAGGGTGTTCTGAAAATTTAATCGTACTTTTGTAATTCTAATATCAATGCAATTGAATGCTAAAAAGATAGATTTTGCATACAAAAAGCATAGGTTTTACAGTGTGAAAACATTGCTTTTATAATCCCTACAATCAACTAGTTATGAATCAAATCATTCAACATTTCACCGACAACGATGCCTATACCTTCAGTTGTCAATATTATGTACTTCAGAAATACCCTCGTGCTGAAGTAGAATATACCTTCTTCGACAGAAATAAAACAGTGTATCCAAAAGGTTTCGATCGGTTGGTTCAAGAGCAAATAGCCTTGATGCCCAACGTTATTATTACCGAAGAAGAAATACATTTTATGGAAGAAAAGATGTATTATCTGCCTAAGTGGTTCTTTACTTTCTTGCGTGGATATCGCTTTAACCCTAATGAAGTGAGTGTAAGTCAAGACGAAGAGGGACATCTAGCGATCTCTATTAGAGGCAAGTGGTATTCTACCATTATGTGGGAGATGCCCATCTTAACTATCGTTTCAGAGCTGATGCACACCCTTTTGGGCGATATTGAACGCTATGATGCGCAAAGAGAAGAGCAAAGAGCACGAGAAAAGGCGGTAGAAATTTTGTCGAATGGCTTGGTATTGAGCGACATGGGTACCCGAAGACGCTTGTCGTTTGCACATCACGACATGGTGGTTCGTGTGTTGAAAGAGGTGTATGAAGAGAAGGGAACAACCAACTCGGAGGGCTTCCACGCATGGACTGGCAAACTGGTGGGCACAAGTAATGTCTACTTTGCTATGAAACATCAACTCACCCCCATTGGAACAATGAGTCATCAGATTATAGAATTTGAAGAAAATGTGAGCGGAGTGCTTGAATGTAACTTTAATGTGATGCGCAAATTTAGCGACGTTTACGATGGAGACAACGGTATTTATCTTTACGATTGCTTTGGCGATAAGGTGTTCTTTAATAACCTTTCTAAACGTATGGCTATGATGTTCACTGGCTTGCGTGTTGATAGTGGTGTGGAAGAAGAACAAATTGAAAAGATTATTTCGAAGTATAAACAGCTTGGAATTAATCCACTAACCAAACAAGTGGTGTTTAGTAACGGCTTGAATATTAAGCGAGCAATAGAAATTCACAAGTATGTCGACGGCAGAATGCAAGACAGCTATGGTATAGGAACATTCTTAACCTGCGATGTAGAGAATGCCAATGCGATGAATATCGTGGTGAAATTAACCCAATGTCGCATCACAGAGAATCGTGAATGGCACGACTGTGTGAAGCTTTCGAACGACAAAGGCAAGACACTTGGTAATCCCGAGAAATGCGCTTACTTGCTTAAAATGATTAAATAGGATAGCTTCTGTGGTGGTAAAGGCTTTTTCTCTCTCGTCTGAAGACCGAAAAATACCTGCACAGCGCATCCAAATAGATGCAAAACAAATTATATTTATAATATTATCGCACGATCTTTGAAACACAAGAAAGTGCGATTTTTTTATTCAACACAACTAAATGAAAACCAAAGAGAATTGCCACTTATAGCCCACAACAACGTCTCGGAGTGATAAAAAACAAAAAACAATGGTTCTTTCTCTTTGAAAACTCTCCTTTTTACGCTAACTTTGTAGGCAAAACAAAATTATAAATAAGAATTAGATGTCATTAAAATGCGGTATAGTTGGACTTCCAAACGTAGGAAAGTCAACTCTTTTTAACTGTTTATCGAGCGCAAAAGCGCAAGCAGCAAACTTCCCTTTCTGCACAATTGAACCCAATGTAGGTGTAATTACCGTTCCAGATGAACGACTAACAAAGCTTGCAGAGATCGTTCATCCAGGCAGAATAGTTCCTGCAACATGCGAAATTGTAGACATTGCAGGTCTTGTTAAGGGTGCATCTAAAGGCGAAGGACTTGGTAATAAGTTTTTAGGTAACATCAGAGAGACAGATGCAATTATTCATGTTCTTCGTTGTTTTGAAGACGAAAACATTACACACGTAGACGAAACCATTGATCCTGTGCGTGATAAAGAGATTATTGATACCGAACTTCAATTGAAAGACCTCGAAACGGTTGACAATCGCTTGGCTAAAGAACAAAAGATTGCAGCCGCAGGAAATAAAGATGCTAAGGTGATGGTTACTGTTTTGCAAGCTTATAAGGAGGTTCTTGAAAAGGGACTCAATGCAAGAACGGTGCAATTCGAAAGCAAAGAAGAGATACAAGCAGCACACGACTTATTCCTTCTCACTTCTAAACCTGTGCTATACGTTTGCAACGTAGACGAAACAGCAGCGAAAGAGGGTAATGAGTTCACACAAAAAATAGCTGAAATAGCAACTACTGAAGGTGCAGAGGTATTGGTTATCGCTGCTAAAACCGAAGAGGATATCGCCTCGTTAGATAGCTATGAAGACAAACAAATGTTCCTTGAAGAGCTGGGTTTGACCGAATCGGGAGTGAATAGATTGATTAAAAAGGCTTATTCGCTATTGAACTTGGAAACATTTATCACTGCTGGAGAGATGGAAGTGAAGGCTTGGACCTATCAAAAGGGCTGGAAAGCTCCTCAATGTGCAGGCGTTATCCACACCGATTTCGAGAAAGGTTTCATTCGTGCAGAGGTCATTAAGTATGCAGATTACATTCAATACGGATCTGAAGCGGCTGTTCGTGAGGCTGGAAAGCTAGGTATTGAAGGTAAAGAATATGTGGTGCAAGATGGCGATATTATGCACTTTAGATTTAATGTGTAACGCAACAAACTTATAAGCATAGCGTCTTTTACAGTCTAAAGCGACATGTTGAGAGGCTATGCTCTTTTTATTTATATATCAACGGGTGCAAAACAAAATGCCCTTTAATATCAAATTATTATGCTAAACACTATCCTTTACATTGTTTGGAACCCCAACATAGAGTTGTTTAGAATTGGTTCTTTAGCCATTAGATGGTACTCTTTGTGCTGGCTTCTTGGTCTTTTATTCGCTTATCTCATCGTAAAAAAGCTCTATAACGACCAAAAAATTAAGGAAGAATACTTCGATCCGCTCTTTCTTTATTGCTTCTTTGGTATCTTATTGGGCGCACGTTTGGGGCATTGTCTATTCTATCAGCCCGATTATTTCTTGAGTTCGTTTCAGCATTTCATTGAGATTTTAGTGCCAATAAAGTTCTTACCCAATGGAGGTATGCACTTTACGGGCTACGAAGGCTTAGCTTCTCATGGCGGAACACTGGGCTTGATGATTGCACTCTACTTGTATTACAAACGCACTCACGTTAATCTTTGGCGTGTACTCGATAACATTGCCATCGCAACACCAGTGACAGCGTGTTTCATTCGCTTAGGTAATTTGATGAATTCAGAAATTATTGGTAACGTAACCGATGTGCCTTGGGCGTTTATCTTTGAGCGTGTTGACATGCAACCACGTCACCCTGGTCAGCTATATGAGGCGATTGCTTATGGCATCTTCTTCTTTATTGGCTGGTATTTCTATAAAAATAAGCCTCAAAAAGTGGGTTCGGGCTTCTTCTTTGGCTTGTGTTTAACCCTCATTTTCACCTTCCGTTTCTTTATAGAATACACCAAAGAGGTGCAGGTTAGCTTTGAGTCGGGAATGCTTTTCAATATGGGTCAATTACTAAGTGTACCCTTTATCATCATCGGAGTGGCATGTATGGTGGGCGGAAAGTGGCTCAAAAAGTTAGGAGCAGAATCGTAATACGAACGCATTGAATAATGATATACGATAAAAGCGGAGATAGTTTGTGTGGCTATCTCCGCTTTTATTGTATCAATGAAGACCGTTAAACAGAAGGGACAGAGGGTATAATTGAGTCATAGTAGTGCCTAATTCTCATTCATTTCTATCGCTAAAGAAATCTGCCCAATATGGGTTTTCCTTATCAAATATTTCCTTTTGTTCTTTATTTAACTTGTAAGGGTAGTCTCTAAATAGGTTATATATTGTTTTCTTGTCAAAAGAAAACAGAAATTCTCCTATGCTATCAGAATTGCTAGTCCAGTATATTGTGTCCTTTTTGTTGTTTTTGTAAAAATCATATTTCATAATTTCTTCTTCTTATTCCACCCTATTTCTTTTGCGAAGGCATTTTATTGAAGCGCAACATCAAGTCGGAGATGTGCCAAGCACGTTTTAGTCGACTGATTTCTTGTGCCGAAACGCCCTGTGAGTTGCCCACTACTTCGCCGTTAGGACTTATTGCAAGGGGTGCTTTTCGTGAGTCGAATATCGTTTGTCCCATTCCTTTCCAAGAGTAGTTGTTCACTTGAAGCAGGCTTAAAATGGTGGGATACATATCTATTTGACCCATCACCTCGTTATAACGCATAGCCTTTGGCGAGTTAAGAACGATGAAAGGGGTGAACTGCTGTGGCGAAACAACGCCCTTACCAGCGGAAGATTGACATAGAGAAGCACGGTCGGCAGCAAGTCCTTCGTGGTCTCCTGTAATCACAACAAGCGTATTTTCGTAGTCTGGTCGGCTCTTTAAGTAGTCTACAATGATGCCAATAGCCTTGTCAGTGTAGTTCGCCATGATCATATAGTCACGCATTCTTTCAGGATAATCGCCCTTTAATTGAATTTGTTGGAGTGCTTCAGGCAGTTTAAAAGGATTGTGACCCGAGTAGGTTACGAATTGAAGATAGTTGTTATTGGGATTCATTCGAATCACGTTTTGTTTGATTTTCTCTACCGATTGTTTCATAAACGAAACGTCACCCAGCTTCTTTCTCGAGCCCACTTCCTCGTCTAACACCCAGCTATCTTTGCTCAATATTGTGCCAACGCCAAAGGCTTTAGCCACCATTCCTTGGTTCCATGTCACCTCTTTGTCGACAGTTAAGAGCGTAGCGTTGCGCTCGTTGCCCTTTGTTATTGCCTTGGTTAAGGTGTAAAAGTTGTTGTTGGGGTAGAGAACAGCATAGCAACCATTGGCAATGGGCAACATACCAGCATTTAAAAGCAATTGGCAGTCGATGCTTCTTCCGCCCTTTACCTGTGTAAGAACGTGGGGAGCATAGAGTGTGGTAGAATCTTTTAAAAGTTGATTGATGTGCGGTGTGAGTTCTTTTCCCTCCACTTTGCGCTCCAAAACCCAGCTTTCGAGCGACTCGCACAAGATAACCACCACGTTGGTGCGTTGATTTAGAGAGTCGGTTTGAGGCAAAAAGTCGGGCTGTTGAGCAAACCAATCGTCAATTTCTTTCTGCATTTCAGGTGTAAACTCTTCCTTACTTTGAAGTGCTTCGTTCAACAAACAACCGCTAATGGTGTACATAGGCACCGTGCAGGTGTAGTGGTTGGCATCTTGCAACTTGTTGAAAGCCTTTGTTAAACCGCCCTTTGTAACAACAAATAGCATTGAGATGCAAGCAAAAAACAAAGTCCATGCGCCATAAACACGATTGAAACGTTCTTTTTTGTACTTTTCTTTTCCTCGTGAAGTCCTGAAAATAATTGCCCCGATGGTTGTTAGTGGAAAGAGAATATCTATCCATCGAATCGAATCTACAACGCTTGGCATAAAGTCCGACAGGTTTCCTGCCAGAGCATAGCTATCTAAAGGAATGATAGAATTATAGGTTCGGCTATACATCAAGTTACAAACAAGGGCAGCATCGATGATCAAGAGTACCAAAAGTTGTAGTCGATTACTTCGTGCAAGGATGTAGGGACCCACCAAAATGAAAGTTAACAAAATGGTGTTGATATAGGTTTCGGGATAAGAAAAAGCCGTAAAAGTGGTTTGATAGCACCATATAATGTTGAAAAGCATTATTTTAATGAAGGTAACGGCAGCGTAGAAGCAGGCTGTTGACGTCCACATGGTGGCAGGAAAAAGACGCTTGAGTAATTGTTTCATCTCTAAATTGATTAAATCTTATCGTTTTTTTTCGAGCAGTTGAGCTGCTTTGAAAGTCGTTTTACTTTACTCATGCAAAAATAGAAAAATAGAATGAAACGGCAAAAGATATGCTTTCTTTTAATGCTTGTTGCACTGCTTTGTGGATAGGCTTTTTGAGGTAGACAGGCGAAAGCGTTGATATTGGTAACTAAAAGGATTGCTATTGGGGTGTAATGTCGGTGCTTTTAAGGGACGAAAGCATTGCTTTTGTTGAATGCTGGTTGTTGAATTGCTTTCTTGGTGCTTTTCTTTTGCCGTGAAAGGCTTTTTATTTGTTAAACCTATTACTACCCTCTTTTGGTGTTTTGAGGCGTTAGGGAAAAAGAATAGTGGTAAAAATGATATTAATAGTGGGCAATGTATCTTTCAATTGCATGTAGTCTCTCCCCCACTTCATTCGTCTATAAAATAAAAAAGGACATCAACTGACATCCTTTTTTATATTTTTCTACTCCTTACCTGCAAACGCAGCTTCTTCAGCAGCAGCAATAATTTCTTCTTGTGTGGGTTCTTTGGGATTGGCAGTGATATCCGATAAATCGAATTCTTCTATCTCTTTCATCTCCATAACCTCTTCTTTGGGCTTTCTGTTTGTAGTAATTACTGTTGATTCTAAAGGCTCGTCTTGAGCAGGTTGAGTGTTGTTTTCTTTGTTTTCTGTGGTTTGCTCTTGGGCAGTTTCTTGGTTTTGCTCGGCTTCTAGTCGTTTTTTCTTAGCTTCAAAAAGTGCAGTTGAGAATCGAGTATTCTTTTTAATACATTCCAAAGTCTCTTCCGATGCGAGCTGTTGGCTCTCCTTTTTACTAAAGCCCGATGCCGAATTACACTTAATTCCCTCTATCACCACACAGTATTTAAATACAGGGTTGCCCTCTTCGTCTTTCTTTTGTTCTAATAAGTTGAATGCAATGTTCATCTTATTCTTTTGCGCCCATTCGATAAGTCGGCTCTTAAAATTCACTTCTTTGTATGCCACCGTGTCGATGTTCACCATCTTTTTTAAGATTTTCTCTTGCATAAAGCGCATGCAAAGATTGTAGCCTCTGTCTAAATAAAGCGCACCAATGAGTGCTTCGAAAGCGTTTCCAGCCATGTAACTGTTGTGAGAAAAGTTGCGACCGCTAGAATAAATGAGTCGAGAAAGACCAATTTCTTGGGCTATTTTGTTGAGTGTTTCTCTTTGAACAAGTTTACTTCTGGTGTTAGTTAGAAAGCCTTCACGCTTTCCAGGGAAGTGTTTATACACGATATCTCCGACTATTGCATCGAGAATGGCATCGCCTAAGAATTCTAATCGCTCGTTGTTAACAGGCTTTCCTTTTTTGTTTTTAAAGTGAATACTTTTGTGGCTCAACGCCATTTGGTATAATTCTATGTTGCGAGGATAGAACCCTAGGATAGTATATAACGACAAATAAAGCTCCTTTTCCTTGCGGAAAGGGAGCTTTATTCTATCTATGAAATTACTATTCAGCATATTTCTTGAACACTACACATGCGTTATGGCCACCGAAACCAAATGTGTTGCTAAGCGCAGCACGCACTTCTCGCTTCTGAGCCTTGTTGAATGTGAAATTCATTTTGTAGTCTATGTTAGGATCTTCATCACCCTCTTCGTGGTTGATAGTTGGAGGAATGATGTCGTTTTGCACTGAAAGAATGCACGCCATAGCCTCTAGTGCACCAGCAGCACCAAGCAAGTGACCAGTCATTGACTTAGTAGAACTGATGTTAAGTTTATATGCATGGTCGCCAAAGAGTTCCTTAATAGCTTTTGCTTCAGATATATCTCCAACAGGAGTAGATGTTCCATGTACGTTGATATAGTCGATATCTTCTGGCTTCATTTGTGCATCTTCAAGCGCATTGCTCATTACAAGCTTTGCACCTAAGCCCTCTGGGTGACTTGCAGTGATGTGATGTGCATCGGCACTTGTGCCTTCTCCCACCATTTCTGCATAGATCTTAGCACCGCGAGCCTTTGCATGTTCGAGCTCTTCTAGCACAATACATGCTGCACCTTCACCCATAACGAATCCATCTCTACTTGCACTGAAAGGGCGAGAAGCGTGTTCTGGGTCGTCATTACGAGTAGATAGTGCGTGAAGAGCGTTGAAACCGCCTACTCCACATTCGCATATTGCAGCCTCTGCACCACCGCTTACCATTACATCGGCTTTGCCTAAACGGATAAGGTTGAATGCATCTGCGAGTGCATTGGTTGATGATGCACATGCAGAAGTGGTTGTATAATTAGGTCCATGAAAGCCATATAGCATCGAAATTTGTCCTGATGCGATATCAGCAATCATCTTTGGAATGAAGAAAGGATTGAATTTAGGTCCTTCTTCTCTGCGAGCAGCATAGCTGATAACCTCGTCTTCGAAGGTTTTAATACCGCCAATACCCACACCATACACTACACCTATGCGATTAAGGTTTTCTTTTTCTAAATCAAAACCAGCGTCTTTAACTCCTTGCATTGCACTAATGATAGCCAATTGAGTGTATCTATCGAGCTTACGAGCTTCTTTGCGATCGATATACTCATTGATGTTGAGGTCTTTTACCTCGCATGCAAAGGTGGTTTTGAATTTCTCTGTGTTGAAAGCTGTTATAGAAGCAGCTCCACTTTTACCGTTAATTAGGTTGTTCCAGGTTTCTTCTGGAGTATTTCCAACGGGTGTTACAGCACCAAGTCCTGTAACAACAACTCTTTTAAGTTCCATTTTTATTATTGAATTTAAGTGGAGACCAAAAGTAATATAGAAGATTTAAAAAGCGAATTGGCTAACTTGCGCTGTTTATATACAAATAAGAGATAGATAATGAACAAGGAGAGATGATGCGAATAAATAATTACCCGAGGGCAACTCGCTTCATCTTTCTTTGTTCAAGTCTATCTCTTATAGCTCAATTCTCAACTTTTTATAATTATTTTGAGTTTTCTTCTATGTAAGCGATTGCGTCTCCTACAGTTGAAATCTTTTCTGCTTTATCGTCTGGAATAGAGATACTGAATTCCTTTTCAAATTCCATGATAAGCTCAACAGTGTCAAGTGAGTCTGCACCAAGGTCGTTAGTGAAGCTTGCTTCTGCCTTTACTTCTGTTTCATCTACACCAAGTTTATCAACGATAATAGCTTTTACTTTTTCTTCAATTGCTGACATAATTGTTTGTTTTTTAAATGTTTGTAATTAAATTTCTAAGTGAAAATCGCATGCAAAGAAACGACTTTTTATTTAATTCAGCAAATATTTTTCTCAAAAAACAATCTTTTTTGCGCACAAGGGGGTAGTTTGTGCATTGTTTTTGGCTCTTTGTCGGATAAAAATGAGTCTTTTCTTGCTTTTCATCTCATGCTCTTTGGGACTGTTTTTTGGGAAAAAGCTCATTGATGCCCTCTTTTTACTTCTCAAAAGCTGTTTCTTTCGCCCTTACACCTTATTATATATAAAAGCGATGGCATAAGAAAGAGAGAAAAGGGGAGATGAGGTTGACAATAAAGCCCATTAAAGGCTGGTTCTAAAATCAATGTTTTTTGAGGGTAAAAGCAGGCATATTACTACTTAAAAGCGTTGCTATTGAAAGCTAAAAGCAATGCTATTGCAAAGCAGTAGAATTGGCTTGCCTTGAAAAGTATTCTGACCTTTCAGAATGAGTGGAATGAGCAGGGAGCGCAAGTAGAGTGCGAAAGGCGAAGAAGGAGAAGGAAAAAGGAAGCGAAGTGAAAGGAACAAAGAGCAGAACTCTACCGACAATGTTGAAATTTTAAACTGAAAAGATGATGAGTTGAATACAGAATGAAGACCAATTGGGCAGTGAAGACGGGCAAGTGGAGTGCAGAAGAAGCATGATGAGGCTCACTTGGCGAAACAAAAGGCGGTAAACGGGCAACTAATCGAGTGGAAAACTGATGTAATGTCGCTTGCCATAGTTCTTCCAAAACTTGTTTCTGTGCATCACAACAAGACGCTCGCACTCGTCAACATCAAAGTTTCTGGCTTTGGCATAGGCTTTTGCCATGGTTCTAAACATCTCGGTAATTCCCCAAAGACGTGCGAAATTGGCACAGCCTTCGTTGATATCTATCTGCTTAAACTCCATTCGGTTGATGTCGATAACAGCAAAGTGATATCCCTTTTCGTCTTTTTCCCAAAGAATATTACCAGGCGAAAAGTCTTTGTGCAACACCCCGTTGTTGTGCATGTGCGCCGTGAAATTTGCTAAAGCCTCTACCCTTTCAAATGCTTCGGCATCTCGTTTGCCTCCCATGTCGTATAAATCTTTGGTATAAGGGCATTTGATGTAGGCATAATAAGAGTGTTGCAAGAGGTGCAAGCTGTTGCGCTCTTCGATATAAGCCACGCTTTGTGGGGTTTCTATTTGCTTTTCTTTGAGGATATAAGGAAACTGAAAAGCCCTTAAACCCTTTGGTTTGCGGATGTTAAAAGAGTAGACAAGCTGATTGAAAAACGATGGTTTATGAAATCTTTTCACGTTGATTGTTTCGCCATTAGGCAACGTAAACGATTTAATGGTGTTGCGTCCGTCATAAATCTCTACTCCTTCTGTGTCGAAGATCAAAGGGATAGAGGTCAAAAACGCACGCATATCTTCGTATTGTTCGTCAATCATTATTTTGTATGCCATGTCTTTTCGGGGTCTTATATAATGGTTGGGGTGAGCGATAATCTTATCTTTTCATCGATAAACGCTTGGTTTCAATGGTTTTTAGATATTGTTGTTGTACCTGAGCTGCCACGTTATTGTTTTCGAATCGGGTGACATATTCACGGGCTTTTTGCGCTCTTTGGGTTCTTTCTTCAGGGTTGTCGAGCAGCTGTTTCAATGCTGCTGCCATGCCTTCAACATCGTCTGGGTGAACATATAGGCACGAGTTGCCTCCCGCTTCTTCTAAACATGAGCCCGTGCAAGCCACAACACACAATCCACATTGAATGGCTTCGATGATGGGAAGACCAAAACCTTCGTAGCGAGAAGGATACACAAAGCAGGTGGCAAGCTGATAAATGCCAGCCAAATCGTCGTTGCTCACGTTGTTTAAAATGTGTACTCTTGAGGTAAGGTCGTGGCTCTTTGTCCATGCTTCGATCTCCTTTACATACGGAGTGTTGCGCCCAACGATAACAAGGTGGGTGTCGTTGGATAGCAAGGGCAAGGCTTTTACTGCCTGAAGGATATTTTTTCGCTTCTCAATGGTGCCGACGTTTAAAATGAATTGTTGTGGAAGTTGAAACTTTTGGCGAATTGCTTGTAGTTGATTGTTAGAGAGATGGGTTTGAAAACGCTGTGATGCCGATTGATAAATAACATCTATTTTGTCTTCAGGAAAATTGCCAAAGTGCATGATATCGAACTTGGTTCGCTCGCTGATAGCAATTATTCGGTCGGCTTCTTGGCAGGCTTTCTTAAACTTCCAGCGATAGATTGCCACGTCAAGAGGGTTGTAAAACTCGGGATGACGAAGGAAAATAAGGTCGTGAATGGTTACAACTGCAGCCGTGTTGGTGTGCTTTATGCCGATAGGAAGCTCGCCCGACAAGCCGTGAAAGAGGTCTATTGGGTCGGTTTTGATTTGTTTTGTGATGCCAAAGGTGCGCCACAAGCCACGCATGATGCCGTTAGAAGCTTTTTGAGGATAGACGTATTGAACCTGATTGCAGTTGATTACTTGACTTCTTAGCTGTTCATTGCCAAACGAAGGGGTGTAAAGTAGCAACTTATCATTAGTTTCTAATAGTGGAACTAATGAGTTAATGAGGTTTCTTCCATAGCTTCCTAAGCCCGTGTTGTTATTCACTATGCGCTTAGCATCATATCCTATAATCATTGTTTGTTGGTGTTTGGGGTTGTAATTACTTAGGAACAACCTTTCCATTTTCAATTATAAATCTGCTATCAAACTCTTCTTTGGTGCGTTTCCAACGCTTGTGTGTCCAAAGATAAAGGTGTGGTTGATTTTTAATTGATTGCTCGAGCATTTTGAAGAATTGACGAGTTATCTCGTGTTCGGGCATACTTTGTGGATCTTTTGTAATCAAATGAAATTCACAAGTGTAGTAACCTCGCTTTGGTCTGTTCATCTCTACATAGTAAACGGCATTGTTCATCTTGCGCATAATGCGCTCTGCTCCCGTGAAAACAGGCGTTTCGTGATTCAGAAAAGGAAGCCAAAGGTGAATGTTTTGCCATCTTGGCGACTGGTCGGAGATATACCCAAACAAACTTCTTACGCCCTCTTTGCGATATTGAATGAGGTATCTTAGGATCTCATTCTTAGGCACTGGCACTCCACCAACGCACGAACGCAATTGATAAAACAATTTATCTATTGTTTTATTTCTGATGGGCTTATAGATAAGTCCTATCTTTCTGTCGCTCGGAAGACTAATACCTATGCACGAAAGCCACTCCCAATTGCAGTAATGTCCTAGTATTCCAGCGCAATCTTGCCCTTCTTTGAAACATTCTTCAATGTGGTTTGCATTGATAATAGTGAGTCGTTTGCTCAGTTCTTCTTTACTGATAGATAGCAATTTCACCGATTCGATGAAGTAATCGGCAAACCAACGATAGAATTTTCGTTCGATTTCTTTTAGCTCTTCTTGCGACTTTTCAGGAAAAGATGATGTAAGATTGCTTTTTACCACATTTCTTCTGTATCGTAAGATATAGTAAATCAATACGAAACCCATATCCGAAAGGCGATAAAGGCACCACATCGGCAATAGAGAAAGGGTGTAGAAGAAAGCGTAAATCAATCTGTACATAGTGTAATTAAATAGCTTTATAGTGCTGATTGTAAGCTTTTGGCGACGTGAAAGTAGTGTTGTTGCCTACTTTTGCATGTCGTTTAATCGTTTATAATAACCGTCTTTGTTCAGTAATTCTTCGTGAGTTCCCTGCTCAACAATCTCTCCTTGATGCAGAACACATATCTCATCGGCATGTCGAATGGTTGAAAGTCGGTGTGCAATAGCGATAGTTGTGCGACTTTTCATGAGTCTTTCCAAAGCGTCTTGCACCAATCTTTCACTCTCAGTGTCGAGTGCACTGGTTGCTTCATCAAGTATTAAGATAGGCGGATTCTTTAATATTGCACGTGCAATGCTCACTCTTTGGCGTTGACCACCAGACAAACGACTACCTCTGTCGCCTATGTTTGTGTCGTATTGGTTCTCCGATTGCAAAATAAACTCGTGTGCATTGGCAATCTTTGCCGCCTCTTCAATCTGCTCTAAAGAAGCGTTTTCCACTCCAAAAGAAATGTTGTTTCTAAACGAATCATTAAAAAGAATAGCCTCTTGGTTCACATTTCCCATCAATTCTCTTAGGTTATTCACTCCTAAGTCCTTAATGTTGATGCCATCAATGAGTATCTCTCCCTCTTGAACATCATAGTAACGAGGAATCAAATCCACAAGAGTACTCTTGCCACTACCGCTTTGTCCCACCAAAGCAATGGTCTTTCCTTTAGGAATTACGAGGTTAATATGGCGAAGAACCCATTGCTCGTTGTATTTAAACGAAACGTCTTTAAATTCTATTTGATGATTAAAACCATTGATTTGAACAGGTTTCTCAGGATCTTTAATAGCTATTTCTGCCTTTAATATCTTGTCGATTCGCTCCATAGAAGCCAGTCCTTTAGGTATAGCATAGCCCGCTTTAGAGAACTCTTTCAAGGGGTTAATGATGCTATAAAGTATCACAAGATAATAAATAAAGGTCGAACCGCTTATCGAGTTGTAGTTTAATACGAGTGTTCCACCAAACCAAAGCACCACAACAATCATCACTGTGCCCATGAATTCGCTCATTGGGTGAGCCATTTGCTGGCGAATTGCTACCTTTTTAACGCTATTTCGATAGTCGCTGTTCACCTTATCGAATCGCTTATTCATCTTTTCTTCAGCGCAAAACGCCTTAATGATGCGCAAACCGCCAAGCGTTTCTTCTACTTGACTCATGGTATCGCTCCACAAACTTTGTGCAGTTAGCGAGCCAGCTTTTAACTTTCTGCCCACAAGACCCATGATCCAGCCAAACAAAGGCACAAAAAGAAGGGTGAAAATGGTGAGTTGCCACGAGATGAAGATAAGCGTACTGAAGTAGATAACGATAAGAATTGGATTCTTAAAAAGCATATCTAGCGACGACATGATAGAGTTTTCTACCTCTTGAACATCGCCACTCATTCGTGCAATGATATCTCCTTTGCGCTCTTCAGAGAAGAATCCCATTGAAAGCGAGGTGATTTTGCGATACAACTGATTGCGAATATCACGCACAATGCCTGTTCTTATGGGGATAATAGATGCCGAAGAAAGGAAATATGCGCCCGTTTTTAAGAACGTCATCACAGCCAATAACAAGCCAATAACAAGCAATGTAGTACTGGTTCCCCATTCATTGATGAGTTGTTGCACATAAAAATCGGCATTATTGCTCACTACTTCTTTTATACTTGCTTCGTTCCAGCTCATCAAACGAGTAGCAACCACTACTTTTTCCGTTTTGAATAGGATTTGAAGTATGGGTATAAGCGCAGCAAAAGAAAAGATATTCAATACTGCCGACAGTATGTTAAATAGTACAGAGAGTGCCAAATATTTTTTATAAGGTGGCACAAAGCGGCGTAAGACCTGTAAAAACTCTTTCATAGATGTTGCAAAGTTAGTAGAAATAATTGCCAAATCAAAGTAAAAAACACATTTTTAGTGCTCTTTAGTTCTATCCACTTCAAAATAAGTTGGGCTGTGTTTCTTTTCTTCTTTCATTGCTCGTTGCCAACACGTTCATAAACACTTTGTTTTATAACTATTTTTATTGGATACAAAGAAAAATGAAAGAAACCATCAAAAAGCCATTAAAAGCATGCAAAGTGTGGATAAAAATGATTAAGTTTGCACAGATACAATTCATCAATAACATTGTTTTTAACACCCTAAACATTTGAAATAAACAATGAAAAAGACTTTTCTTAGTTTCATATTTGTGCTGCTTGCCCTTTGTTTGCATGCAGCTCAAAAGCCCATTAAGGTAGCATGTGTAGGAAACAGCATCACCTTTGGCTATTTATTAGATAACCCTTTGATTAATAGTTACCCCTCTCAGCTTCAGAAAATGCTCGGAAACGGCTATGTTGTGGGCAATTTTGGGCATTCGGGAGCAACTCTTTTAAATCACGGACACCGCCCTTATACCCAGCAAAAGGAATATACTGAGGCGTTAAACTATAAGGCAGACATCGTAGTTATTCATCTTGGAGTGAACGATACCGACCCTCGTAACTGGGCTTTTTATAGAGATGAGTTTGTTCCCGATTATATTTCGTTGGTCAATAGTTTTAAGAAAGTCAACCCAAAGGCGCACATCATCATTGCACGCATGAGCCCTTTAACCCATCAACATTTTCGTTTTTTAGCAGGAACACGTGACTGGCACAAGGATATTCAAAAGGAAATAGAATATGTTGCGGGCGTTGTTGGAGCGCAACTCGTCGACTTTTACGAGCCATTAATCAGTCGTCCTTCGTTGCTTCCCGATGCGATTCACCCCAATAAAGAGGGCGCAACCATTCTTGCAAACGTTGTTTATCAAGCCATAACAGGCGACTTTGGCGGTTTGAAGATGCCCCTTTACTTTGACGATAACATGGTGGTTGATTGGCAAAAGCCTTTTGTGGTAAACGGAACAGCTAACGCAAAGAGCCGTGTTTCGGTGCAACTCAATAACCAAAAGAAAACCGTTGAGGTGGGAACAAACGGACAATGGCAGGTTGAATTCTTGCCTTTAGAATTAGGAAAGAACTACACTTTGAAGGTAAGCGACAAACAAACTACCCTCACTTTCAAAGACATTGTTGCAGGAGAGGTGTGGGTTTGCTCTGGACAATCGAACATGGAGTTCCCCCTTGCGCACGCTATTAACGCCAAAGAGGCTCTTCCTCAGGCGCAAGACTCATTGCTTCGATTTTTGCATTTCAAGCCTCGTTGGGACACAGACGATGTTAGTTGGAGCGCAACAGCTCTCGACTCTATCAACAAACTGCAATACTTCGAATCGAAAGGATGGGTAAAATGCAACCCACAAACAGCTCGTTCGGCTTCGGCAGTTGCCTATTTCTTTGGCAAGATGTTGCGAGATAGCTTGAAAATGCCCATCGGTTTGGTGATGAATGCAGTGGGTGGAAGTACTACCGAGTCGTGGATAGACCGCCCAACACTCGAGAATAACATTCCAGAATTGCTCAACGACAGATATAATAAACAGGTGATGGTGATGTCATGGGTGATGCAACGCCGTGCAAAGAACGTGGCAAACGGCAAGAATCCATTGCAACTTCACCCCTATAACCCCACTTATTTATACGATAGTGCAATACGTCCGTTGCGCAATATGGCTGTAAATGGAGTGATTTGGTATCAAGGTGAATCGAATGCAACCAACATTGAGATACACGAACGTTTGTTTCCGCTTTTAATTCAGTCGTGGCGTAGCTTCTTTACCGATAGTTCCCTACCCTTCTACTATGTTCAGTTATCGTCGATCAACCGCACCTCTTGGCCCTGGTTTCGTGATAGTCAGCGCAAGATGATGCAACAATTGGCTAACACAGGTATGGCAGTTAGTAGCGATTGGGGCGACTCTCTCGACGTGCACCCGCGCAACAAACAACCCATTGGCGAGCGTTTAGCACGTTGGGCATTGTTGAAACACAAGGGATTTGAGCAGATAGTGCCCAGCGGTCCGTTATTTGTTGGAGCGAAGATGCAAGGTAAAAAAGTGGTGGTAGAATTTAAATATGGAAAGAATCTCACCACAGTCGACAATCAACCTTTGCGCACTTTAGAACTTGCAGGTGCCGATAAGGTGTTTTATCCAGCCCAAACCACATTGAAAGATGGTGTACTTGAGGCGTGGAGCGACAGCGTTCAACAACCCAAATTTGTGCGTTATGCTTATCAACCCTTCACTCGTGGCAACTTGGTGAACAGCGATAAGCTACCAGCATCTACCTTCTTGTCTGCCATTAGCGCAAAATGACAGAGGTAGAACGTTGCTCTTAAAGTGCGAAAGTATGGCAAAGAGCATGGAAGACACACCCTAAGAAATTTCAATGTAACAACCATTGGCACACGATGTGCTATGCGGTTGAGCAACAGGTCTTTTTATGTTGTGTTTCAATAACGATGATATTACACTGCAATGGCATTGCTTTTGGGGTGTAATATCATTGCTTTTATAGGCTAATTGCATTTCTTTTAAAATGGAATAGATGTGTCTTTGTTTTATTTTTGTATAGCAGACGAATTTGATTCTTCCTTTTATTTTGTTTTAATTTTGTCTATCATATAAATTATGAGCAATATGCAAAAAACGTAATATTTTGTCTTTTATCATTCAATAGAGGTTTTTGTATTGTGATTTATTAACAGACTGTTGTGTTAATAAATGTGTTTTATTAGCCGTTTCTATCGGTAAAATACCATTATAAATGATTAATATTATGCAATTATATTGTGGTTTAATTTATAAATACCCCCATTCGCAATGACAAATACCTAGTTGTAGGTATTTATTAAATTACCCATAAATGAGTATTGCAAAACAGCAGTTTGGCAAGTATCTTTGCATTGCAAGATGAATCATAATCTATTTAATATAAAAAGCTTTTAAAAGGCGAAGTTATAAAGAAGTGTGGAGGTGATTGCTCACTTTAATCGTCAATTGCAACACATACAAATTTGTTTCTTATTTCGTAGCCGTTGTGTTATTGGAGATAGGCGAATAATTGCGCTACTGCACTTCTTTTTATTTCTTTTGGAAGATATTACCTAGATTTAGGTAATGATATTTTAGATAAATATACTTTTTTTTGGGTATTGTATGTGTTGTCAAATGTCTATAAGTTTGCAGCCTAAAATTGAATAAAAACTAACATTCAAAACGCAGATGAGAACAAGACGTATGGCACATTTAATGGCTCTTTTAGCCATTAGCACCACTATTAGTGCTCAGAATGTAGCTACCGACAGTGTAGCACAACCAGCAAAGAAATCAAAACTCACACTTGGTGGGTATGGAGAAGCTGCTTTTAGTCGTAATTTTTACAGCGATAATCAATATCGTTACTCACGAAAAGATGCTCATAAGAATGCTCCAAGCAATGGACGTTTCGATATTCCGCATGCTGTTATCTATCTTGGTTACGACTTTGGAAAGGGCTGGAGCATGGGAACAGAAATCGAATTCGAACACACAGGCACTGGTTCTGCCATTGAAATAGCAACAGACGAGGATGGAGAATACGAACACGAAATAGAAAAAGGCGGTGAAGTTGAATTAGAACAATTTTGGATTCAAAAGACATTCCGTCCTTGGGCTAACCTCAGAATCGGTCATATTATTGTTCCAGTAGGCCTACATAACTCGCATGGCGAGCCTCTTGACTTCTTTACAGTGTATCGTCCTGAAGGTGAAAACACCATACTTCCAAGCATATGGCACGACACTGGCTTTAGTCTTTGGGGTGAAGTGAAGAACTGGAAGTATGAAGTTCAGATGATTGCAGGCCTCAACGCTCTTCAATTCTCACGCAACAAATGGGCGCATAACGCTGCTGGTTCGGCCTTTGAGTTTAAACCTGCTAACAAATATGGGTTTGTTTTGCGACTCGATAACTATTCTATCGATGGTTTAAGACTTGGTTTAAGCGGTTATTATGGATTGGCAATGCACAACACTTATCCTAATGAAATGGAAGAAAAGGATAAGATTAACGACAAAGTACGTGGTAATGTGTTTATTGGTTCGATAGACTTTACCTATGAAAAATACAACTGGATTGTGCGAGGTCAAGCCGATTATGGAACCTTGAGCGATGCAAGTGTCATTAGTAACATCAAAGCTAACACCCAAAAGCAATCTCCTTTCGATAAAACAGCAGTGGGAAAAGCCGCAACAGCCATTGGTATTGAAGCTGGATACGACGTCTTTTCTCAGATAGCTAAAATGAAAGCCGACAATCAAAAACTATATATTTTTGGACGATACGACTTCTACGATTCTTATATTCACGATAAAAGCCAAAGCAATTACGATTATACCCGAGTTCGAAAGATCACCTTTGGCTTGAATTATCTACCCATTCCACAAGTGGTTCTCAAAGCTAATTTTGCCGAACGACTATTCCTTGGCAAGTATAATAACGAGCCAAGTATCAACATAGGAATTGCTTATCAAGGCTTCTTCCTTTAAAGTAGTGTCGTGAAAAGAAACAAATCGAAATTGAATCAAATAACTCTTTTAAAACAATGAAAGAGATTTCCTAGTATGCATTGTTGTTTGCTATAGCAGGAACAATGAGTTTTAGCTTTAGTTCTTGTAGCGAAACCGATCCTAACTCACCTGTAAACGAAACCTCAGAGGTGACCTTAGAAAAAGTAACTCAGCAATATGTAAACAACGTTGTGTATCATCCTGTAGATGGAAAAAACAGCAACGATGGTCCATTTGTTAGCGAACTCACTGGTATGCCACAAACAAAAGCATCGTCACCATTCCTCCCTCCTGTTGATGAAAGAGGTATTAACCTAGCTTGGAACAATGTGAGTGAGATGGAAAGTGGACTTCCTATGCGCTTTCCCGATGGTGAATCGTACCAGTTAATCTATCCCGAAATAACTATCAATGATAACGCTTTCAACACAGATCCAAAGCCAACGAACATCGCAGTGCGCTTAGAAAGCACTATAGGGCTATATGGAACGGGTTTGTTAGACGCCATAACAGAAGAGGATATGCTTGAACAACATCGCCAAGAAGCTAAGTTTGTGGAGCTAAACCCCGCAATGTGGGACAAAACAAACAACTATTGGGCAGGCGATAAAAACCTTAATAAGAGCAATGGAGCATGGTATAGATTGGCTGATGGCACTATGAAAATACGCAAATTTACATACGGAATGACCAGAGCTTCGTTGCAAGATGGACCTGGAGCCAATGCAATGTGGAACATAACCAATGTGAGTCGTAGCGATCGTCCATTCCTCTACACTACCAGCGCGTGGGCTAATGCTATGTCGAAGAATAGCGATGTGATTGCAGCGATTAAGAAAAACCCTTCTTCTCCCTATTATGCTGACGGCACAGACAGTGGTATTTCTGCCGCAGTGAGAACCTTGTTAGACCCCAAAACCAACCAGTTTACTAACTCGGTGCATCGTTTCAAACCCGAAATGACCGATAATAACTTCTGGCAATTTATGGTTTGGCATCGTGGTTTGGCTGTTCCAAGAGCACGAGACCTTAACGATAAAGAGGTACAACAAGGCAAAAAGATATTTATGGAGATTGGTTGTGCCAACTGTCACCGCCCAAAATGGGTTACAGGGGAAGATAAATATTGGGCACCAGCATATATTGTGAACAACAATTTGAGCCTACCCACCTACCCCAAACAAACGATCTATCCTTATACCGATATGGTTCAGCACCGCTTGTTTATGAAAAATGATATTCATAATTCATGGTGTCGCACCACACCTTTATGGGGAAGAGGATTAAGTGGCAAGAATACTGGAGCCGAAGATCGCCTTCACGACTGTCGTGCTCGCAACGAAAAAGAAGCTATTATGTGGCATGCTTATAGCAAAAACAGCGATGCTTATCACTCAGCAGAGAAGTTCTACCACCTCAAAAAGAAAGATCGTGATGCCGTGGTAAAATTCTTACGCTCAATATAAGCCTCTCCACTTCGATTTAAAAGCATAGCAATTGCACCGTAATAGCAATGACATTGCCACTTAAAAACAATCGTATTGCAAGCCAATTGCACTGCTTTGATTTCATAGGGCTATAATGCCTTGAGACAATACAAGACAGATAGACAAGAAAGAGTTGAGCCATCTACTTTTAAAGGTCTATCTATCTTGTTTTCTTTAACGAGATTTTCGATATCAGAAAAAGTAATAAGTATATTCAAAAACATTATGATGAAGATATTTTTTTCTTATTCTCTATGCACTCATCATTGTGGTGATGGGCGCAGCAACCATCATCGAGAAATATAATGGCACCGACTTTGTGTCGCAACACATCTACAGCAGTTGGTGGTTTATTGCACTTTGGGCTGTGTTGGGCATGTTGAGTGGTGTGGCATTGATGAAGAATAAAAGAAAGAATGTGGTGATAATGGCACTCCATGCCTCGTTTCTTGTCATTCTTTTGGGGGCTTTTGTAACCCATTGCTTTGCGCAAAAAGGAATTATCTATTTAGAGAAAGGCAAGCCCACAAATGTATTTGAGAGTGCAAAAAACAATCAAGAGCAACAAAAATGTGTGTTGCCTTTTTATATTACGCTGAATAAATTTGAGACAAGTTTTCACGAAGGAACCGACGCCGAGAATGATTATACATCGTATATCACCATTGCCGATGGCGATAAAAAGCTGTCGAAACAAGTGTCGATGAACCATATTGTGCAATATAAGGGCGTTCGTTTGTATCAAACAGGATATAACGAGTTGAGCAAAGTGTCTGCCTTAACGGTGAATAGCGACCCTTATGGCATAGCTATTACTTATGTGGGCTATGCCCTTTTGTTTGTGTCGCTCATTGCAATGCTCGTTCGTCGCAATGGAATGTTTCGTGCATTGCTTCGTAATCCCCTTTTAAAAAAGAATCTCTTTGTGGCTTTTCTGCTTCTCTGCCCCACTCTTTCGCTCGTAACTAAGGCGCAAAATACCATTCCAAAAGAGTGCGCACAGCAGTTGGGCGAGGTGCTGGTGTTGTATAATGGTCGCATTTGTCCCTTGCAAACGCTTGCTCTCGACCTCACCAAAAAGGTGTATGGGGCACGCTCTTATCATCATCTTACTGCCGAACAGGTGCTTGCTGGTTGGATATTTTATGGCGATAAATGGAGTAGCGAGCCATTTGTTCATATTAAAAAGCAAGAGATGCGCAACAAATTCTTCCTGCCCGAATATTGCACACTCAACGAGTTTTTTAATGATGGGCAAGAAGGTTATATCTTAGGTTCATATCTTCAGGTGGACGATAGCAAACGAAAAGATGCCCTACATCAACAAATTAGTGATGTAGATGAGAAAATTATGCTGATTATGAGTTTGCGACAAGGAAAGCCATTGAAAGTGTTTCCTGTTGCAATCAACGATAAAATCACTTGGCTTTCACCCACCGACGATCTGCCCAAAAGCCTCTCTTCTGCCTCAAAAGAATATATAGAGCAGGCGTTTAACTTGCTATTTCAATATACAAAGGAGAGCAACTGGGCGGCATTTAAGCACGAATTGAACAAAATAACTGCTTTTCAACGAAAGCAAGCTGCCCCTATTTTGCCCTCGGAAACAACTGTGAAGGCAGAGAGAATATACAATGTTGTGCCTTTTGCAACCATTCTTTTTATGGCGAACTTAACACTGGGCTTATGCGCTTTGGCTCTACTCGTTGTGCGACTCACCAAAAACTTTTCGCTAAAAGAACTTCCACGAGCTCTTAAAATGGTTGACACTGCCCTTTCGGTCTTCCTCTTTTTGTCGTTCATTGCATTGACCTTTTGTTTAATTTTGCGTTGGATGGTGAGCGGAACGGTGCCGATGAGCAACGGATATGAAACGATGTTGATGGTGGCTTGGTTTGTTATGCTGGTGGCGTTGATGACTTTTCACAAAGTGAATATCGTGAAGATGTTTGCCTTTTTGCTCTCGGGTTTCTTCTTGTTGGTGAGTCATATCGCCCAAATGGATCCCCAAATCACTCATGTTATGCCTGTTCTCAATTCGCCATTATTGGCTATTCATGTCAGTATTATCATGATGGGCTATGCGCTTTTGGCTTTTACTTTCGTGTGTTCGCTCACTTCTCTCATCTTATATGTGCTTCGTCGCAAGTCGACCGATGTGCAACAACAAAACATCAAGGCTTTGCAAATGTTGTCGATGTTGTTTCTTTTGCCAGCATTGGTGTCGCTTTGCTATGGTATTTTCATAGGAGCGATATGGGCAAATGTATCTTGGGGGCAGTATTGGAGCTGGGATCCAAAGGAAACTTGGGCGCTTATTACGCTAATGGTCTATGCTGTTCCTGCGCATTTCTTCTATTCTAAGCATCAACATGCACTTCTCTTCTATCACATCTACATGCTTTTAGCTTTCGCAACTGTGCTGATGACCTACTTTGGAGTGAACTATTTTCTAGGCGGAATGCATAGTTATGCTTAGAGAAATGCAGACGTTGAAGTGTAAAAGGATTGTTTCGGGATTGGAAATAAAATACTTTGGTTGGGCTGTGATAGTGTTGTAGGGCTGACCTCTTGATGCTTTCGTAGGTATATAAAGAAAAACATGCAGATACAATCACTTGCATCTGCATGTCAAAGAATAATGTTAACGTATGTCTTCTATTACAAAATTGTTATAGATGACATAACGATTGTTACAAAATCTAATAACATAATCTTTACCTTAATCTATCAAAAACTACTAACCTAATGAAAACTTATTGTAAGTATTCTCACGAATACTAGGCAAAGATATGAATAAAAGTTGAATAAACATTCATAACAAGTCTACTTTTTTTATTAAAATTACTTCATATTGATATAAATCAATCAGGTTATAGGTGTTTTTGTTTGAAGAATATAGAAAGTTACTTTCTTTTTGTTTCTATATTATTTGAGTATAAGTGCTTAGCTATAAAGCTCTTTAATATAGCTAATTTGCCTTTATTTAGTATATATATGTTGTGTATTTACAATATTGGGGTTGTGATATTAAAGAGGTTGTATATTGCGTATTGGGGAATATTTTTATCGTATTGGAATTGGGTAAGCTTTGTTTTCTTATTTTGTTTCTTTTGGATTAGTGCTTTGTAGATTTTGAGTAATGATATTTTCCGAATGATTTGGTCTTGTTGTAGTTATTGATGAGGCTTCTTTTGTTTTTATATTATTATATTTTGTAACTAATATTGTTCTAGTGTAGGTTATTGTATGGCATGTTTTTATAGTCTGTCTTCTCCCCTTTTATACTACTGAATGCGCAAAATTATCTATTGTTTCTATTTTAGCTAAGATATAATCGTAATCAAAAAAAGCAATAAAAATTTTGTTATATCACAGAAAATGTATTACCTTTGCAACGCATTAAGCCCAGATGGCGGAATCGGTAGACGCGCTGGTCTCAAACACCAGTGGAGCAATCCGTCCCGGTTCGACCCCGGGTCTGGGTACTAAGTAAAAAGCTAAGTAACTGATTATTCAATACTTAGCTTTTTCTTGTTTTAGAAATGTTCCCAAATTGTTCCCAACCGGCAATAATTAAATATAAATTATTTATATCTACTAATAGTCCATACTTGATTCTTAGCATCATATTTGATCATATCTCTGTAGACTGGTAATAATTGAAGAGCAGAATCTATTTGTGGTGCATATATCGTATAAACGTTACCTTTTTCTTGAAAACTAATAGGATAATTTCTTGTAACTAACTCTAATTGTATTCGATAATGCTCCTTAAGTTTTTCTATATTACTACTTTTTTCCTCTAATGAGTCTTTTTCTTTCTCTAATTGATGATATGTAACAGGTCTTCCATTTATCGTACGATATGTGATAAAAGAATTAGAGTCTACTTCCATAAATTTCTTAAAAAGAGAATCTCTATATTCTAGCAATTCTAATTTCGATTCTAACGCATCATTTCTATCTAATAAAAGAAAATTTCCAGTTATTAAAACTGCAAAGATAATTAGTAGTAAAAGCCAAAGATTTGCTAATCCTCTTTTTGTTTTTTCATGGATTTCAATTTTTTGTTCAAGTTTATCCATTGTTTCTTGCACTCTATCATTCTTTGCTAAGTCAGTTACTCTTAGTTCATCCTTGAGTTCTGAAACTATAGCTTTAATCGTTTGCTCATTATTTTTCATATTTGCCTTTATTATGAAGTTCTGGGAACTTAAGATTATTAATTTGGTATTTTAATTCAAGTCGTTCCTGTTTAAGAATATCTATTTCTGACCTATAATTTGTCTCTCTGTCAATCCATTTTACCCATTGCTCTTTCTCTAACTGGAGTTGATCACGAGTCATTTTTGTTTCTTGATAGAAACATCCAGCTTTAAAACCCACAGATAGAATAATTAATATTATCGCAAGCTTCCCCCACAAACAGTCTAAAGCTGAAAGAAAACTTTCTACCCATTTTTCTTTTTTTCGTTGTTTTTTTACTGGCATAAATAAGGCGTTTCTTTCATTTTATTTTCCATTTGAATTTATATATTCATATCTCAAATTTTCTTGAAAAACATATATTTTAAGCATTATACCCTCTATCAAAATCTTCCCTGAAAGCATTAGGAATAGTGTCCAGAATATCTTGTCTATTCTGATGTTTCCCCATGATAAAATTATGATTTTCTACAAGGTTCTGTATAAACTCATTGCAATTTAATCTATTTATGATATTCCCAACGCCTGCTGATAGAGAAAATGTTCCCATCCCAGTTGGAAGATTTGAAATATATATTTGTATACGATTCTCACTCCCCCAAGCTCCCTGTTCTTCGTTATGTTCCAAAACCAGAGATGTACTTCCATCTGATTTAGCAAGAAAACCTAAGAACTTATAATACTCATGTTCATTAGCAAATTGTATTTGCTGATTTTTTCCAAACGATTGTTTATACATAGTTGTATGCTTTAATTAATTCTTTCTTTATTACATCAAAATCTGTGCCAATACTAATATTCGTATCTAATCCTGTATTAATGATAAAAACAAAAGACTCTTTGCGGTAGTATTTATCACCTATCACCCTCAACGATGCTTCAATCGTATCTGCCTTAGCCAAAAGGCAGGTAAGTTGATAATCTCGATTTATCTCCTGTGTTTTATTATTAGGATGTGCTTTAGTAAAGTGTTGAGTTGCTGTAAGCTTTATCAAATTTTCTAAATAGTGTGCAAGTTGCGGAAATTGAGATTTGGGGAAAATATGATGAACTTGCGTTGCTTCTCCATTTCCCCATTGGTCATGAACCTCGCTTTCTACTTGTATTTTTCGTAATAGATTCATAGCTTTTTGAACATAATAAGCATTGTATGCTTCCTGCTGCTCAACATCTTGCTGCTCTTGTGCCTCCTGCCGAGTGATAGATTTATCTTTATTCAGGTCTCTCCAATTCTTGCGATTGTACATTAAATCAGAGAATGTAAAGACATATTTAGACATATGTCCCTTTTCTGTCCCATTAATCTGATTTTCAACGGCATATACATTCAATATCTTACTAAAGATACGATGCACTTCAACTTCTGTATTTATAGCTGTATGACCAATTACAAAGCGGTCATATCTACTTTTTAGTTCTTGGAAGTCTGCATTTGTAACCTTTCCTTGCAAACATTTACCTTTGAATGCATCAAAATATCGGATAATCCCACTATCCGAAAGAACCTTTTGTAGATAGCAATAGAGGAAATTATATGTATTTCTTTCCCTTTGCGCTATATAGTCAAGAATATCTAAATTAGCAATGCGATAATAATTTGTTCCCGAACGCTTTTCTATCTCCAACACATGAGCATAAGCAAGCATCCGGAGAGGTTGCTGTATAAACTTGTCATATTCATGACGA
>JBQMYA010000002.1:0-98249 GCA_052173735.1 Prevotella sp.
GCAAATGAAAAAAGTGTTTCCTCTGTGTCCTAAGACACTGAAGAAACACTATAAGAGCACAATACTTTTACGTGCAATATTTTTGGGTGGAAAGACGTTGTATCTCTTTTTTATAATAAGATGTTGTATTATTAATTCAACTTTAAGATATTGTATCATTTCTTTCTCAGTTCATCGAGATAGCGAGCAGTAATTACACCTGAGGGTAATGCTATAATAGCTATGCCAAACAAAGAGGATAACATACTTACAAGTCGACCAATATCTGTAACGGGGCACATATCTCCATAGCCAACTGTTGTGAGTGTTACTGTAGCCCAATATAATGCATCGAAAAAGGAATGGAAAGTTTGTTGTCCTGTATATGGATTTACATGTGGTTCTACATTAAATAATATGAGTGCGGTTACAAAAATATAGAGTAGAGCCAAAATTAAAACAGAAGATAGGACTTGGCGTTCTTTGTAAAGTATGGACATAAATAATCGTACCTTACTTGATATTCCAAAGATCTTCAAGACTCTTGTTAATCTCAACAAGCGTACAAAGCGAAAGAGTTTAAATGCTGGATTAAGTAATGTAATGGCAGGTAAGATAGATAGTAAATCGATTATTGCCATTGGAGAGAAAGGATAAGTAACAAATGCTATCTTATGGTTGTTATTTCTTATATCTGCAGTGCCCCATCTTAATAGGTAATCAACGATAAAAACAATAGTTGAAGCCATTTCTGTAAACCAAAAAACTTTATGTGTTTCCATAAACATAAGGGGAAGAAGGCTTACAAGAATGGTCAGAACCATAAACCAGTCATAGACTGTGTTTATCCAGTTTGAATGAGATTTCCTGTCAATAATGTTTGCTATCTTTTGTCTGCTCATATTTTTTGATAGTTTCTTTTGAATCAACAATGTTGGATAAAGGTTACTTTTGGTACACGTTTAAAGCTGTGACAGAACTATAAACCCATTACTCTGGTTAGTATTCGTACTTTGAGAACTAGCATAGTGTATTTTCAAACTCTAATTTGGTTATAATCTTCAGATCATAAAAACACATGTTTGTATTAGATGGATGTTAACCAAGATACGACCAAATAGCTGGGTTGGTTATAATATTTGCAAGTATGTTTGAGGCAACGTCCTTTCCAAAAGATTTTATTTTGTCAATAAGCTCAGGCTTAGCTTTCTCCAAATCTCCTTCTTTCTCTATAATCTGCTTTAGTGCTTTTAGTTGGCTAACGGATAATTCATCTTCAAGGGATTTTATGAGAATCTTAATTCCCTGTTGTTGAGATTGGCTTTGAGTATTAGTATTGTTAATATTGTTGCTTATGTTTATATTACTCCCCCGATTGGTTGTTTTCTTACTTTCTATTATCTGTGGATATTTCTTAAATGCTTCAAGTATAGCTAGTAACTTCTGTTGTTGATTAGGTGCAAGTTCTTTTTCGTCACAAGTTTTATTAAATTCATCTATATGCTTATCTCCTATGAAATTTATTTCTAAGAATCTTTTAGCATTTTCTTTCCATTTAATATATTCTTCTTCTATATAAGTGTCATAAACGTAATATGTAAAAAAATCTTCTTCACGTATTATCAATTTGGGTATTCTTTCTTTTTGCTCTTGAATTAGAGCGTCTAATTCATTCTTTACTGTTTCTTCCATAACATTCGACTTATTGAAACAAAAAATCGCAGTAACCCTTTGTGAAATTACTGCGATTTTTCTAATTTATTTTTACTTCACTTCTTCGAAATCAGCATCTTGAATATCGTCTGCAGGATTACTATTTGCTTGTTGTTGAGTACCTGCATTAGGATCTGCTTGTGCGCCTGCACCTTGATACATTTGTGCACTTGCTGCTTGCATCACGTTATTTAGGTTACTAATTGCAGAATCGATAGCAGCGATGTCGGCAGCTTTGTGGGCATCCTTCAATTGTTGTAGAGCTGCTTCGATACCAGGTTTCTGGTCTGCTGGCAACTTATCACCATTGTCTTTCAAAAAGTTTTCAGTACTGAAAATCATAGAGTCAGCTTGGTTCATCTTGTCAACACGTTCACGTTCTTTCTTGTCGTTCTCTGCATTTTGTTCAGCTTCAGCCTTCATTCTCTTGATTTCTTCGTCGCTTAAGCCGCTAGAAGCCTCAATTCGAATTGCTTGTTCCTTACCTGTTGCCTTATCTTTTGCAGACACGTTAAGGATACCATTCGCGTCGATATCGAATGTAACCTCGATCTGTGGAACACCTCTTCTTGCAGGAGCGATACCTTCTAGGTTGAATTGACCAATGCTCTTGTTTTGTGAAGCCATTGGACGTTCACCTTGTAGTACGTGAATAGTCACCGCAGTTTGGTTGTCTACAGCAGTAGAGAAAGTTTCACTTTTCTTCACAGGGATAGTGCTGTTAGCCTCAATTAGCTTAGTCATCACTCCGCCCATAGTCTCAATTCCAAGAGTAAGAGGTGTTACATCTAGTAGAACGATGTCGCCTACACCACCTTCTTTGTTCAAGATAGCACCTTGAATTGAAGCTCCAAGAGCAACAACCTCATCAGGGTTCACTCCCTTAGATGGTTCTTTACCGAAGTAGTTCTTCACAAGTGTTTGTACGGCAGGGATACGGCTAGAACCTCCAACAAGGATAACTTCGTCGATATCAGATGTAGATAGTTTTGCATCACGCATAGCATTTTGGCATGGAACCAAACAAGCTTGGATCAAGTCGTGTGCCAATTGCTCAAATTGTGAACGTGTTAAAGACTTAACAAGGTGCTTAGGCACGCCACCATCTGCAGTGATATAAGGTAGATTTATCTCAGTTGTGCTAGAGCTAGACAATTCAATTTTAGCCTTTTCAGCAGCTTCTTTCAAGCGTTGCATAGCCATTGGGTCCTTTGTAAGGTCGATACCTTCTTCAGATTTAAAGCCATTTGCCAACCAATCGATAATCACTTGGTCGAAATCATCACCACCAAGATGGGTGTCACCGTTTGTAGAAAGTACTTCGAAAACGCCACCACCGAACTCTAATATAGATATATCGAATGTACCACCACCAAGGTCGAACACTGCGATCTTCATGTCTTTGTTAGACTTATCTACACCGTATGCAAGAGCAGCAGCTGTTGGTTCGTTCACAATACGTTGAACATTAAGACCTGCAATCTGTCCTGCTTCCTTTGTTGCTTGACGTTGTGAGTCAGAGAAGTATGCAGGAACAGTGATAACTGCATCAGTAACCTCTTGTCCAAGATAATCTTCTGCAGTCTTTTTCATCTTTTGAAGAATCATTGCAGATATTTCTTGTGGAGTATATTTACGTCCTTCAATGTCTACTCTTGGATATCCTCCTTCGTCAATAACATTGTAAGGCATGCGTTCAGCCTCTTTACTACTTTGTGCATAGGTCTCTCCCATGAAACGTTTAATACTGTAAACTGTGTTCACTGGGTTGGTAATAGCCTGACGTTTTGCAGGGTCTCCAACTTTAATTTCACCATCTTTAGTGAAACCTACCACAGAAGGTGTAGTTCTTTTACCTTCGCTATTTGCAATAACCACTGGTTCGTTACCTTCAAAAACAGCAACACAAGAGTTGGTTGTTCCTAAGTCTATTCCAATAATTTTTCCCATATTCTTATTTGTTTTATTATTATTCTTAATTTATTTAATGTGTTATTTCTCATTCTTCATTGTCTACTCGTCGATTGAAAGCTATTCAATAACTTGCAGAGAGCAATTGTTATGAGGCGCATTTCAAATCGATTGAGTGTTAAGCTGTATCGTTTTTATCAACGCACACCACACTATTAACAAAGTGCGTGCCAATAATGTTTTTATTTCTTTCGATCATTTTTAAGTATGACATTCTGTCGTATTTACTCCAGTTTAAAGTTGTTTTTATGTCATTATTGTAGCTTTTACCATCAAAGAGCCCATTATAATAATATAAATAGGTGAAAATAAAAAGAGCCCCCAATGCTTTCTCTCCTTCATTTTGAATGACTTTGCTCATATTCCCAAGAGAGAATTCCTGTAAAAGCGATGCAAAGAGAAAGCCTTTTAATATTCTAAAATATGTATATTTTACTCTTGCGCTCTCTCTTTTCGCTAGAAAAAGGTTATATTTGCACATTATTTAATTACAAATCGATTATGTTAATTCACAGATATCTAACCTCTTTAGGTGAATATATAATACTAATGGGACGTTCTTTTTCACGTCCAGAGCGCATGAGAATGTTTTTTAAGCGTTATATAAAAGAAATGTCGTCCCTTGGAGTCGATTCTATTGGAATAGTATTGCTTATTTCATTCTTCATCGGAGCAGTTATTTGTATTCAGATGAAGTTAAATATCCAGAGTCCATGGATGCCTCGTTGGGTTTCAGGATACACCACACGAGAAATTCTTATACTTGAGTTTTCAAGCAGTATTATGTGTTTAATCCTATCAGGAAAGGTAGGTTCAAACATCGCTTCTGAGCTAGGTACGATGCGAGTGACACAACAAATAGATGCATTAGACATCATGGGTGTCAATTCAGCATCGTATCTCATCATGCCAAAGATCTTGGGTTTGGTTACCATCATGCCGTTCTTGGTTATCTTTAGCTCTGTAACTGGCATCTTAGGAGCCTACGCAACAGCTTATATTGGTCACATACTTTCGCCCGAAGACCTTACACTTGGCTTGCAACACTCATTCAATCCATGGTTCGTTTGGATGAGTATTATCAAAAGTTTGTTCTTTGCTTTCATCATTGCCAGCGTGTCTTCATATTATGGTTATACTGTAGAAGGAGGCTCGGTTGAGGTCGGAAAGTCTAGTACCGATGCCGTTGTAAGTAGCAGTATTTTAATTCTTTTCTCAGATGTATTCCTCACTCAAATCCTTTCTTAAATATGATTGAAGTTAAAAACCTATATAAGTCATTCGAAGATAAAGAAGTGTTGAAAGACATTAACATAGTTTTCGAAGACGGCAAGACAAATCTTATTATCGGACAGAGTGGTTCTGGTAAAACAGTTCTTATGAAAAACCTAGTAGGATTGTTTGCTCCTACATCAGGGCAGGTGCTTTATGACGGTAGAGATTTTGTAAAAATGAGCAAAAAAGAAAAGGTTACTATGCGTAGAGAGATGGGAATGATATTTCAAAATGCAGCTCTTTTCGACTCGCTTTCTGTACTCGAGAATGTGATGTTCCCCTTAGATATGTTCTCAAACATGACCTATCGTGATAGAGTTAAACGTGCTCAAGAGTGCTTAGACCGTGTAAATCTAATCGAAGCACAGCAAAAGTTCCCAGGAGAAATATCAGGAGGTATGCAAAAACGTGTAGCTATTGCCCGTGCCATAGTGCTCAATCCAAAATATCTTTTCTGCGATGAGCCCAACTCAGGACTTGATCCTCGCACCTCATTAGTGATAGACGAGTTGCTATCAAGCATCACAAAAGAGTTCGATATCACCACCATCATCAACACGCACGATATGAACTCGGTGATGGGAATTGGCGATAACATAGCCTTTATTTATAAAGGTCATAAAGAATGGCAAGGAAATAAAGCAGAAGTGATGCACTCAACCAACGAGCATCTCAACGACCTTGTGTTTGCTTCCGACCTATTTAGAAAAGTAAAAGCCAACGAAGCACAGCAAAATAGCGATAAATAACTGTTCGAACAGCTAGTAACATTTTCAATACAATAGCTTTTTTAGATACTCCGAACCACTTAAATAAATTGCGAAACGAAAGAATGAAGAAACTATTATATATCGTATTTATTGCGCTTGTCATTGCTTGCGCCAAAGAAATCGATCAAGGCGAGGTGGCTGCTCGTGTGGCAAAGCATTATTACGACACCCTTGTTGCAGGACATTATGATGCTTTTTTAGAAGGAACATATCAACAAGATAGTATTCCAAAGCGTTATCGTGACTTGTTGCTCGACAATGCAAAGATGTTTATTGCGCAACAGCAAACCGAGCATCAAGGTATAAAAGAAGTGCGAGTGATACGCCATCGTGCCGACACAGCAAAGCACACAGCCGACGTTTTCTTGTTGCTCACCTTCGGAGATAGCACAAGCGAGCAAATTGTTGTGCCCATGATTCAGCACAAAGGCACATGGCTCATGCGATAAACCCATTCTTTTTTCAATAAAACAAAATAAAAACAACACGTCAATAATAAGGAATTTAAGTTATGAAAGCATATTTAGACCTACTCCAACATATTATTAATAACGGAGCAACAAAAGGAGATCGAACAGGAACAGGCACCAAAAGCGTGTTCGGTTATCAAATGCGTTTTAACTTAGAAGATGGATTTCCGTTATTGACAACAAAGAAATTGCACCTTAAGTCGATTATCCACGAGTTGTTATGGTTCTTAAAAGGCGATACCAACGTGCGCTATTTGCAAGAAAATGGAGTGCGTATTTGGAACGAATGGGCAGACGAAAATGGCGAATTAGGTCCTGTTTATGGGCATCAATGGCGTTCTTGGCCTAATTATAAAGGTGGAACCATCGACCAAATAACACAAGTTGTGGATATGATCAAGAACAATCCCGACTCTAGGAGAATGATTGTTACAGCGTGGAACCCTGCCGAAGTAGACGAAATGGCGTTGCCACCATGTCACTGTTTGTTTCAGTTTTATGTGGCAAACAATAAACTTTCGTTGCAATTATATCAACGAAGTGCCGACACTTTCTTAGGAGTTCCCTTCAACATTGCATCTTATTCGTTATTGTTAATGATGGTTGCGCAAGTAACAGGTTACGAAGCTGGCGAGTTTGTTTATACAACTGGCGACACACACCTTTATCTTAACCATCTTGAACAGGCACAATTGCAGTTGCAACGCAGTCCACGTGTGCTACCAAAAATGCGCATCAATCCCGATGTGAAAGACATTTTCAGCTTTAAATACGAAGACTTCACACTCGAAGACTATAATCCATACGACCATATTAAAGCCCAAGTTTCTGTATAATGAAAGTATATGTAATTGCGGCAGTTGCCCAAAATCGTGCCATTGGCTATCAAAATCAATTGTTATATTGGCTTCCAAACGATTTAAAAAACTTCAAGTCACTCACCTCAGGGCATACCATTATAATGGGTAGAAACACCTTCGAGTCGCTTCCTAAAGGCGCATTACCCAATAGAAAGAACGTAGTTTTGACCCAACAGAACATCACTCTCGAAGGATGCGACGTGTATCATTCACTCGAAGAGGCTCTTTCAGCTTGTCAAAACGACGAAAAGGTATTTATTATAGGTGGAGGAAAGGTGTATGAGCAGTGCTTAGATTTTGCCGAAGAGTTGATTCTTACCGAGGTGAACAATGTGCCCGAGCATGCCGATACTTTCTTTCCTGATTATAAAGACTGGAAAGAAAAGAGCAGAGAACACCACGAAAAAGATGAGAAACACGCTTTTGCTTTCGACTTTGTGCATTATGTAAAAGCCTAATAGGCAATGCTCTTTTCACGCAACTCTTTGCGCATTCTTTCCTAAAAACTCACCCTCTCTGTTTAAATTAGAAGATAATTAGAGACGAACTGTTTTCCTTCTTATTTGAAAGAGATAGGAGTAGAAACAGAAAAACACACCTTGTTTCGATGTTATAGAAATTCGGTTGAAGCCCAGTTACAACAAAGATGCTTTTCAATCTTATAGAAATGGTAAATTGAAAGCAATGCTTTTGCCTCGCTAACTCAATTCTATTGCAATGTAAATACAATGTTTTTACACAGTAATAGCATTCCTTTTATTTGTCACTTTCATTTCATTTGTTTTTCAAAGTGACGGGGAGAGTCAATAAAAAAGTAACAATCTCGTTCAAACAAGATTGTTACTTCATCAATATTCTATTCCGTTTGGGCTTCTCTTTATATCGAATACCCTTCTTTAAAAAGAACGATTATCCTCGTTTTATTTAGGATTGGAGTTCTAAATTTAAAGAAATCCGTTTCCCATCGTATGGAGATGCTTCTCCGTTATATGGGTAATTTCTTCCTAAACTAAAGAAAATCACCCTCCGTCTTATGAGAAAATCTTTCTTAAATCAAAAGAAAATACGCCCTCCGTCGTACGGAGTTAGTGGAGGTTTTCCAATTCCTTTTCAGGCAAAGGCAACCATTTTGTTTTGCGTTGTTGCCACTTTGTAGCCGCAGAACCTTGTTCCAAGCCACGTCTAATGTCCGCAGTTCGCTCGCCACGCAATGCCAAATAGATGCGACGAAGCGTAGCAATACGTTCCAAAGAAGGAGTAGCTGTTTCCGCATCACTCGCATTATACTTTGCAATCACCTTGTTCACCTCCACTAAAGCGTCACCACTTAGCACGCCACGAACAATCAATTCAGCCTTAATAAAATGAATGTCAGCAGCGTCAGCAATAACAAGTGCGCCCTTTCTTGATAGCGCAGAGGCATAGATGTTATAACGATTAGGATTCTTCTTGTCTACACTTGCGTGCTTCAAAGGCAGTGCGTTTTGCTCAGCAGTAGTAGAACGAGCAGCCTCCAAGTCAGCAGTAACCTGCACATCACGAGCATTTGGACCGATAGCAGCATACAAAGGATTGTCAGAGCCATCGTTATTATAAATCACCTCCACCTGTTCCGAGTCGTTAATAGCAAGCGAAACCAAAGTAGCAGCATCGCTATAACGTTGTTGGTGCATAGCTAAACGAAGTTTATAAGTGTTTATTTGGCGGACTGCCGCATTGTAGTCGAAGTTCGAAGCATCTTTAATAGCTTGCATTTGCACAAATTCCAACGCCTTGTTAAAATGTTCTTGCGCCATAGTTAGGAGCGATTGGTGCGAAATCAAAGCGTTATTAAGACGTATTGAGCCACCTTCGGCATTAGGAGTAGTAGAAAAACACTCTGCCAAAAGCTGTAAAGCATAACCCGAATGCAGGTTTCCTATATAGCCTCCATAAGCCTTCGACAAGTTAGTTGCTTTCGTATTATTATCAGGAAGTTCGTTTGCAACATTCAAAACTTCGATACTTCTTGCATAATAGTTTTGCAAACGGTTCCAAAGATCGTTTTGAGTGCCCGACGACGGAGTGATGTTATCGCTCGAAATATGACGATAAAGTAGAGCATTAGGAATTGTACCTTCAGTCAATTCGTCAACTGTTGCGCCCAAAGCCAAGAACATTTGGGCAGCAGCCTCACCCTGAAGCGTTTTTACAAATGCCACCATTGGACCGTCGCTGATGTTCTTCGATTGTAAAGTTGCAATCATACTTGGTCGCTTTAGTTCATCATAAGTAAGCGTATTACTTGGGGTTTCAGCCTTGTCGACCCACGAATCGCAACCAGAAAGTATGGTAGATATGGCAAAAGCCATTATAATTAGTTTTTTCATTGCTTATTAATTGAATTATAAAGTGAAACTAAGAGTGGCAGTGTAGGTGCGTGGATGAGGCGCATTGGTGATGTCTCTCGACAAACTTCCGATACCTCTTTGTTTGCGATTACCGCCATTTCCCTCCACTTGAGGGTCGGCTCCAGAATAGTTAGTGATAACAAATACATTCTGAATAGAGAACGATAGTTTCATACCAGTTATCGTGTTGTTAGTGAGTTTGCGTGCTAACGAAGTGAAATCATATCCCACATTGAGGTTAGAAAGTCGCAAGAAGTCTGCTTTTTCAATGTAGTTCGCTCTGAAACGAGCTGTGTATGCCAATTCGTTAGCAATTTTTTCGTATTCAGGAGTGCCCACAGTTGCATTAGCAAGAGCCGTTAACTGGTCGTTGCGTTTCTTGAGATTGTCGCCCAATCCCGCAGTATTATAAAAGCTTTGGTTGTAAACCGATGCTCCAAGAGCATAGTTCCACTTCGTTCCAAAGGTGATATTAGAGAACAGTTTCAAGTTAAATCCAAACGAACCGTTCACTGAAGGGAAAGGTTTACCTAAGTATTTATAGTCAGAACTCTCAATAGCTCCTACCTTAGCGTTATACGATCCATCAGCATTTAAAGCCGTTTTTTCAACTGTGTGATAGTAAAAAGAGTAAACAGGGTAACCCTTTTTAATGACGTTAGGATAGTTGGTGATGTCGTTTCCGCCTGTGTTGGTCACCTTATTCGCCTGATAATTGACATTAGCATATACGTCTAAAGAATGTTTGTTGGCATTTTTCCACACTAAACCATTATATCCAAACTCGATACCATGACCCTTAATGCTACCCACATTGCGTGGAATACTACCAATCCAGCCATCACTAGACAAGAGATTTTCGTAGATAATAGCGTCTGAAGTGTATTGAGCATAAAGAGTAAGAGATAGGTTATGGTGTTTAGCTAAGGTCCAATCCGTACCCAATTCGATTTCTCTCATCCTCTCAGGTCTTATGTTTGGGTTGCCTTTAAACTGCGGTTTAACCGTGGGTCCGTATGCAGATATGCCGTCCATAACATAAGATGTGCGTGCATCTGTGGGATAAGGAAGACGTCCACTCTCACCGTATGCAAGACGAAACTTTTGATTTTCTAAATTATAAGCAACGCTCAAAGAAGGATAGTAAATACTTGCTACGTTGCTTCCGATAAGGTTAGAGGCGTCTCTTCGTAAGCCTGCGTTGATAAATAAGCGGTTATCATAGTTCACAAAAGCCTCTCCATAGAGTCCCCAAGTGCGTTGTTCAAACGTGTTCTCACTCACATTGCGCTCCGTTGCTGCTGCAATATTGTCTACATCTCCTTTAAAACGAGACGCATTAACAGCGTTCACGGTTTCGTATTGACGTGCTATTTGCGATAAAAGTGTTGCTGTTAGGTTCCATTTGTCGGCTAATTTAAACTTACGAGAAGCCTTTATGTCCCAATTAAAGCTCGAGTTGCGTCGGTTACTCACGTTCTTTGCACCTTCATTGTTATTTCCTAAGAGATAACCATAAGGCAATCGGTAGACACCTTTAGTGCTATTGACATCTACTCCGATAACTGTTTCGAGCTTAACTGCGCCTGGAAGCAAATAACCTAAGCGTATATTACCCAAGAAACGGTCGTTGTTATAGGTCCAACTTTGCGCTCTCCATGTGCTTTCTTCAACGTAAGGCCAAGGTGTTTGGTTAATCATTAGATTCCAAATAGCATCGTATCGACCCATAGCAGTTTGTGGAAGACTAATATTTCCGTGTACATACGAAGCTGTTGCACTAACACTTAGCGGTCCACTTTTAATGTCATAAGCCATTTTAGAGGTGTGTCTTTGGTCTCTATTGCCAGGTACAATGCCCTCAACATCATTCATATTGTAAGAGAATAACATGTTTTGATTACCTCGAAAGCTTTTAGATATGGTTCCATAAAGATTCTTTTGCCAACCCGTTTCGAAGAAGTTATTGAGTGGATCGTTATTTACAAACTGATTATATTTGCGTGCTAACGAAGCCGCACCCAATGACATTTTAACCTGAATAGCTGCTCTGTCGTTTTCTTTTGCATTGAAACTACCTCGCTTAGTGGTGATAACAATAACGCCATTTGCAGCTTCTGCGCCATAACTTGCAGCGGCAGAAGGACCCTTTATCACGTCTATTGATGCGATATCTTCTATCGGAAGGTCGTTTAAAGCACTTAAAGCGTCTTGCGAACTATTGATGTCTGAGATGTGCGAGGTGTTATATTTAATTCCATCAACATAGATAATGGGATCTCTATCCATACTTATTGTGGCTCCACTACGCATATTAAAGCGAATAGGCATGCCCACTTTGCCGTTACTTTGGTACATTTGAACGCCACCAACACGTCCATCAAGAATGTCACTCAATGAGTTCGCATGCTCATTTGCGGTTAATTTGCTCACATCAACGTGCTCTACGTTGCTACCAAGGGCTTTTTTGCTTCGTGCACTCGATATACTTGCAGTGACTTTTACCTCTTGTAGGTCGATACCTGGTATCAAACCGATAACCATTCCGTTGCGAAATGCTTTGCCATTAACGCTTTGTGGGGCAAAACCTAAATAGCTAATGCGAATGGTTTGATTTTCATTTAAGGGTAAAGAAAAGCGACCTTGCGCATCGGTTAGCGCTTTTTCGCCATTCGAAGAACTTACAATGGCACCAATAATGGGTTCTCCTGTCTCTTGATTTACTACACGAGCGGTATATGTTTGTTGAGCATATACGCTCATAGAAGTACTTAATAACAATAGAGCAAGACTTCTTTTAAATTTTAATTGCATGATAATATAATTTATTTCTATCCCGAAAACACCTGTCATTCAATCTCTTTATAAAGCAATAAAATTGACTAGGTATTTAATATGGTGCAAAGATACAACGATAAAGAGAACAATGCAATACCTAAAAATAATGATTCTAATACACCAAAGTGATGTGTTCGAATCATTTATGAATGTTTTTTCTAAACGAAAAACCTTATTCTTATGATAAAAAATGATGCGTTTTATAAAGTAATAACGCTGGGAATAACTTCGGGAAGATATCCACTTTTAATCTTCCATTCATTCGAATACAAGTTATTGGCTCTGTTTCCGAGGTTGTTTACAAATCCTATTGGCTGATTATTGTAGGTTATCAGCACAATACCTCTGGGCGTTTCTGGCGACAGAGTGATGGCTTCTTTTCGCAAGAAAGATATTGCTTGTTGATAAGAAACCTCTTCATTGCAAAACGCTTGTCGATTGATTTGAGTTGAAAAGGCAAGAGAAGGGTGGGGAATGAGGCTCTTTCCTTTTTGTGTTCCCATAGTTATTCCTGCATGAAGAATGCGCAACTGATTGGCAACTTGTTCATAAACAGAAGCCAAGAACTGTGGAATAGCCATTACCTTTTCGTTCTTTTCTACGAGTGAATAGCTGTTTTGGTTTTGCAACCAGTTGTCGAACGACTTTGAGTTGATGTTGCTTTGCTTGCTCTTCTTTATCTTGTTGGCACGAGCATGGTGCTCACTCGTTTTGCGAAGAGCGCACATAAAGAGTCCTTCTCCTTTACTAATACCAGGTAAAAAACGATAGCCTTTCACCTTATTAGATAGTGCAGGGGTGATGTTCCAATTGCTATCAATTGTTATGTCGATACATTCTGCTCCCAATTCGTTGATAATCCATTCTACATTCTCTTCGTTTTCGAGGGCATTAAACGTGCAGGTTGAATAGATAAGTATGCCGTCTTCTTTCAGATTATGCCATATATCGCTCACAATTTCACGTTGAAGTTGTTGGCATTTCTCTACATATTGACTGCTCCATTGATTGATTGCGCCCTCGTCTTTGCGAAACATTCCCTCGCCAGAACAAGGCACATCGGTAACAATAAGGTCGAAAGCAAGACCTGTTTTCTTATAGTCTGCAGCGTAATTGTTCGTTACAATGACGTCGGAATGACCAAATTTCTCTATATTTTCAACCAAGATATTGGCACGATTGTATATCGCTTCGTTCGCAAAAAGAATGCTTTCGTTAGGCAGAAGGGTGCGCAATAGGGTTGTTTTTCCACCAGGAGCGGCACACAAATCGAGTGCCATTAGGGGCTGATGAGGCATCACTTGTTTTAAAACATGATATAAAAACATTGACGAAGCCTCTTGAACATAATAACAACCTGCATGAAAGAGTGGATCAAAAGTGAAGTTAGGACGTTCTGAAAGATAGTAACCTTCGCCACACCAAGGCACTTGTTGAGGGGCAAGAGTTGGTGAAACGCTTGCCGAAGTTACCTTAAATGGATTGAAACGAATACTGGTTGAAGGTGCCATCTTGAGTCCTTTTTCGAGCAATGCAAATCGTTCTTCACCTAATAATTCCCTTGTTTGGGTTATAAAGTCTTTGGGTAAATTCATCACTTTATGCTTTTTTCAATTGCAAAAGTAGAAAAAAAACACTTTCTTTGCAACTAATCGTGATGTCATTGCGTCTAATTAGTAAAACAAAACAAAAGTAATTTAGAATATGAAAAGATTAAGTTTAGCTTTAATGTTGCTCTTTTCAACAACATTATGTGTAGTTTCTACTGCTCAAAAACATAGAAACCATTTAAATAAAATAGAACAAGCAGTCACAGCAACTGTTGCAGATACAGCGGGAAATAGTGTTGCTTCGAACGCAAATTCTGTTGATTCGGATTTTGATGACGATGGATTTGATGGCAGATTTGATTCTGATGAAGATGATATCAACGACTTAAAGGCTATCGAAAAAGGACTTAGCACCTTCCAATCTTATGGCGTTTGGGGATTTGTATTGATTGCTTTAATGGTAATTTGCTCTATTATTGCTGTGGCATTGCCCATTATTTTATTGATAGTATTAATTAGATATCTCGTTAAAAAACAAGATACAAAGGCACAATTAGAGCAAATGCGCATTAAACAAGCAATGGAACAGCCTGTGAATCGTCAAGAATATTGGGCGCACGAAGATGAAATTGCATGGCGAAAAGGCGTGCAGTTGGTGGCACTTGGTGCTGGTTTGGCGTGCTTCTTCTTTATACTTGGAGCAGGACCTCTATCTGGAATAGGTTTACTTATTCTGTGTATAGGACTTGGAAAGTTGTATATTGGAAAGCGTGCGAAAAAGAATCGTGAGGAAAATACAGAAGAATAAGATCCAGTGAAGCCGCTAGACGACATATCATTAGTTACTCAAGTTGCCGTATTTCGCAATAAACGTGCATTTGATAAGCTTGTGCTGAAGTACCAAGAGGGCGTTCGTCGGTTCTTTTTGAATCAGACATTGGGAAACGAACTCTTAGCCGATGACCTGGCACAAGAAACCTTTATCAAAGCTTATACGCACATTGCGCATTTTAAAGGCTTATCTAACTTCTCTACATGGTTATACAAAATAGCGTATAATGTGTATTACGATCATGTTAGAAGTCCTAAGAATGCAGCGCATTTTGATGTAACTGAGCTGAAAACACACGCCACAACAGGGGCTGATAGCACGCTGAAGTTAGACTTATACGAGGCTTTTCAAACCCTGAACGATAAAGAGCGAACGTGTATAACCTTGCAATTGGTTGAAGGATATGCCATAGATAAAATTGCAACCATTATGGAATTGCCCGCAGGAACAGTGAAATCGCACCTCTCAAGAGGCAAAGAAAAACTTTCAACATATTTAAAGAACAATGGATATGATCAATAAACACGACGAAGAACAAATACTTCAATTTCTTGAAAAGAACAAACAAACCATCAAAGATGATGGCTTTTCAGATAGAGTGATGCAGCAACTACCTTCCAATAATTCTGTTTGGGGACGCTTGTGGCAGTGGATTATGGGAATCGTTTCGGTGGTGTTGTTCTTTGTGTTGGGAGGAATAACAACGATGAAGCATTTATTTTTAACCTTTTTAGGTGACTTTTGGGGAGAGATGGCATCGATGAATGTTTCGCTTCCATCGCCTTTAATACTCATTATTGCACTCATTACACTGCTTTGGGTGGCAGTTTATGAGGTAGAACAAGTGCTGAGAAATTAAACAATCAGATAGATAATAAATAATAACAAATGGAAAAGCGGACCACAGATGGTTCGCTTTTTTATTGGAAACGAATAGCTCTTCTTCTTTAAAACACTGTTCGTTCAAAAGAACATTACACCTATTTTATATATATAGTTGTTTTACATCGTTTCAAAAAGCAGTGCTTTTACATCATAATTGCAATGCTTTTAGAGTGCAATATCAATGATTTTGCAATGTAATATTAATGCTTTTATCTTGTAATCTCATAAAATATACCTATCTTTGCACCGAAAGATGTTATTTCAAACGACATGGTTAACGAGATGATAGACACCGAAAAACAAGGCGAGTCGTTGGTTTTAAGAACCGAGGGACTTGTTAAACGATATGGAAAAAGAACCGTTGTAAACGATGTTTCGATTAATGTTAAACAAGGAGAGATTGTTGGTTTGCTTGGACCTAATGGTGCAGGAAAGACAACTTCGTTCTATATGACAACTGGTTTGATTGTTCCTAACGAAGGACATATTTATCTAAACGACCAAGATATCACGCAACTTCCAGTGTCGAAGCGTGCCCGTTCGGGTATTGGATACCTTCCACAAGAGGCAAGTGTGTTTAGAAAAATGAGCGTAGAAGATAACATCTTGTCGGTGTTAGAAATGACGGGTAAGCCCAGAAGCTATCAACTTGAAAAGTTAGAGAGTCTCATTGCCGAGTTTAGATTGGGCAAAGTGCGCAAGAATATGGGCGACCAATTGTCGGGAGGAGAGCGTCGTAGAACCGAAATCGCACGTTGTTTGGCGATAGATCCAAAGTTTATCATGCTCGATGAGCCTTTTGCTGGAGTAGACCCCATTGCTGTTGAGGACATTCAACACATTGTTTGGCAGTTGAAAGACAAAAACATTGGTATCTTAATTACCGACCACAATGTGCAAGAAACATTGACTATCACCGATAGAGCCTATCTTCTTTTTGAGGGAAAGATTCTTTTTCAAGGCTCACCAGAAGAACTTGCAGAGAACAAAATTGTAAGAGAAAAATATTTAAGTAACTCTTTTGTGCTTAGAAAAAAGGATTTTCAGGAGATAGATGCACAGAAAAAAGAACGTATGGCTCAGCAAATTTAAACGTTAAAGTATGCAGAATAGAGGGCGAATTGCGTGCTTTTGAGTATGTCAAAAGTGCATGTTGTATCTCTTTTATAATTAAACGGCATGCTTTTTGTTATTTAAAAACAAGAAAAAAGAGGTTTATATTAGGCAAATTGACCAAATATAACTACCTTTGTTGCTAAAAGTTAGAATTAATAAATAATAGAAATAAAGATAATAGATGAAAGTTTCATTTGAAAATCAAGACAAAGTAAATGGCTTAATGACCATTATTGTCGAAGAATCTGACTACAAAGAAAAAGTAGAAAAGTCGTTAAAAGACTATCGTAAACAAGCAAATATCCCAGGATTCCGTAAAGGAATGGCACCAATGGGCTTGATTAAAAAGCAATATGGTGAATATTTGAAGTTGGATGCAATCAACAAAGTGGTTGGAGAAGAACTATACAAATATATTAAAGACAATAAAATTAATATGTTAGGCGAACCTCTTCCATCTGCAAAACAAGAAGCACAAGACTTGGAAAAGGAACCTCCTTACACATTCTATTTTGATATTGCAGTTGCACCTGAGCTTAAAGTGGAACTTACAAGCAAAGATAAACTTCCTTACTATGATATTAAGGTAGACGATGCAACAGTGGATAAGCAAGTGGATATCTTCGCTTCTCGCACAGGACAATATGTAAAAGCTGAAGAATATCAAAAGAATGATATGCTTAAGGGTGATCTTAGAGAACTTGATGAAAAAGGAAATACTAAAGAAGGTGGTATTACTTTAGAAGCATCTGTTATGATGCCTGAATTCATTAAGGTTGAAGATCAACGCAAACTATTCGACAATGCTAAGCTAGGTGACGTGATTGTATTCAATCCTCGCAAGGCTTATCCTGATAATGACTCTGAAATTGCTGCGCTATTAAAAGTTAAGCGTGAAGAAATTGCACAGCACGAAGGCGACTTTAGCTACCAAATCACTGAAATTAGTCGTTTCGAAAAGGCTGAAGTAAACCAAGCATTGTTCGATCAAATCTATGGCGAAGGTGAAGTAAAGAGCCTTGAAGAGTTCAGAACTAAAATCGCTGAAGGAATTAAAGAACAAACAGTTACAGATTGTGACTATAAATTCTTACTTGATGTTCGCAGCTACCTAGAAGGTAAAGTGGGCAAATTGACTTTCCCAGACGAAACTCTTAAGAGAGTGATGTTGTTGAACAACAAAGAAAGAGGTGAAGAATTCGTAGAAAAGAACTATGAAGCAAGCATCCAACAATTAACATGGCATCTTATTAAAGAACAGTTAGTTGAAGCTAATAAGGTGAAGATTGAAGATCAAGACGTAAGAGAAGCTGCTAAAGAAACAGCACGCATTCAATTCGCTCAATATGGAATGGTTCAAGTTCCAGAGGAATATGTCGACAATTATGTAACCGAAATGTTCAAGAAAAAAGAAAATGTTGACGCCTTTGTAGATCGTGCTGTAGATTTGAAACTTATCGAAGCATTGAAGAAAGTCGTTACACTCGAAACTAAAGAGGTTACACTAGACGAGTTTAATAAAATTGTAGAGGGTAAATAATTCGCTTTTAACGAAAAAAAACTTCTAATAAAAAGAGGTTGTCAAGTTTTTTGTTTAACTTTGTATATAAGCAATGTAAACAAGAGAGTTGGCAACCTTTTGTTTTGCATATAATAATCAAAGTCTTAGGGTAAAAGGTGTTTTAAATTTAAATACTTGTCCTTTAGGCATATATAAATGATAATATAAGTTATGAACAACGATTTTAGAAAGTACGCAACACAGCATTTAGGCATGAATGGACTTATGCTTGATGATGTGATGAAGGCACAAGCACAATATCTTAATCCATATATCTTAGAAGAAAGACAATTGAATGTAACTCAAATGGACGTGTTTTCACGTTTGATGATGGATCGTATTATCTTCTTAGGAACACCTATTGATGATTATACAGCTAACACATTACAGGCTCAATTGTTGTATCTTGATTCGGTAGATAGTGGAAAAGACATTTCAATCTACATCAATAGTCCTGGTGGAAGCGTAACTGCAGGATTGGGAATATACGACACAATGCAATTCATTACAAGTGACGTGGCAACCATTTGTACAGGTATGGCAGCGTCAATGGCAGCCGTTTTACTCGTATCTGGTGCAGAAGGCAAACGCTCTGCGTTACCTCATGGACGTGTAATGATACACCAACCACTTGGAGGAGTGCAAGGACAAGCTTCTGATATCGAGATAGAAGCTCGTGAAATCATTAAGATGAAGAAAGAATTGTATACCATTATTTCTGACCATTCGCACACTCCATTCGATAAAGTATGGCAAGATAGCGATCGAAACTATTGGATGACTGCTGAAGAGGCAAAAGAATATGGTATGATTGATACTGTATTGAAACGCAAGAAATAATTAACTTAATAGAAGAAGGCTCTTTGTTGTAAAACACCTTACGGTAAAGATTCACTTAAAAAGAAAGAAATTATAATGGCTAACGATAAATGCTGTATATGTGGACGTAGCGAATACCAAGTAGGAACATTGCTAAAGGGTTCTAATGGTGCAATATGTCCAGATTGTACAGTGCAGGCTTATAAGATAATTCTGAATCAAGCAAAGCACGATGGCACAGAAAATGAACTGAAAAAAGAAGTAGGTGATCTTCCTGCAAACGACTTCTCGCTTGATTTAAACAAGGTTCCTAAACCACAAGAGATAAAAAATTATCTCGATCAATATATCATTGGACAAGATGATGCGAAGCGTTATTTAGCAGTAGCAGTATATAATCACTATAAAAGATTGAATCAATCGGCTGATGATGATGGCGTAGAAATAGAGAAAAGCAATATTATTATGGTAGGAAGTACAGGTACAGGTAAGACACTTCTTGCTCGAACCATTGCAAAACTCTTGAAAGTGCCTTTCACAATCGTTGATGCTACGGTGTTTACCGAAGCAGGTTATGTTGGAGAAGATGTGGAAAGCATTCTTAGTAGATTGCTGCAAGTGGCTGATTATGACCTCGAAGCGGCTCAAAGAGGAATCGTATTCATTGACGAAATCGATAAAATTGCTCGCAAAGCCGATAACCCTTCTATCACAAGAGATGTGAGTGGAGAAGGTGTTCAACAAGGATTATTGAAGCTTTTAGAAGGAACTATGGTGAATGTTCCACCAAAAGGTGGACGAAAACACCCCGATCAAGATTATATTCACGTTGATACTCGAAATATTTTGTTTATCTGTGGAGGTGCATTCGATGGCATAGAGCGAAAGATTGCACAACGACTTAATACTCATGTTGTGGGCTATAACTCAGTGCAAAACTTGAGAAACGTTGATAAAGAAGATTTAATGAAATATATTCTTCCACAAGATTTGAAATCGTTTGGATTGATTCCTGAAATCATTGGACGTCTTCCTGTATTGACACACCTTAATCCTTTGAACAGAGAAGCATTGCGTAGAATTTTGGTTGAGCCTAAAAACTCAATCGTAAAGCAATATGAAAAACTCTTTGCAATGGACGGAATAAAACTTGAATTCGACACAGCTGCGCTCGATTATGTTGTAGATAAAGCCGTAGAATACAAGCTTGGAGCACGTGGATTGCGCTCAATTGTCGAAGCAATGATGATAGATGCCATGTTTGAAGTGCCCTCTTCAAAGAAGAAGAGCTTCAAAGTTACATTAGCTTATGCCCAAAAGCATATTGATAAAGCACACTTAGATAACTAAACTTGATAAGAGAATATTTGCAAAAATAATAACCTCAACTAACTAAACAATAGAATTTAGTTTTATTGTTTAGTTAGATTTCTAAAAGACAACTATGACTAAGGCACTTAATCTAACTGAAAAGCTAAAGCAATATTTTGGTTTTGATACCTTTAAAGGTGACCAAGAAGCTATTATCCGAAATCTACTTGATGGCAAAGATTCGTTTGTTTTGATGCCAACTGGTGGAGGTAAGAGTCTTTGTTATCAACTTCCGTCTCTCATTATGGATGGAGTTGCAGTTGTTATATCGCCCTTAATAGCTCTAATGAAGAATCAAGTAGACGTTATTAACGGAATAAGCGAAGAAAATGGAGTTGCTCATTACATCAACTCGTCGTTAAACAAAGCTGCAATAGCACAGGTAATGGAAGATATAAGGAGTGGAAAAACAAAATTATTGTATGTTGCTCCCGAGTCATTAATTAAACCTGACAATGTAGAATTCCTCAAATCGGTTAAGATTTCCTTTTATGCTATAGACGAAGCGCATTGTATTTCGGAGTGGGGGCACGACTTCCGGCCCGAATACCGCAACATTAGACCAATGATTAACTGCATTGGTCAAGCCCCAGTTATAGCTCTTACGGCTACAGCTACAGACAAAGTGCGAACCGATATCAAGAAAAGTTTAGGCATATTGGATGCTAAAGAATTCAAAAGCTCATTTAATCGTGCCAATCTTTATTACGAAGTGCGTCCTAAAACCAATGATGTTGATAAAGAACTCATCAAGTTTATAAAGAAGAACGAAGGAAAAAGCGGAATTGTTTATTGTCTTTCACGCAAGAAAGTAGAAGAGCTTTCAGCTATATTGCAAGCCAACAATATTAAAGCTGCAGCTTATCATGCAGGTTTAGATAATATTCCTAGATCTCAAACACAAGATGATTTCTTAATGGAACGCATTGATGTTATTGTGGCAACTATTGCCTTTGGAATGGGAATAGATAAGCCCGATGTGCGATTTGTAGTGCATTATGATATTCCAAAGAGTCTTGAAGGATATTATCAAGAGACAGGTCGTGCTGGAAGAGATGGTGGAGAAGGACATTGTTTGGCATTCTATTCGTATAAAGACATACAGAAACTCGAGAAATTTATGGAGGGAAAGCCAGTTGCCGAGCAAGATATAGGTAGACAACTGCTAAAAGAAACCGCCGCTTATGCAGAGTCTTCTGTTTGTAGAAGAAAGATGTTATTGCACTATTTTGGTGAAGAATATCATAAAGAAAACTGCGGAAATTGTGACAATTGCAATCGTCCTGCGGAGAAAATAGAAGCTCAAAAGGCGTTAGAGATCGTTCTTCGTACCATTATTGCATTAAAAGAAAATTTTAGACAAGAGTATGTCATTGACGTTGTCACTGGAAATGCAACCGATGATGTGGTTTCTCACCGACACGATCAATTGGAAGTGTTTGGCGAAGGCGAAGAAGAACGTTCGAAAATATGGAACCCTGTTATTCGACAAGCGTTGATATCAGGTTATATCAAGAAGAATATTGAGAACTACGGCATATTGAAAATCACCGAGAAAGGAAAGGAATTTATCGAACATCCTCATTCTTTCATGATTGTAGAAGATGCCGACTTTGATAATGTAGAGTATGATGGAACGTCAGAAGGCAAGGTTTCTGCTTTAGACGAAGATTTGTATTACATCTTAAAAACGCTGAGGAGCAAAGTGGCAAAACGCCATAATTTGCCTCCGTATGTCATTTTTCAAGACGTATCTTTAGAGCAAATGGCAACCATGTATCCTGTTAATTGCCAAGACTTGCTCAATATTCAAGGAGTAGGAGAGGGCAAAGCAAAACGCTATGGAAAAGAGTTTTGGGAGTGTATCAGCGAATATTGTAAAGAGAATGACATTATTCGACCCGAAGAAATGCGTGTGAGAACCATCGCAAAACGCTCAAATGCAAAACTAAAGATCATCAATAGCATCGACAAACAAATAGCATTAGACGATATTGCCAATGCAATGGGATTGGATTTTGATGAACTTCTCACCGAAATAGAACGCATCGTGTATAGTGGAACAAAAGTGAATATCGATTATTTCCTAGAAGATGTGATGGATGACGACTGCATTGAAGCGATCTACGACTATTTTAGAGAGAGTGAAACTGATTGCATCGAAACCGCATTAGATGAGTTTGATGGTAGTTTTGACGAAGATGAATTGCGCTTAGTACGCATTAAATTCTTGTCGGAAATGGCAAACTAACTCCCTATACACCACACCTTATTATATAAGTAGGGCATAAGTGAAATGTAAGAGCAATGCTTTTCATTTGAAAAAGTATTGCTCTTATTGTATAAAAACGGTTCTTTTGCAGTGCAATTGCATTGCTTTTATTATTACAAAAAATACTCCTTCTTTTGCAGTTGTTTTCCTTTTTTTAATAAAGACTTTTGCCCTTGATGTAGTCTAATGTGGAAAATGGAAAAAGAGAGTAGAAAACTTGCAATATATTTTTTGTAATTATTTAAGGTATGAATTATTCAAAAACACGTTGTGATGTGAATTTTTATTATTAAATTTGCACGCAATAAATTCGTAAAAAACACTTATATGTCATCATTTGTTGCAGATAAAATCGTGATGGACGGTCTTACTTATGACGATGTCCTATTAATTCCAGCTTACTCAGAAGTTCTTCCTAAGTCTGTTTCTTTGCAAACTCGCTTTTCAAGAAACATAGTTTTGAACGTTCCTTTTGTAACAGCCGCTATGGATACTGTTACTGAATCGGCAATGGCAATTGCAATTGCACGTGAAGGAGGAATAGGAGTTATCCACAAAAACATGAGCATTGAAGAGCAAGCTAAACAAGTTTCAATTGTTAAGAGAGCAGAAAACGGAATGATTTATCACCCTGTAACTATTCAAAGAGGAAGCAAGGTGAAAGATGCTTTGGCAATAATGAGCGAGTATCACATTGGTGGTATTCCCGTAGTTGATGCTCATAACTGTTTAGTTGGAATCGTTACCAATCGTGATTTGCGCTTTGAACGCAACTTAGACAAATTGATTGACGATGTGATGACAAGTGAAAATCTTGTTACTACCCATACACAAACCGACCTTGTTGCGGCTGCACAAATCCTACAAGAGAACAAAATTGAAAAACTTCCCGTTGTAGATGCAGAGAATCATCTTGTTGGTTTGATTACATATAAAGACATTACCAAGGCAAAAGATAAGCCTATGGCATGTAAAGACAGCAAAGGTCGCTTGAGAGTAGCTGCTGGTGTGGGTGTAACTCACGACACATTAGAGCGCATGCAAGCCCTTGTTAATGCTGGCGCAGATGCAATTGTTATCGATACTGCGCACGGACATTCAAAGGCAGTGATTGAAAAATTGGTAGAAGCAAAACGTTCTTTCCCCGAAATAGATATCGTAGTAGGAAACGTTGCTACAGGTGAAGCAGCTAAAATGCTTGTAGAACACGGAGCAGATGCTGTGAAAGTGGGAATTGGTCCTGGTTCTATTTGTACCACACGTGTTGTTGCTGGTGTTGGAGTTCCACAGCTAAGCGCTATCTATGACGTATATGCTGCATTGAAAGATACCGATGTTCCTTTGATTGCCGATGGTGGTTTGCGCTATTCAGGCGATGTTGTTAAGGCACTTGCAGCTGGTGGAAGCTGTGTAATGATTGGTTCAATGGTAGCTGGTACAGAAGAAAGTCCAGGCGAAACAATCATCTTTAACGGCCGTAAGTTTAAGAGTTACCGAGGTATGGGTAGCTTAGAAGCAATGGAACAAAAGAACGGTTCGAAGGATAGATACTTCCAAGGAGATACTCAAGACGTTAAGAAACTCGTTCCAGAAGGTATCGCTGGTCGTGTACCTTATAAGGGAACAGTTCAAGAAGTGATATATCAATTGGTTGGAGGACTACGTTCTGGTATGGGATATTGTGGTGCTGAAACAATCAATAACTTGCACAATGCTAAGTTTACACGTATCACTAACGCTGGAGTTTTAGAGAGTCACCCACACGATATCTCAATTACAAGTGAGGCTCCAAACTATTCTCGCCCAGAATAAGAATAACTGTTGAAGGGCATTATATGACGATATAGTGCTCTTCAATATCACAATAAAAAGCAATTAAAACAGCAAGTATAACTCAAAAGAGTATAAGCAGAAAATAGAATATTGAAAAGAAACAAGTTATTACTAATATCTTTATTGTGTAGTGCTGTCCTAAGTGCGCAAGAACACAATGTTGTTATGACGATAGATGGTGAACCAATTGATCGTTCTATCTTCATAGATGCCTATAAACAAAATTATCCAAATGGCGTTTCTAGTAAGAAAGAGCTATATCATTTTGCAGAGCGTTATGCCGAATATTATTTAAAACATAAGGTGGCAGCGCAACAACAGCAGGACATTACCATAGATAATAGAAATAAAAAGACTATTTCTTCTGCTCCAATAGTAAAAAATAATGTTGCGGTTTCGGCTGATATCGAACAGCAAGCACGTAACATCTACAATAAAATAGCTTCAGAAGTGAGTTCAAAAGGCGGACTCGTGAAATTGCAAGATATCCATATTTATCTTAGTCAAAGAGCCAGTAAGGCAGACGAAAAGAATGCAAAAGACCAAATAGAAGCTATATATAATAAGGTGAAAGCAGGCGAAGACTTTGGTAAGTTGGCTCAGCTCTACACCCAAAACACCCTATATCGTGCCACAAAAGGCGAATTGCCATGGTTGGCTAAAGGGCAAACTTTAAGCGAATTTGAGAACGTTGCCTTTGCGTTATCACCAGGAGAAGTGAGCAAACCTTTTATGTCTGTAGACGGATATCATCTTCTCTATCTTCAAAAGAAAGTAGATTTCTTGCCCTATAACGATGTAAAGGCAAATATCATCGACTTCATTTTGAAAGATAACGTGCGTAAAGGTATCGACATACAGCATGTTTTTGCAAATGGAGAGGTGAACAATAGTCTTTCTTTAGTAGCGAGTTCTACAGCAGATGAGGCATTTAAAACATCGTCGGTAGCTACCATCTCTAAAGCATTGGATGCTCAGTCTTCATCAAACGAACAGCTACTTACCTACTTAAACCACCATGTATGGAATGGAGTAGAGGCAGATTCGGGAGCTTTAGAGCGTTATTTTGAAGCGAATAAAAAGAAATATCGATTTGATGAACCACGCTTTAAAGGTTATGTGTTGTATGCTAAGAGTGCTGAATTGCTAAAGGAATTAGAGAAAAAAGCAAAGCATGCACCACTTCTAAACTTGAATAAAGCAGCGATAGAGAATGCCGTTGGCGGTTCAAAAGAATCGTTTAAAATAGACGAAGGCAGCTTCTCTTTAGGCGAAAATACTGTTGTTGATAAACAATTTTATAAACAACACAACACCAATAGCGGTGCTTCTGAGTTTCCTTTTACTAAGATTGTAGGAAAGAAAGTGAAGCAACCCGACTTGAAAAGCGAAGTGGCTTGGCAGGTTTTGGCAGACTATAAAGAACATTTAGAACAACAATGGCTTGCAAAACTAAAGAAAAGCCACTCAATAGTAATCAATAAAAAAGAATTATCAACCATCAACTAAGCAACAAAAGTCTTGGTTTTACATCGTATAGCACAAATGAATAGAAGACAAAAAATATCTATAGGACTTGCTTTCTTAATGACTTATGCAGGCATGAGTTTGCAAGCTGGCCGTTTAGGTGCCAACTCTCATAGTAATGATTCGTTGCCCAAAACAACTAAAGCTGTGTCGGTTAATCCACAAAGTGTAGTAGATGAGGTTATTTGGGTGGTGGGAGATGAACCCATTTTGAAATCGGATGTAGAAGCAATGCGCCTTCAATCTGAATTAGAAGGAGTAAAATGGAATGGTGATCCCGATTGTATCATTCCTGAACAATTGGCTGTTCAAAAGCTATTCTTGCATCAAGCAGCTATCGACTCAATAGATATTAGCGAGTCGGAGATCGCTTCTGAGATTGAACAACAAATCAATTATTGGATTCAACAAATTGGTTCTAAAGAGAAATTAGAAGAGTATCGCCGTCAAAGCATCACACAAATTCGTCAGCAAATGCATGATGATTTCAAGAATCGACTGTTGATTCAAGAAATGAAAAAGAAGCTTGTCAAAGATATTGCGGTGACACCAAGTGACGTTCGTCGTTACTTTGAGTCGCTTCCAGCAGACAGTGTGCCAACCGTTCCTACAACAGTAGAGGTTGAAATCATTACAATGCTACCTCGAGTGAGCCAAGAAGAGATTGCAAAAGTGAAAGACGAGTTGCGTGATTACACTGACAGAGTAACCAAAGGTGAAACCTCTTTTGCTACATTAGCACGTCTTTATTCAGAAGATCCAGGCTCTGCTCGTCAAGGAGGGGAGATGGATTATACTGGAAGAGGAATGTTTGACCCTGCTTTTGCGGCTGTTGCTTTCAACTTAACAGACCCAAAGAAGATTTCAAAGATAGTTGAAACAGAATTCGGTTATCACATCATTCAATTGATTGATAAGCGTGGTGATAAAGTGAAAGTTCGTCATATCTTGCGTAAGCCTATTGTTTCTGCAGAGATAGTAGAGGCAACAAGAGTGAAAATGGACTCGCTTTTAACCGATATTCGTGATGGTAAATTCACCTTTGAAGATGCAGCTTTTCACGTATCAGATGATAAAGATACCCGAAACAACAAAGGTTTGATGGTGAACAACGTAAACAATGAACGCACATCTCGTTTCCAAATGCGTGATCTTCCTACAGAAGTGGCTCGTCAAGTAGAAAAGTTAAAGCCAGGAGAGATATCTAATGTGTTTGAAATGGTGAACGAAAGAGGTAAGAAAGTGTGTGCCATAGTGAAACTAAAGAACAGAGTAGATGCTCATAAAGCTGTGATAACAGAAGATTATCAGGTGCTTAAAAACGTGGTATTAGCCAAAGAACGAGAGAAATTCTTACACAACTGGGTGGTTAATAAAATAAAGAACACCTATATAAGAATGGAAAATCAGTATAAGAATTGTAACTTTGAGTATCAAGGTTGGATTAAATGAGATATATAAAAGATAAGGAATTAAAGTCTATAAGGCATAGAATCAGTATGTTATTGGTTCTATGCCTCTTTGGATTATGTGCACTATTTGCCTATAACAAGCCTAAAAATAAGCGTGTAAAACCTGAAGACCAAAAGGTTTATTTGGAGCATGCTGACGAGCTAAAGCGTGATATTTATGGTACAAATCCTGATGCTCAGATATTAAAAGGCAATGTTCGCTTGAAGCACAATGGGGCAACTCTCACATGTGATAGTGCCTATCTCTATCAAGAATCGAACTCTGTTAGAGCTTTTGGACGTGTCTTTTTTCGACAAGGTGATACCCTTTCGCTTAAAGGCGAGCGTGGGTTTTATGATGGAGTGACACAAATTCTGGAAGTAAGAAAAAATGTTGTATTGAAGCATCGCAATCAAACTCTTTATACAGATAGTCTTAATTACGACCGAATGTATAAGAATGCATACTTCTTTGACGGTGGAAAACTGGTAGATGGAAAAGATCAATTGATTGCAGATTGGGGCGAATACAATACTCAATCACGTCAAGCCGTTTTCTATTTTAGGGTAAAACTCAAAAGCAAAAAAAGCAATATTGATACCGATACCTTATATTATGATGCCTCAAAGTCGAAAGCTCACTTTAAAGGACCTACAACAATTGTAAATAATGGTGATGTTGTGAAAACCCAAGATGGTTACTTCGATACCAAGAAAGATAAGGTGGAGTTGTTCTCAAGGTCAACTATTACAAGTAAAGAGAAGGTCATTACGGGCGATACTTTATACAGAGATAAGAATACATGCATTGGACAAGGCTATGGAAATGTGATATATGTCGATAAAAAGAATAAGAATGAGCTACATGCCGACGTCTTTGTTTATAACGAAAAAACGGGTAAAGGTTTTGCAACTAAAAAGGCATTGCTAAAAGATTACTCGCAAGGTGACACCTTATTTATGCATGCCGACTCGCTAAAAATAGAGACAATGCACATCAATACCGATTCGGCTTATCGAAAAGTGCATGCTTTTAGACATGTTATTGCTTATCGAAAAGATATGCAAGCGATATGCGATTCGCTGGTTGCAAATGGAAAAGATTCTTGTTTGACAATGTATTACGACCCTGTTTTGTGGAACGAAAACCGACAAGTGCTGGGCGAAAAGATCTATGTTTACATGAACGACAGTACTATTCGCATGGCGAAAGTAGAAGGACAAGCACTTTCTGTTGAGCAACTCGATGATAAAAAGAATTTCAATCAGGTTTCTTCTAAATTGATGAATGCCAACTTTGATGAAGGAGCTTTACGTCGCTTGGTGTGTATAGACAATGTAAGAATTATCTTTTATCCTATCAACGACAAGGATAGTTCAATCATAGGACTCAACTATATCGAGACCGATACTATGCGAATGTATATCAATAAAGAGAAAAAACTGGAACGAATTTGGATGCCAAAGGCACAAGGTACACTCTTTCCGATAAGTCAAATTCCTACAGATAAATTGCATCTTTCTTCTTTTGCGTGGTTAGATCATCTACGACCAAAGTCGAAAGAGGACGTATTTAATTGGAAAGGAAAGACCGATAGCGAAAAGCTTAGAGTGATAGAGCGCCAAAAAGCACCCGTACAAAGATTCGAATCGGAGAATAAACCCAAAGAAACCACCCAACAAAATACAAATAAACCACCAGAAGAAAATACGTCTCAATAAGTATGAATTGGTTTAAACAGGCGAAACCAAGGGGCTTCGAGCATCGCTATTTATTTTATAATGGGCGTAAGGAATACATCAATCAGCTCAAAGAAAAATATAAAGTGGAAAGCTCAATGAATAAAGGTGAAAACAAAGAGGCGAGCAAGAGGATTGTAAAACCTATCCTTTTACGCTCTAAATCCTATGCTTTTACACCCTTAACTCAATCCTTTTTACTTGTAATTCCAATGCTTTTATTTTTGGCTTTATTAGCAGTAGTTTATTATTGGTTGATTTAAAAAGAAATAGTTGTTATGCAAGATGTAATTCAGTTACTACCAGATACAGTGGCAAATCAAATTGCTGCGGGTGAAGTTATACAACGTCCTGCAAGTGTTATCAAAGAGTTGGTTGAGAATTCAATCGATGCAGAAGCCACAACTATTAATGTATTGGTGGTGGATGCTGGTAGAACTTCGATTCAAGTAATTGATGATGGCAAGGGAATGAGCGACACAGATGCTCGTCTTTCCTTTGAACGTCATGCCACATCTAAGATCCGTTCTGCAGACGATTTATTTCAATTGCATACCATGGGCTTTAGAGGTGAGGCACTTGCATCGATTGCTGCGGTGGCACAAGTGCAACTAAAGACTCGCCAAAAGCACGAAGATTTAGGTACTGTGATAAATATTGCGGGATCAAAATACGTCTCGCAAGAACCTTGTACCTGTGCAGTTGGAACCAACTTTCTGATAGAAAATCTCTTTTATAACGTTCCTGCACGTCGCAAATTCTTAAAATCAAACACCACAGAATTAAACAATATCATTACAGCTTTTCAGCGTATTGCTCTTGTTTATCCTCATATCACCTTTACACTGCATAGTAACGGCAACGAACTGATTAATCTTCGAGCAGGAACTTTGCGTCAACGCATTGTAGATATCTTTGGAAAAAGAATCAATCAAGATCTGCTTTCTCTTGAAACAGAAACCACATTCTGTAAAGTCTACGGCTTTGTGGGTAAGCCAGAAGCTGCAAAGAAGAAGGGAGCACAGCAATATTTCTTTGTGAATGGCAGATATATGAAACATGCATATTTCCATAAAGCAGTTGCAAGTGCATTCGAACGTCTTGTGCCAACGGGTGAGCAAGTACCTTATTTTATATACTTTGATGTTCCAACAGAAGAGATAGATGTTAATATTCATCCTACAAAAACGGAGATAAAGTTTGAAAATGAGAAAGCAATATGGCAGATCTTACTCGCTATAGTGAGAGAGGCTGTGGGCTTATATAATGATGTTCCGTCGATAGATTTCGATAATGAAGGACGTCCCGACATTCCCGTTTTTGACCCAAATGCTTCGACTTTGGCTCCAAAAGTGGATTATAACCCTAATTATAACCCTTTTAAAGAGGTTGAACAAAGTAGTTCTCGTCGTGACGTTACGAACTGGGAGTCGCTTTATGAGGGCTTGGGTAATGAGAAAGAGGAGCCTCAAAGCTTGTTTACTCCTGATGAACCAATATCAGAAAGTGAAAGTCTTATCGCAGAAAAGTCGCCTTCTCATTATCAATATAAAGGAAAATATATTATGACTTCGGTGAAATCTGGGCTCATGATTATCGACCAGCACAGAGCACATCTACGTATATTATATGAGAATTTCATGGAACAACTGAATCAACGAATTAACTCTTCGCAGAAAGTATTATTCCCTGAAATGGTGCAAATACCTGTTGCAAGTATTGAGTTGTTTGACAAAATTATTCCAGAAATAGAAAGAATAGGTTTTGAAATCAGTAATCTTGGTGGAGGAAGTTATGCGCTTCAGTCGGTTCCTGCAGATTTACAAGGATTGAATATGGTTGATCTAATTCACGATATGCTCAACAATGCTAGTGAACAAGGAGTAAACTCGCCTCTTGATGACATACATCATGCCTTGGCTTTGACAATGGCTCGCAGTGCAGCAATTCCCTATGGACAAATATTAAGTAATGTGGAAATGGATGATTTGATCACCAGCTTATTTGCAACAACTAATATTAATTATACTCCAACGGGTAAAATTATCTTGTCTATTTTGAATCAATTAGATATTAGTCAACTCTTCAATTAAGTGAATAAAATATAGTTTGTGAGGATTTGTGTCATTTTTTTTATCTTTTGTGTAAAAAATAACTAAAAAAAGAAATATACTTAAATATTATTATTATATTTGCAACGTGAATGAAAAAGGGATAATATACTAAAGAAAATAATATATAAAAATTTGATTATTTAATTAATAAGTTTATGAGAAAACTATTTATTATGCTAGCTCTTGCTGGAATGTCTTTCAGTGCAATGGCGCAAGAAGCAGAACCTGTAAGGAAGCATAGCGTGGAAACAAATTCTTTTTGGAGCAATTGGTTTATACAAGTAGGCGGAAGTTGGAATGTTTGGTATTCGAGTCAAGAACATGGATTGGATATAAAGAAAAATCCTTTTACTAAAGACCGTGCTAATTTTGGTGCAGCTGTGGCTGTAGGAAAATGGTTTACACCTGGACTTGGTCTTCGTTTAAAGACTCAAGGTATTTGGGGTAAAACCGTAGGAGGAAACTCTTTACCTGGTGTTACATCTACAAATGATAAAAATACTTACTTTAATAGATATTGGATCTTGAACGGTCATGCCTTATTTAATGTAAGTAATATGTTATTTGGATATAATCCTAAACGTGTTTGGAATGTAATACCATTCGTAGGTGCCGGATTTGGACGTACAATAACACACGATCTTTACGCAATGGATCTAAGCACTGGTTTGTTAAATGAGTTCCGTTTATCTAAGAGATTAGCTTTAAATGTTGAAGCTGGATGGAATCGTTTAGAAACTGATATTGATGGAACAGACGTAAGTGTTGGTAACCGTGGATGGGATTCACATGACAATAACTTCTATGGTGAAGTTGGTTTGACATTTAATTTGGGTAGAGCAACATGGAACAGAACACCAGATGTTGATGCACTTAAAGCACTTTCTCAATCTCAAATCGATGCACTTAACGCACAACTTAACGATGCAAATGCAGAAAATGCACGTTTGAAAGATTTATTGGCTAACCAAAAGCCAGCAGAAAGCACAACTGTAAAAGAGTTCATTACAACTCCAATTTCTGTGTTCTTCAATTTGGATAAGACAAATGTTGCATCTAAGAAAGATCTTGTTAATGTTGCAGCTCTTGCTAAATATGCTAAAGCAAACAATTCTAACATTCTTGTAACAGGTTATGCTGACAGTGCAACAGGTAAGGCTCCACATAACCAATGGTTATCTGAAGAACGTGCTAAGACAGTTGCTAACGAGCTTGTTAAACTTGGTATCAACCGTGATAACATCTCAACTGTTGGTAAGGGTGGTGTAGATGAACTTTCACCAGTTTCATTCAACCGTCGTGCAACAGTTCAAATTACAGAGTAATTATTTGATAATAATTTTTTATTATCTCTGAAAATTAGGGATGCTTCTTTTATAGAAGCATCCTTTTTTTATGTTTTTTTCTTTTCGATAGGACACAAAAGGTTTTTCTTTTTATTTCTTTTGAGTCTATAAGTGCGATACAGATACCCTCTATTGCTCCTTTCTGTAGCAATAGAACCTCCCTCATAGTTCCTTTCTCTTGTAGTTTTTATAAGTAAAAGCATTTCTTTTGTATCATAGGTTCAATGCTTTTATCTCCTAATATCAATGCTATTATAAGCCAAATACAATGATATTGCATTTCATTTTCAATACGAATGTATTTATATAGACGAGGCATCAAGAACAAGGAGGAATGAACCTTTTAACGAATGACATACTTTTATTTAAGTATAAGGTAGAATTAGTATCAAAAGTGTCTGTGGGTAGTGATTTAAAAGAAGTTATAATGTGATATAGTTAGCAAAGATGATGTTATGGATGAAGATAGAAAATTTTAGGATAAGAGAAAATAAAAACACCTCGATCAACATCAAGAAAAGTGTTGGACGAGGTGTCGTTATGTTTGAAGAGTAGTTGAAATACTCTTTATAGAGTTCTAAATCCGATGATTTTTCTTATCTCATTAAGAGTTGCCGAAGCGCTTTCTCTTGCAGCATCAGCACCTTGTTTAGCGATTTTATCTAATAGTTCCTTGTTTGAACTGAACTCAGCTATGCGCTCTCTGATAGGTGCAACTGTTGCACAAATGTCTTGTGCTATTTGCTTTTTCAATTCTCCGTAGCGAATGGTAGCGTTGTTCCATTGCTCATTAAAATAGTCGTAAGTATCTTGTGTTGAGCAAATTTGCAAGAAAGTGAATAGGTTTTCAATCACTTGCGGCTTCTCGCTATTCAATTCTGTAGGTCCACTATCAGTTACAGCCTTCATCACTTTCTTAGTGATGGTCTTATCATCGTCGTGAAGATAGATGCAGTTTCCTTCGCTTTTACCCATCTTTCCGCTTCCATCTAAACCAGGAACTTTTACGGCTTTAGCGTTAAAATAGAAGTTTTGAGGCTCTGGAAAGAAATCAACACCATAGATATTGTTAAAACGTCGAGCGCATTTTCTTGCCATTTCCATATTTTGTTCTTGATCTTTTCCAACAGGAACCTTTACTGCTCTGTGCTGAAGAATGTCTGCAGCCATAAGAGTTGGATAGGTAAACAAGCCTGCATTTACATTGTCTGGTTGCTTTCTTGCTTTTTCTTTGAATGTTGTTACACGACCTAACTCGCCAATATAGGTGTTCATATTTAAGTAAAGATATAACTCAAGTGTTTCTTTTACATCGCTTTGAACGTATATTGGAGCTTTGTTTGGGTCGATTCCGCAAGCTAAATATTCTGCAAGAATGACGCGTGCGCTATTTTGAATGTCCTCGGGTTTAGGTGAAGTAGTGAGCGAATGCCAATCAGCAATGAAGAACATACAATCATAATCATTCTGCATTTCGATAAAACTCTTCACCGCTCCGAAATAGTTTCCGAGGTGAAGAAAGCCTGTTGGGCGTATTCCACTAACTACTTTTTCCATATTTGTTGTATATATTAAATTATAATAGTGCAAAGATACTACTAAAATTTGAATAATTATATAATAATGTGTGGTAAGTTTCAATGCGAAATACAACTCTTTTATCATTTAATAGCATTGCAATTGTGGTGTAAAGTGATGCCTTTTGCTTATTAAAAGCAATGCTATTGGATAGTACTAGGGCGGGTTTGAAAAGATATATTTGAAAAATAAGAATAAAAAGTAATTGAAAATTTGGAGGATTAAAATAAATGTATTACCTTTGCAATCGCTTTTAAGAACTAAAAGACGGGCGTTTAGCTCAGCTGGTTTAGAGCATCTGCCTTACAAGCAGAGGGTCGGCGGTTCGAATCCGTCAACGCCCACCGTTTAAAAAGACTTTATTTCACTTCGAAATAGAGTCTTTTTTGTTTTGTAGTCGTTTCTTTTGTTTACTTTAAGAGTGGGGTGATAAGAATCTCTTTTCTTTGATTTTCAAGTAGTTATGTTGTAAAAATAGAATAAAATAGAATCTATTTGAAAAATAAAAACTCTTCTTGGTAGCAATAAAAAAGTGTAGCTTAAAAATAAAAAGCTACACTATTGAGTCGAGTTGTTTTTTCAATTCTTTTAGTTCATTACGCAAATTAATCATTGTTTCCAAAATATCTGCGCTCTTGTCAACATTCTTTCTGTTTTCGTTTAACATCTTTCTTGCTGCTGCAAGCTTAAATCCTCGAACCTTAACAAGGTTATAAATCACCTTAATTTGCTCTATATCTTTCTCTGTATATTGCCTAACATTCTTGCTGTTTGTTTTGGGTTTGAGATAAGGAAACTCGCTTTCCCAATAACGAAGAGTGCTTTCGTTAATGTCAAACATCTTTGCTACTTCGCCAATAGAGTAGTAAAGCTTTAGGTTTTTATTCATATTCAGAGCCATAATGCAATGCTTTTTGTTAAACAAAAACTAATTTATTTGCAAAAATAGTCAAACTTCGGTATCTTTGCAAAACTTTTAATAGAAATTTAAAATAATACATATAAATGATGACAGCTAACGAAATACGTGAGTCTTACAAGCAGTTTTTTGCTTCAAAAGGTCACACTATTGTGCCATCTGCGCCTATGGTGATTAAAGATGACCCCACATTGATGTTTACTAACGCTGGAATGAATCAATGGAAAGATATCATTCTTGGTACAAAAGACCCAGAGCCACGTCGTAGAGCCGATTCTCAAAAGTGTTTAAGAGTAAGCGGAAAGCATAATGACCTTGAGGAAGTGGGACATGATACCTATCACCACACCATGTTCGAGATGCTTGGAAACTGGAGTTTTGGCGATTATTTTAAAGAAGAAGCCATTGACTATGCGTGGGAGTATTTAGTTGATGTACTTCATTTAGACCCTAAAGACCTTTATGTTACAGTGTTCGAAGGTTCTCAAGAGGATAACATTGCTCGTGATAATGATGCTGCTGAATTCTGGAAAAAGCATCTTCCTGAAGACCATATCATCAACGGAAACAAGCATGATAACTTCTGGGAAATGGGCGATACAGGTCCTTGTGGTCCTTGTTCAGAGATACATCTCGACTCAAGAACGCCAGAAGAGAAGCTCAAAGTAAAGGGTTCAGAACTCGTTAACAAAGATGATCCACAAGTAATAGAGATTTGGAACATCGTGTTTATGCAGTTTAACCGCAAATCAGATGGTTCATTAGAGCCATTAAGCATGAATGTTATCGATACTGGTATGGGCTTTGAGCGTTTAGTTCGTGCACTTCAAGGTAAGAACAGTAACTATGATACAGACATTTTCCAACCTATCATAAAAGAGATTTGCAAGCTTTCGCATAAGAACTATGGCGAAGATAACGCTATAGATGTGGCTATGCGTGTTATTGCAGACCACCTTAGAGCTGTTGCTTTCTCTATTGCTGACGGACAATTGCCAAGCAATGCAAAGGCAGGATATGTAATTAGACGTATCCTTCGTCGTGCAATTCGCTACGCATACACCTTCTTACACCAAAGAGAAGTGTTTATATACCGACTCATTCCTACTCTTATTGCAGAAATGGGACAGGCTTATCCTGAGCTAACGGCACAACGTGAGTTGATTGGAAGAGTGATTAAAGAAGAAGAAGATTCATTCCTTCGCACCCTAGAAAAAGGTATTTCAATGCTTAACGATGCTATCGAAGTGTTGAAAAAAGAAGGTAAGAGCGAACTAGATGGTGTGCAAGCGTTCCGTCTTTTCGACACTTATGGATTCCCACTCGACCTAACTGAGTTGATTTGCCGTGAACATCAAATCACAGTTAATGCTGAGCAATTTGATGAAGAGATGCGCAAACAAAAAGAAAGAGCACGTAATGCCGCTGTAGTTGAGAGCACAGACTGGGTTGAACTCGCTGCAGGTGAGCAACAATTTGTGGGATACGACTACACAGAATATGAGTGTCAGATTCTTCGTTATCGTCAGGTTACCCAAAAGAAGAACACCTATTTCGAGCTAGTTCTTAACAATACACCTTTCTATGGTGAAATGGGTGGACAAGTAGGAGATAAAGGTGTGCTTGTAAATGAGAACGAAACCGTTGAAATAATCGATACAAAAAGAGAAAACGGACAAAGTATTCACATCGTAAAGACATTGCCTAAAGATGTTAAAGCAAGCTTTATGGCTTGTGTAGACACCGATAATCGCAATGCAAGTGCAGCTAATCACACCGCAACTCACTTGGTTGATTATGCATTAAAGCAAGTACTTGGCGACCATGTTGAGCAAAAAGGTTCTTACGTTTCGGCTGAATCTCTACGCTTTGACTTCTCTCATTTCCAAAAAGTAACAGACGAACAGCTTCGTGAAGTCGAACGACTTGTGAACCAATTGATAAGAGAAGACTATCCAATGGACGAACATCGTGACACTCCTATCGAAGAAGCGAGAGAGATGGGTGCTGTTTCTATCTTCGGAGAGAAATATGGTGACAAGGTAAGAGTGGTGCGTTTCGGTCCTAGTTGCGAGTTCTGTGGTGGTATTCACGCTACATCTACTGGTCGACTTGGTATGTTTAAAATCGTAACAGAAACAAGTGTGGCAGCTGGTGTACGTCGTATTGAAGCAATTACAGGTGAAAACTGCGAAGAACTTGTCTATTCTTTAGAAGATAATATCAAGGCGGTTAAGGCATTATTCAATAATGCAAAAGATCTAAAGGGTGCTGTTGAGAAGTTTATTGAAGAGAACGAGGCAATGAAGAAAGAAGTAGAAAAGTTCAAAGCACAAAACGTTGAGCGTTTGAAAGAATTCTTATTGAAGGGCGCAAAACAACAAAACGGCGTAACAATTGTTACAGGTGTGTTGCCAATCGACGCTTCAGACGCTAAAGACCTTGTATTTAAGGTGCGTGAAGCCAATCCTTCTCACTTGCTATGTGTTATCGGAACCACAGCAGGAAACAAACCTTTATTGAGCGTTATGCTAAGCGACGATTTGGTGAAAGAACATAACTTAAACGCTGGCGCAATGATTCGTGAGGCAGCTAAGCTAATAAAAGGAGGCGGAGGTGGTCAACCTCACTATGCTTCTGCAGGTGGAAAAGACCTCGAAGGCTTAAATGCTGCAGTTGAGAAGGTGATTGAATTAGCACAATTATAAGTATTTTTCAATACGAAATAAGATAATAATGGACGAACATTGATGAAAGATCGGTGTTCGTCCTTTTTGTTTTTATTTGCTTTGCTTTGTTTTCTAGAAGAGAGATAGAAAGCTTTAGCAGTCAGATACTTATCTAATGCAGACTGAAAAGCAGTGCTATTATAAGGTAAAAGCAGTGCAATTGAGAGGCAGTTACATTGCTTTTAAGGTGTAAAAGCATAGTTTTTGCTGGCTTCTTTCATTTCCTTTGTTTTCTATCATCGTGCTTGTTGTGTTCCTTTTGCTTTGAAAAAGGAAAAGGCTCTCATTCTTTTTATTTTTCTTTATTGACCTCTTTTCTCTCTGTTTTCAATAAAGTTGGAAGATTTTTGCTGAGGAAAAGAAAACTTTTCTCATTGCTTTGTCGAAATAAAGTTGCATCAAAAAAGGAAGAGTTAGCCCCTTTCTTCCATTTCATTTTACTATATATTGCTTTATTTTTCGCTTGTTTTTTTCCTTACCAGCACTATTGGTTGCAATGTTTTTGTAATTTCCTCAAACTCTTTTCGGGGTGTTTTAACCCCTCTCAAACTTCTAACTGTCGAGAAACTACAAAACCGCTCGTCACTACTTTTATACCAATAATATTTCAAATTGTGCGTTGTTCGCTTTATATCATTTTGAATTTTCAACGCATAACGAGGGTTTACCACCGACAGAAAGCAGGTGCCGTCGCTTTGTTCAATGCCTAAAATCAAGCGTTCTTTTATCTTTTTTTTCTTCGAAGAACCAGTCGTTTCGTTTATTTTATAGTCTTTTGTGTTCACCGAAACAGTTAGTTCCCAACCAAATTCGGTATTAAACTTATTCATTAAATGTTTAAAAACAGGTCCGTGAGCCGACTTATCCTTGATGTTTTTAAAGGCGATATAGAAGTGAATCATCTCATGAAGCAAGATATTTTGCGCTTGTCGCTCGCTGAATTGATAATGAGTTGACATACCAATTTTATAATCATACGACCGAAAACCTCTAAAGGTGAAACGCTTTTTGTGCACAAACCAACCCAGTTTTGTCTTTGTTTTCGACACTAAAAACAATGGTGTGGGCAGCACCTTTTCGAAATAAAGTGCATTGAAAAGCTCGAAATGCTGAGCTATCCACTCTATGTCTATTGTCATTGTCTGCACGTTTGTTGGCTTATTGATGCGAAAGTTCTGCTACAAGGTATTCCGATTGCGTTCCAATTCTAAATTTTCCGCCCCAAATACCAATACCACTAGTTACAAAATATTGCGTCTTTCCCTTTGTTAAAGGTCCGTATGCCTTTTCATAAATAAGGTCTTCAATCCACGAAATAGGCCAAATCTGTCCGTAATGAGTGTGTCCGCTCAACTGAAAGTCGATGCCTTCATGTTCCGATTGTTCAAGATGGTAGGGCTGATGGTCGAGCACAATGGTATAAAGATCTTTGTCGATCCCTTTCGTAAGTTCGTGAAGAGTTTTGCGATGTCCATTTGTTCGGTCGTCTCGTCCAATGATGTTTATTCCATTTATTGTTGCAGCCGAGTCACGCAAAAGGGTAATTCCAGCGTCTTTATAAAACTTTTCGCTGCTTTGTTCACCTCCAATATATTCGTGATTTCCAAGACATGCGTAGATAGGAGCCTTGATATTTCTAAACTCTTGTGCCACATTTTCCTCCCAAAGCGGGCGCAAGTTTCCATCAACAATATCACCACTAATCAACACAAGGTCTGGCTTTTCGTAGTTTATCAATTCCACCCAGCGTTTAAACTCATCTTTTCTGTTATGATAGCCCAAGTGAACATCGCTAATCATCACAATCTTTTGCGACTTAGATAGCTGTTTTTCTGTGGTTAGGGTAATAGGCATTCGCACCTTTTTCTTATAGTTGATGTTACCATACACAAATAAAGCGGTGATGAATATAAAGATACTTGTCGAGCCCATGATGCTCTTTCGCAAGAAAGTTTCAGGCAAAATGTGAACAAGTTTGGCAATATCTAGCACACAAAAGATGAGTGCAAGATAGAGAAGAATCATCGGCCAAGATGTTCCAAGCTCGTAAACAAATGATGCAAAATTAAGTGGTAGCTTATCGATGAAGCCCGAACCATAAATAATAAACGATGCTATTGCCATAAAAGGAATAGCGAGAAGCACACCTTTTATGGTGTTGGTAAACGGCAAAATCTGCCATATTCTGGTGAGTGTGTAGCTAAATCCTGTAATGAGAACAAGCAATATAATGATTAATCCTACTTTCATTTCGATCTAATTTAAATTATCCAGAATGGCTTTTTATCTGTTTCCTATTTCTTTTAAATACTAATTACAGTCCTTTTACATCAGACAAAAGAAGTGCCAACATATATAATTGGATGTGAAATGTTACGTTTTAGGGAAGCGAAAAGAGAACGAAAAAGGCAGTAAATATCTTCAAAAAGTTGTCGAAAGATACATACTGCCATTCTATTTTTGCATTAAAAGCTGTGTCAATAAATCTCTGTTAAATTGCACAAGAGTGGCTTATACCAACGAAGCAATAAGCTCTTCTCTATCACCTTCGAGCATATCGATAACAGGAATCTCAATCATTGTATAGCAACCTGGTTGCAAACGCATTGAAGCACGAGCCACATTCACAAGAACTTGTGCTGTTAGGGCAGGGTTGTTAATGCTCATATTGAACTCGAAGTGCTGGTTTTGGGTTTCACCACTAACACCTTTGCGAACCAAATGCACGCCATGTCCCATATCTTTCACATCATCTACCGATTTAACAGCAATAACATGGGTCTCGTCATGTGCAAAATAAGGGTCAGCTTTAATTGATTTTGTCACCTCTTCAAGGCTCGCATTCTCTTCAAGTTCAACATAAACCATTCTTCTATGAATGCTTTCGCCCAATGGAATGGTCATAGATAGGGCATCTTTAACCCCTTCTTTACCCTTAGCACATACGCTATGACCCATCGACATGCCTGGTCCAAAGTTGGTATAGCTTAATCCTTTGGGTGCAAGACTTTGCATAAGGGTGCGCACAATCGAGTCAGAACCTGGGTCCCAGCCTGCAGATATCACACAAACAGATTGCTTCTCTTTGCAAAGAGGCATCATCTCGGCACGATAACCCACTATTCCAGTGTGAATATCATAGCTATCTACGGTGTTAATACCTAAGCTAATAATGTCTTTTGCATATTCAGGACAGCTGCGTGTAGGCACTGCAAGAATGGCTACATCAACGTCTTTAAGGTCTCTAATGTTCTTAACGACCTCATATTTAGCCAATTCTTCAGGTTTGTTTTCTGCGCCATTACGACGCACAACTCCTGCAATTTCAAAGTCGTTAGCGGCTCTTAATGCCTCTAAAGTGTAACGACCAATGTTGCCATAGCCCACAATTGCAGCTCTAATTTTTTTTCTTTCATTCATATCCTTTTTGTTCTTTACTTTTTCTGAGCACAAAATTACAAGAAAAGTATAAAAAGTTATGTTTTTGATAGTTTAAATATTTATAAAAGAAAAGCGGTAAAAAGTGTTATGAAAAGGGATCTTTCAACTTTAAAAAGCATGCCTTTTGTGGGCAAATCTTCAAAAAAATAGTATCTTTGCAAGTATGATTGATAGAGTTACTGTTGAGAAAATAAAAGACGCAGCCAACATTGTTGATGTTGTTTCTGAGTTTGTTTCGCTTCGAAGAAGTGGTGCAAATTATAAAGGTTTGTGTCCTTTTCACAACGAAAGAACGCCCTCTTTCTTCGTATCTCCATCGAGAGGAATATGCCATTGCTTTAGTTGTGGACGTGGAGGAACACCTATTAACTTTGTGATGGAGCACGAACAAATGACCTATGTTGAGGCTCTTAGATGGTTAGCACGCAAATATAATATCGAAATTAAAGAGCGAGAGCTAACCGATAAGGAGCGACAAGAACAGAGTGAGCGTGACAGTATGTTTATTGTTAATGAGTGGGCGGCAGATTATTTCAAGCAAATTCTGCTTGAAAGTGAGGGCGGAAACTCAATAGGATTGCAGTATTTTCGTTCAAGAGGCTTTAGAGATGATATCATTTCGAAGTTTCATTTGGGCTATGATGTGCAAGATCGACATCAATTAGCACGTGAAGCACAAGCCAAAGGCTATCAACTCGACTTCTTATTAAAGACTGGAATATGTTATAAAAACGATAGATCGGAATACATCGACAGATATTCTGGTCGTGTAATCTTCCCTTGGTTGAGTGTAAGTGGAAAGATTGTGGGCTTTGGAGGTCGCTTATTAGACTCTAGAACTAAAGGAGTTGCACAGAAATATGTGAATTCTCCCGACTCAGAAATATATCATAAAGACCAGCTTTTATATGGTATTTATCAAGCAAAGAAAGCCATTTCGAGAGAAGATAGGGTGTATATGGTGGAAGGATACACCGATGTCATATCAATGCATCAATGTGGAATAGAGAATGTTGTGGCGAATTCGGGTACTGCTTTGAGCGTACATCAAATTCGAATGTTGCATCGTTTCACCTCAAATATCACCCTTTTATACGACGGAGACGCTGCAGGTATCCATGCAGCACTACGTGGAACGGACATGATTCTTGCCGAAGGAATGAATATTAAGGTGCTTATTTTACCCGATGGAGACGATCCTGACAGCTTTGCACGTAAGCATTCGTCGGCTGATTTTAAACAATATATAGAAGATAATCAAGTGGATTTCATTCAATTTAAAACCAACTTGATGCTCAATGGCGTGACCGATCCAGCTAAAAGGTCTGAAGCTATCAACTCAATAGTGCAAAGTATTGCCGTAGTTCCTAATCAAATACTTCGTGATACCTATATTCACGACTGCGCACAGCGATTGAATATTGCCGAAAGCACATTGATAAACACAATGAATAAGTTTATTCGTGAGGCGCAAGATCGTATGAATAAAACGCCAAATGCAGAGGCACAGCAAGCTAATTCGACAAATACTACCACACAGAAGTATATCAATAATCCTTCAATTCCTAAGGTAGAAACCATGTTAATGCAAGTAATTATCCGCCATGGAGACTTTATTATCTATCGAGATATTGAAGATGAAGAGGGTAATCTCATTAATCTTACGGTGGCAGAGTGGATTAATTACAGCTTAGCAGCAGAAAATTTGCGTTTTAGTGCAGATATTTATAATCGTGTTTTAGATGAAACTTTAGCGCATTTGCAAGACGATAACTTCTCTGCAGAGCAGTATTTCATTCATCATAACGATATTGAAATAAGTCAGTTAGCAACTGAATTGATTCTAGATAAGTATCAATACATTCGTGAGCAGAAAGAAGAAAGTACTGTAAAACAGACTGTTAGTGATGAAGCTAGGATGGAAAAGGAAACCGAAAAACTAAGAAACGAGGTGTTACACCTATTGTTAGATTTTCATTTCGACCTGCTTGAGCGTCGTTTGCAACAAATAAAAATGGAGATAACGCAACCTAATAACACTCCTGAAAAAATGGCTTCGTTGATGAAAGAGTTTAGAGATACACAGCAAAAGCGCAACGAATTGGCTCAACAACGAGGCAGTAATATTATTAGATAAGGTACTTTTGCATTGCAAAGTCACCTTTAGTCTTCTGATAAATCCGTATATTTTTTATTCCAATTCACCAAATATACCTTCTCTGAAGCACGAGTTAAAGCCGTATAAAGCCAGTGATAATAGTCTTGATTGAGCATATCTTCGGTTAAAAAGCCTTGATCAATGTACACATGAGCCCACTGTCCGCCCTGTGCTTTGTGACATGTTATGGCATAAGAGTATTTCACTTGTAAGGCGTTGAAATAGGCATCACTTCTTATTTGCTTCATCTTTTCAGTTTTAACGCTAACATCCTGATAATCTTCTAATAAGCCTTTGTAAAGCAATTCGTTTTGTTCTTTACTCAAAGCGGCTGTATCCGATAGCAAAGTATCAAGTATAATGGTAGTGTAAAGCTCATAGTTATCATAGTCGGGGAACTGCAATAGCACATCAGCAAAGTGCAAACCATATAGCTCTCTCTTGTTTCTTACTCTGCGAACGATGGCTCTATCGCCATTAGCAAGAAAGCTAATAGGCGCTTTAGCCTGCTCAGTCCAGTAGTAATTGTTCTTTACTACCATCAGAATATCGCCCGAATTCAGTTCCTCTTCATAGTCGAAGACCTTATTCCTAGTACCTAAATTGTATATTTTAGCACGAGCATTAGAACGTGTAATCACCATCGTTTCGTCTACACCAACCTGCTTATAGCTGTTGTTGAGGCACTCAATGAGTTCGTCTCCATACACCACTTCAATATCACTAAATTGCTTTAGTTTCATAATAGGTAGCTCACCATATGCCAATTCGTCAATCATTGTACGAATGATGTTAGCATTCCACAAGATACCACTATCCTTATTCTGTCTTAAAACCTCGTTCAATTCAGTCTCATACACCTCTAATGAGAATCGTTCAAGTACCTCTTTGGTTAAAGCTGGTGATGTTTCTTCACCTATCGGGGGTAACTGTGCGTTATCACCAATAAGCAAAAGTCGACAATTAACACTGTTATAAACATAGGATAGCAAGTCTTCTAACAAGCAACCACTACCGAATGTAGAAGTAAAAGACGATGAATTAGATATCATCGATGCCTCATCGACAATGAAAAGCGTATCTTTATGGAGGTTATCGTTAAGATTAAAGGTCGTATCTAATCCTGCAAAGGTTTTTTGTCGATATATTTTGCGGTGAATAGTGAATGCCGTTGCGTCACTATTGATAGAGAAAACCTTTGCAGCTCGACCCGTTGGAGCCATTAAAACCACCTTTTGTTTTAATGATGTAAGCGATTTTACGATAGCAGAAGCTAACGAAGTCTTTCCCGTTCCTGCACTTCCTTTGATCATCATAATGCTGTTTTGTGCTCCTTCTGTTAAGAAATGAGCAAACGAAAGGGCTGCATTATGTTGGTCGTTTGTGGGAGAAAAGCCTATGAAAGACTCAATTTGATATGTTATTTCATCTACTATCATCGATTATTAAAAAGTATTTTGTACTTTTGCAGTTGCACCTTTAGAACACAAAAAAGAACAAATAGCAATGCTTTTGTTTTGCTATTGTGCCCAAAATGATGTTTCTTTAGGTGTTGCAAAGATAGAAAAAATAGGTAGAACAATGCTTAAAATCAATCAGAATTATATCTTAACGCTTTGTGTTCTTGCATTAGTTATATTGTGTTATTTAAGTATTCGAAATGCAATGGGAGCTTCTTCTTCAAATAAAGAAAGTACAAAGGCGCAGCAAGAGCAACCGATTGAGCCTGCTAGTCAGCCCTAATTGATTAGCAATAAAACATCTTTCCTATTTGTTTTATCACGAAATAGAGTAGAAGTACATTTTTCTTGTTATATAATAAACCGATGCACGAAACAGAATTCCATTCTTTGTCAAAGCAATTACCGCTTGTTTTCCGAATAGGAAAGCAAACACTTTCATTTGCAGTAAACGATCTTCAAACCGAACATCGTATACTTTTTGAACCTTATACCGTTCGAAGTGGCATTTCAATGGCAGCAAATTTGCGTGAGGCATTTAAGGAAAACGGTTTATTATTGCGTAAGTTTCAAAAGGCACAAGTGTTTGTTGACGCTCCTGTTGTGATGGTTCCTGTTGAAGAATTCGTTGAAGATGAGGCGGAAAAGATGTATAAGTATGTCTTAACAGACTGCGATAATATTGAAACACTGCATTACATCATGCCCGAAACCAATGCCGTTGCGTTGTTTGGCATCAGCAAAGACCTTAAAATGGTGTTCACCGACAACATTCCCAACGTGCGTTTCATTCCCATTATGCAACCCGTTTGGAAGTATATGCATAGAAGAAGCTTCTCAGGACATCATCAAAAGCTCTACGCTTGCTTTCATGATAAGAAGGTAGATGTCTTTTGTTTCAATAAAAATAGATTTAAATTCACCAATAGCTTTGATGTTTCTCATCCCCACGATGCCGTTTATTATATTATGCATGTGTGGAAATTGATGGGATTCGATGCAACAAACGACGAGCTATTTATCATGGGAAACATTCCAGAATACGAGTGGCACATCGAAAATCTCAATCGATATATCAATAAAGTATATACTATTAACCCCACGGCAGAGTTCAATAGAGCACCTGCAACACAAGTGAAAGGAATGCCATTCGATTTAATTACACTATTCACTAAAGGATAATATGAGAGTAATTACAGGTAAATATAAAGGTCGTCACTTTGATATCCCAAGAACATTTAAGGCTCGTCCTACCACAGATTTTGCTAAAGAGAATATCTTTAACGTACTAAATGGTTATATAGATTTTGAAGATTGCAGAGCATTAGATTTGTTTGCAGGAACTGGAAGCATATCTATAGAGTTGTTATCTCGAGAAGCTCAGTATGTTGTAGGATTGGAGTTAGATCGTGATCACTGCACTTTTATTCGTCAATGTATTGATAAATTGGGTGCAGATAATTACTCTTTAATCCGAGGAGACGTGTTTCGCTATCTTAAATCGTGTCGAGAAACATTCGATTTGATATTTGCCGATCCTCCTTATGCTTTGAAAAATCTAGAAGAAATACCACAGATTGTTTTAGATAAAGGCATTTTAAGCGAAGATGGTATCTTCGTTTTAGAACATGGAAAGCACAATAATTTTGAGCAACATCCTTGTTTTTTAGAGCGAAGAGCATACGGAAGCGTTAACTTTTCGTTGTTTAAAGCAAAGCCAAACGAATAAAACAAGATTCTTTTTAGTTGGAGTTTCGATTAAAAGAGCGTTCAACAACTCTTTTAAACTTATAGAGGATAGGGCGTAAATGCTTTATCCTTCATTTTTTTATGTGTGTTATTTTAGGAGAAAAGCCCTGCTTTTGTGTCGAAAAATCAGAGTAATGGCGACAGTAAACGCAAGATAGATTCCCATAAACGCACTGCAAACGAACGTTTTTTGTTGGCAATATAATCAACCACCAAAATACTATTGTTCTCGTCTTCCATAAATATATCTTTCATTCTTTTTGCCATTTTCGAGTCGTAAAAAATAATATTTGATTCGAAATTGTTTTCAAAACTTCTGAAATCAATATTCGTACTGCCACAAGTGCATAAGCTATCGTCGCATACAAGTAGTTTAGAATGGTTAAACCCCTTTTGGTATAAGAACACTTTTACACCCGCTTCGAGTGCTTCGGGAATGTAAGAACGAGTGGCTAAAGACGTGATGAGCGCATCAGATTGGGCAGGAATAAGTAGTCGAACATCAACTCCTGAGAGCGCAGCATTTGTTAATGCTGCCATAAAAGGCTCGGTAGGAAGAAAGTAAGGCGTTTCAATATAAACATAATGTTTGGCTTCTAAGATGATACGAATAAAGCCTTGCATGATGTCGGGCCATACGCTTACAGGACTACCAGTTACCACTTGTGCTATACATGCATTGCTAATGCTGTTTGAAAGTGGTGGATAATAAGCCGAAGAGGTGAGAAGTGTTTGTGAAACGAAGTACCAATCGATTAAGAATGCACGCTGAATGCCATACACACCGCCTCCAACTACTTTTAAATGAGTGTCTCTCCACTGCATCTTTTTCGTGCCTTTCAAGTAGCGTAAGGCAATATTCATACCCCCAATAAAGGCAGTTTTGCCATCAATAACGCACAACTTGCGGTGGTTTCGATAGTTCATCTTACTTGTAAACGCAGGGAAATGCACAGGCATAAACCCATATACCTCTACACCCTCATTGCGAACGCGTTGCCAAAACTTGTTTTTCACCTTCCAACAACCCACATCATCGTATATCAAACGCACTTCAACGCCTTGTTGAGCCTTATCAATTAGGGCATCGGCAACGAGATTTCCCAGTGCATCATCTTCAAAAATATAACTCACAAGATGAATATGATGTTGGGCAGAGCCTATCTCTTTTAATAAAGATAAAATGAAATCGTACCCTGAAGTATAAATTTCTGCTTCGTTATCTTTAAACGGAAACGCCATGTTTTGGCTTTGAAAGAATTGTATTAAAGCCGAATGGGCGGGCGGAAGACGCAGGTTTTGCTGTTCGGTATACTCGAACATGGTTTGTTTTGATAGTTTGTTGAGGCTTCGTTGACTTATAAACCGCTCTTTTCTAATGTTCTGTCCGAAGAAGATATACAGCACAATGCCAACAATGGGTAAGAAAACAAGCACCAAAACCCATGCCATTGTTTTGGTAGGTTGTCTGTTATCCATTATAATCGTTATCATCGTTGCAATGATAATGCTTAGGTAAAACAATAAAAAAAGAGTGTTTATATAAATCATCTTTATTTATTTCTGTGCCTTTTTCGTTTCAATTGAGGGCATAATGATAGTACAAATATACAAAAAAATAATTTCCTTGTTGTTTTTTATTGATAATATTCGTTCGATAGGGGGGGAGTATTGGCTTGTATTTGTTAGGGTTTGTTGACAGATGAAAGCTGTCTTTTGAATGATAAGAATAGGCAAATAAAAGATGCTTTTGTCTATTTTACTTCGCTTGTGTGTTTGTTTTGTGATAGAAAAGAAAGAGACCAGGAGGTAAAAGTATTGCTTTTGTTTTGTATAATAATGAGTTGAGATGAAAAAGTGGAGGGAATAAACGAACAAAACGCAGAATTTAGGAGTCATAATAGCGTGGTTTTAGATGTTTATTGTGTGTTTTTTTAGACGAAAAATGATTGAAAGGTGTGAGTAAAAGGTACGAGTTTGCACCGCAAAAGCAATGCTTTTACAATGTAAAGTCAATGATATTGGAACGTAATATCAATGCAATTGCAACTCGTTGAGGTTAAGTTGCTTACACTTTGGTTTTCGTTCTCAAAAATAAGAGGAGGCGAAGTGAAAATGGATTGCAAAGAGAAAGCAGGGCAAAAGTGTTGCCTTGCGTTTTGAAGTAATTAACTCTTTGGTGGGTTTGGGGGTGAAAGAAGTGTTAAAGTGCGAACTGAAAAGGTGGCTTTTATTCCTCCTTTTTCTGCTTCGTCTTATCGTTTAAAATCTTAAACATAATGCGAGCTGCATTATCGTGCGCTACTTCGTCGCCCAAAATGGCGTGTAACAGCTCGTAGTTGTTAAGCATTTCCTCGCGTTTATCGCCTCCAATTAAAAGCGATTGCAATTCTTTTTGAATGTCGCTCACCACAAATCGGTCGGCAAATAGCTCTGCAACAGCTTCTTTGTCGAGGATAAGATTCACCAAAGAAATATACTTTACTTTAATGATGTGATTGAAAGCAAAGCGAATGACGGGTGGAATTGGGGTTTTGTAGCACACCACTTGTGGCACATTAAATAAGGCAGTTTCGAGTGTTGCCGTTCCACTTGTAACCAAAGCTGCCGTTGCATGACTTAAAAGTGCGTAGGTGTTGTTCTCTATTAGCGTTACATTGTGCCCCTCAATAAAGGGTAAATAATAGCTTTTGTCAATCGAAGGTGCACCCGCAAGCACCATTTGATAGTTGGTAAAAGCACTTGCCGCCTGTATCATAGCAGGCAAATTGTCTTTAATCTCTTGCTTTCTACTTCCTGCTAACAACGCAATAATGGGCTTGTTGTTAGGCAAAGAGTGGGCGGTTGCAAAGGTATTGAAATCGTCTTGATAGTTGTTTCTAAATAAACGGATCTCGTCTGCGGTGGGATTTCCAACGTAATGAATGGGGTAGTTGTGCTTCTTTTCGAAGAAAGAGACCTCGAAAGGCAATATAGAAAACAGCTCGGCAATATCTCGTTTAATGGCTTTTATGCGCCATTCTTTCCATGCCCATATTTTGGGAGATATGTAATAGAATGCAGGAATATTGGTATTGCGCTTTAAAAACTTTGCGATGTCGAGGTTAAAGCCTGGATAATCTACCAAAATAACTACATCTGGGTTCCACGAAACAATGTCTTTCTTGCATTGTTTCATGTTGTTTAGAATGGTTCTAAGATTTAATAACACGGGAATAAAGCCCATATACGCCATGGTTTGATAGTGTTGAAGACATTCTCCGCCTTCTTTTATCATCAAATCTCCACCAATAAAGCGAAAAGAAGCATTGGCATCAACCTTTTTAAGGGCTGCCATAAGATGAGATGCGTGTAGGTCTCCCGATGCTTCTCCAACGATAATATAGTATTTCATAAATGCGTATAGGGTTTTGTTAGATGTGTTATGTGGTTAGAAAGTCCACTTCTTAGCCTTTTCTATCATGTCGTATGCGGTGACATCAATGGTTGTTGGGGTGATAGCCACATAACCATTGTCGAGTGCCCAGCGGTCTGTATCTTCTGAATTGGGCTCTGAATTGAAGAAATGTCCAGCTAACCAATGGTATTCATGACCAAAAGGATGACTGCGATTTTCTACCTCTTTATCCCAAAAACCATTACCCATTCGGCACACTTTCACACCTTTGAAGGTTGGAAGGTTGGGGAAATTGACATTGAGAAGGGTGTTGTGAGGTAGTGATTCTTCTAAAACTTGCTTTACAATGGTGCGTATATAGGGGCGAAGAGGCTCGAAATCGGCATCTGAACGCTCGCAACATAGTGAGAAAGCAATGGAGGGAATGCCCTTCATACAGCCTTCTTTTGCCACTCCAACAGTACCTGAATAGTGGTTGTTGATGCTTGCATTGTCGCCATGGTTGATGCCACTGAGAATCAATGTGGGCTTTTTGTCTTTAAACCACTTATCTATTGCAATCTTTATGCAATCTACTGGGGTTCCGCTACACGACCAGACGGGGATGTTATCGATGCTTTTTTGCTCTTTTATGGTTATTGGAAGTGCTGCAGAAAAAGCACAAGAATAGCCTGAACGACCTGAGTCGGGAGCGCATACTACGATGTCTGCCAAGTCGGAAATCATACTAACAAGGCTCTTTATACCTCTCGCTTGGTAGCCATCGTCATTAGAAACAAGTATTGTTGGTTTCTTTTTATTCATCAATTCTTTAAGGTTTATTTGTATGCAAAATTACAAAAAAGTCTTTTAAAGCATAGATTTCTATAGTAAAAATGTGTATCTTTGCATAAGAGAGGCGTTGCCTCAGCAATTTAAAATATCTTTTATTGCGTTCGGCTTGCGCTCTCTTTGCATAAGAGAGGCATCGCTTCAGCAATTTAAAATATCTTTTATTGCGTTCGGCTTGCGCTCTCTTTGCATAATAGAGGCATCGCCTCAGCAATTTAAAATGTCTTTTATTGCGTTCGGCTTGCACTATCAATAAAATGAAAATAGGTATTTCTATTAGTTAAAGATGTATTCTTTATAACTTTAGTTATCAGAAGATAATAGGATATGGGTAAAATAATCGCACTTGCAAATCAAAAAGGTGGCGTTGGAAAAACAACGTCAACAATAAACTTAGCAGCTTCTCTCGCAACATTAGAAAAGTCTGTTTTAGTGGTAGATGCTGATCCTCAAGCTAACGCTTCTAGTGGTTTAGGAGTGGATTTGAAAGAGGTTGAATGCTCAATATATGAGTGTATTGTTAATCGTGCCGATGTGCATGATGCAATTTATACTACAGATATTGAGGGGCTTGATATCATTCCAAGTCACATCGACTTAGTTGGTGCTGAAGTAGAGATGCTCAATATCGATGAAAGAGAATATGTTTTGAAACGTATTTTAGAGCCTATTCGCAATGAATATGATTATATTCTTATTGATTGCAGTCCGTCTTTGGGTCTTATTACGGTGAATGCTTTAACTGCAGCAGACTCGGTTATTATTCCTGTTCAATGCGAATACTTTGCATTGGAGGGTATAAGTAAACTGCTAAGTACCATCAAGATCATTAAGAGTAGATTGAATACGAAACTCGAAATAGAAGGGTTCTTACTCACAATGTATGACAGTCGTTTGCGTCTTGCTAATCAAATATACGATGAAGTGAAACGACATTTCCAAGAATTGGTATTTAAAACGGTTATACAACGTAACGTAAAGCTAAGCGAAAGCCCAAGTCATGGATTGCCAGTGATATTATATGACGCTGATTCTACAGGCGCAAAGAATCATTTATCACTAGCAAAAGAAATCATAAATCGTAACAAGTAGTATTTAAAGGTTCAGTAGGTACTTTTGAAGGACAAAAGAACACGCTTGAATCAATAAACAAGAACAATGTAAATGGCAGTACATAAAAAATACAACTCATCAAATAAAGGTTTCGCTTTAGGGCGAGGTTTAGATGCTTTGATATCTACTGATGAGGTGAAACCACAAGGAAGTTCAACCATCAACGAGGTGTTATTAAGCGAGATAGAAGCCAATCCGAACCAACCTCGTCGTGAATTTGATCAAGAAGCATTGCAAGAGCTTGCAAACAGCATCAAAGAAATAGGAATTATTCAGCCCATTACACTTCATCAAGTGGCTGAACATAAATATCAGATCATTGCAGGTGAACGTCGTTGGCGTGCTTCTCAGCTTGCAGGATTAACAGCAATTCCAGCTTATATACGCACCATTAAAGATGCAAGTGTAATGGAAATGGCTCTGGTTGAGAATATTCAACGTGAAGATCTCAATGCTATTGAAATTGCATTAGCCTATGAACAGTTGGTAGCTCAAAGCGGAATGACTCAAGAAAAGGTTGCTGAAAGAGTGGGAAAGAGTCGTACTGCGGTAACAAACTATATGCGTTTGTTACGTCTTCCTGCACAAGTTCAGATGGCATTGCAAAAGAAATCGATTGATATGGGACATGCAAGAGCTCTGCTTTCGATTGATAGTCCATCGCTACAGATAAAGCTTTTCAATGAAATTCAAAAGAATGGATACTCTGTTCGCAAAGTAGAAGAGTTGGTTCAAGATATTAAAAGCGGTGATTCTTTTGTTGAAGCAAAGAAGAAAGTTAAAACAACGACGGCGTTACCCGAAGAGTTTAATGTGCTAAAACAACAGCTATCGAAGTTTTTGAACACAAAAGTTCAAATGAATTACTCGTCAAAAGGCAAAGGAAAAATAAGTATTCCATTTGCTAATGCGGCAGAGTTAGAGCATATTATGCAGGTCTTTGATAAGCTAAAAGATTAACGAACGCTTTGCAAACGGCTATATATAATAAATAGGTATAGTGTAAAATGTGTCTTTAAAGAATAGTTATTCTTGCTCAATAGATAATAAGTGAATTATCAATATCGATACATAAAAAGCCTAGAGGTAAATAAAAGAAGGAGTATAAGCAGTGAATATCAATAAAAGAATAAAAACTATTGTTATGTTAGGATTACTTTGCTTAACTGCAAATGATGCTTATTCGCAAACCGATAGTTTACGAATAATGACCGAACAGAGCGATAGTATAACAGCATTGCAATCTTCTTTGCCTGTAGCAAGTGCACTTTCTGAAAGTGATAGTTTACTTATTGCAAGAAATATACATTTAAAGAATAAAGAAAAACGCAATTGGGAGACATGGCATCCTGAAGCAAAAAAGGCATTATGGCTAGCACTTGTTATTCCAGGAGCAGGGCAAATATACAATAGAAAATATTGGAAATTACCCATAGTGTATGGAGGTTTCGTTGGATGTCTATATGCTTTGCGTTGGAATAACCAGATGTATAAGGATTATTCGCAAGCCTATATTGATATAATGGATAACGACCCACAAACAAAGTCGTATGAATCCTTCCTGCATTTAGGCTCTCAAATAACTCAAGATAATCTTGCACGATATCAAACGATATTCAAACAACGTAAAGATAGGTATCGTAAATGGCGAGATATGAGTATCTTTTCATTGATTGCAGTATATGCTTTATCTGTAATAGATGCGTATGTTGACGCCTCATTGTCAGAATTTGATATCTCAAAAGATTTGAGTTTAAAACTTAGTCCAACAGTAATTAATAATAAGAATGAGCACAATCCTCTCAAAGCAAATGCTTTAGGAGTTCAATGTAGCTTTATATTTTAAGATAAAGATGAATAAACTAAGATTATTAATAATGTCATTTCTTCTAGGAACAGCGTGTGTAATGCAGGCTCAGAGTGAAGATAATGATACAGAAATAACAGTAATAAACAAGAATGGTAAGCAAGAGATAATTGATATTCCCGAAGCAATGACTTATGAAGTGGATAGTCTTTTGCATCTATATCATACACAACGATATCTTAAGCCATCTGCAGATTGTAATTACCCTGATGTTAATCCTATATTTGATAGAGAGGTTTATAAGGCACGTTTAAAGCGAATGCCAACTGTAATAGAGATGTCTTATAACGATGTTGTGCAGAAATTCATCGATCGTTACAGTGGAAAACTACGCCGTTCGGTAAGTGTTATGTTAGGAACAGCTAACTTTTACATGCCAATCTTTGAAGAAGCACTCGAAGCTTACAATCTTCCTTTAGAGTTAAAGTACCTTCCTGTGATAGAATCGGGTTTAAATCCCCAAGCAACATCGTATGTAGGAGCAGGCGGTTTGTGGCAATTTATGATTGGAACAGGTAAAAGATACGGTTTAGAAATTAACTCATTATTAGATGAAAGACGTGATCTTATAAAATCTTCGTATGCAGCTGCAAACTATTTAAGTGATCTTTATCGCATATTTGGTGATTGGCATCTTGCTATTGCGGCATATAATTGTGGTCCAGACAAGATAAATAGAGCCATACATCGTGCGGGAGGAAATAAAGATTACTGGCAGATTTATCCTTATTTGCCACAAGAAACTCGTGGATATGTGCCTGCTTTTATTGCAGCAAACTATATAATGAATTATTATTGCGATCATAATATTTGTCCAATGTTAGCCGAATTACCTGCTAAAACCGATACCGTTATGGTAGACAGAGATGTCCATTTCTCTCAAATTGCAGGTGTTTTAGGACTCGATATTAATCAGTTGAAAGAACTAAATCCACAATATCGTCGTAATATAGTTAATGGAAGTACTAAATTATCGGCTCTTCGTTTACCTTCAACCGATATAAATAAGTTTATAGATAACCAAGAAACGATCTATGCTTATAATGCAGATGAATTATTAAGTAAAAGAGAAGAAGTTGAAGTAAATAATGAAATACCTGCTTATACCACTTCACGTAGAAGTTATAATAGTAAGAATTATGCTTCAAAATTATCGAAACGCAGTTCTAAAAATGATAGGAAAAGAGGTAAGAAACAGCGAGAAAGAACAAAAGAAGTATCTATTAAGAGTGGTGATACATTGTCTGAAATAGCTGCACGCAATCATACTACAGTGGCAAAGCTAAAGAAACTCAATAAAATTAACGGTAGTAACATCCGTGCAGGTAAAAAGTTAAGAGTAAAATAAACCAGCTCATCATAATTAAAACGAAAAGAGTAATATTATTGTTAGCATTCAATAGAACCATTACACCTTATTATATATAGGGTAGGTGAGCAACAATAGTTTTACTCTTTTGGCTTCTTTAAAGCTCTCTCTCATTCAAACTACGAGTCAATAACAACAAATAAACCCTAAATACAGTCCTCTTTTGTTTAGGAAGAGGCTATTAACAACAAAGCACATTACATTATGGAGCAAACTAATAATAAAGATGTGAATATAGAAGAGCGTAATGAAAAGCTTATACAAGATGCTTTTCAGCATTTAATTGACACCTATCTTGCGTCACGACATCGCAAGAAAGTTGAAATCATTACCAAAGCATTTAATTTTGCAAAGCAAGCCCACAAAGGAGTAAAACGATTGTCGGGCGAGCCTTATATCCTTCACCCTATTGCCGTTGCACAGATTGCTTGCGGTGAAATGGGCTTAGGATCTACAAGTATTTGTGCTGCTCTCTTGCACGACGTTGTTGAAGATACCGATTATACCGTTGAAGATATAACCAATATCTTTGGTGAAAAGATAGCCCAAATAGTAGATGGGTTAACCAAAATATCAGGTGGAATATTTGGCGATAAGGCATCGGCTCAGGCAGAGAACTTTAAGAAATTGCTTTTAACCATGAGCGAAGACATTCGAGTTATCTTAATAAAGATATGCGACCGCCTGCACAATATGCGCACACTCGATAGTCAACCAGCCAACAAACAATATAAAATTGCAGGTGAAACCCTCTATGTCTATGCTCCATTAGCAAACCGATTAGGTTTGAATAAGATAAAAACAGAGTTAGAGAATCTAAGCTTTAAGTTTGAACATAAAGAAGAGTTTGAGCGTATTAATCAAAAGCTTTCATTCACAAAAGAGCAACGTGATGAGTTGTTCGAAGCCTTTACGCAGCCAATAACAGAGGTTCTTGATAAAATGGGAATAAACTATCAGATCAAAGAACGAGTGAAAAGCCCTTATTCAATATGGAAAAAAATGGAGACAAAGCGTCTTACATTCGAAGAAATATATGATATATTGGCTGTTAGAATCATCTTCTCTCCCAAGTCAAGAGAAGAAGAAATAAACGAATGTTTCAGTATTTACGTTGCAATAAGCAAGATCTATAAATCGCATCCCGACCGCTTACGAGACTGGCTTAACCATCCAAAGGCAAACGGTTATCAAGCTCTTCATGTCACATTGATGAGTAAACAAGGTCGATGGATAGAGGTTCAGATTCGCAGTGATAGAATGGACGAATTGGCAGAGCAAGGCTTTGCAGCCCATTGGAAATACAAAGAAGGAGGCGAATATACAGAAGATGAGAGCGAACTAAATAACTGGTTGCACACCATAAAAGAGATATTAGATGATCCACAGCCTGATGCTATGGATTTTCTTGATGCAATTAAGCTTAATCTTTTTGCCTCAGAGATATTCGTTTTCACTCCAAAAGGCGAGATAAAGACCATGCCTGCAGATTGTACTGCACTCGACTTCGCTTTCCAAATACATACATTCTTGGGCAGTCATTGCATTGGTGCTAAAGTAAATCATAAGCTTGTGCCCATCAGTCACAAACTACAAAGTGGAGACCAAGTAGAGATTCTTACCTCAATGGCTCAGCACGTGCAACCTTCTTGGATTAACTTTGTGTCAACAGCAAAGGCAAAAGCCAAGATACAAGCAATTCTTAGAAGAAAGAATAGAGAGATTCAAAAGAAGGGAGAAGAGGTATTACAGACTTGGTTAAAGGCACATGATTTGCGTGTAACTACATCTATTATAGAAAAACTTTGTGCTTTTCATAAGATAGAAACTCCCGAATCGTTTTTCGTGTCATTAGGAGAACGGAGTACAATGCTTGGAGATAAAGATTTAGAAGTTCTTAATAACAAGGGAGGAGCTAGTATTCAAGCCACTCTTCGCAAGTTTGTTCCATTCTTATCGACTGATAAAAAGAAAGCAAAAAAACAAGAAAAATTTGTAGTTGGAAAAGATTTTAACAAAAAAGTTCCAATCATTCTAACCGAAGAGAATATCAATTCGTTTATTTTCCCAACGTGTTGCCATCCCATTCCTGGTGATGATGCATTAGGATATATCGACAATAAAGGACGAATAGAAGTGCATAAACGTTCGTGTTCTGTTGCAGCTCGTCTTAAATCAAGCTTTGGAAATAGAATATTAGATGCCAAATGGAATATGCACAAGCGTCTGTTCTTCAATGCAACTATTAAAGTTCGTGGAATAGATAAACACGGAATGCTCCTTTCTGTATCTGAAGTTATATCATCACAGATGAATATCGACATCCATAAAATAACCATTTCTACTGAAGAAGGTATTTTTGATGGAACAATAGAAATTGGTGTTCATGATAAAGAAGAGGTGAATGAACTTATTAATAAGCTAAAAGGTATAGAGAATGTGAAAGAGGTTAGTCAGGTAATTTAAACTTCATCACATTATAAAAGTTAAAGAGAGCATAATCTATTTGTGCTCTCTTTTTTATATCTGCCATTTTCGTTATAAGTAAAAGCATAACTTTTGCCGTATAAAGTCAATGCTTTTGATGTATAAAATCATTGCTTTTTACGCTTAATATCAATGCTATTGCAAGGTATCTTCAGGTAAGTCTAAATGCAGTTAGAAAGTAAATAATAGTTTATCTCAAGCAGAAAAGAAAACTTTTGCATTAATAGTCGTTTACAAAAACTACCTATTTTTTATTATATATCCTGCTTAATACTTGTGTTTAGATAGTTATTTAAGAAAAAAATACATATTAATGAGTATTGTAATCCATCTCCAAACTTAGTACCTTTGCACTGTAATAAAAAAATATGATTAATAATTAAAACAAAAAAAAGTATGATGATAATTAAAAAAGTAATTTTGCCTTTGCTTTTCTTGTCCATTTCAACATCTATTTCTGCGGGAGTAGTAGTAGAAACTGCCTATAAAATGACAGGAATAAACGTGCAAGGACATATTATTGATTCAAAAACCAAAGAGAATGTACCTTATGTTTTGGTAGCAATAAAAGGTACAACACTTGCAACAACCACAGATGCTAAAGGTTTTTATTCGATTAAAAACATTCCACAAGGAAAAGTAATACTAGAGGTTAAGCACCTAGGTTATCATAATGCAAGCGTAACTTTAAAAACAGAAAAAGCAGAAACACTTGAGCAGAACTTTGAGTTGACCGATGATGTACTATCATTAGACGAGGTAGTTCTCACCGCAAACCGCCAACAAACATTGCGAAGAGAAGCTCCAGTGCTTGTTAATGTGGTAGACAAACGACTCTTTAATCTCACCAACTCTGCAACATTATCACAAGGATTGAACTTCCAACCTGGTGTAAGAACAGAGAATAACTGCCAAAATTGTGGTTTTTCGCAAGTGAGAATTAATGGATTAGATGGTCACTACTCACAAATTCTCATCGATTCACGCCCTGTTTTCTCTGCTTTGAATGGAGTTTACGGACTAGAACAAATTCCTTCTAGTATGATAGAACGTGTTGAAGTGGTGCGTGGAGGAGGCTCTTCGCTTTATGGAGCATCGGCAATTGGTGGTACTATCAACGTAATCACTAAAGAACCCATTCGTAATTCTGTCGAAGTGGGTCACACCATCTCTTCTTATGGCAACCATTCAGGTTGCGAAAACACCACCAATCTCAATGCGTCTATCGTTACAGACGATGCAAAAGGCGGTTTGTTTATCTACGGAAACCATCGTTATCGTCCTGGATACGACCATAATAATGATGGCTATACAGAGCTTCCTAATCTTAAAAACCAAACTCTTGGTTTTAGTGCATTCTACAAATTCACTCCATACTCACGCTTAACGCTTCGTTACCACAATCTCGCAGAGTTCAGAAGAGGTGGAAATCACCTTGAAAGAGCACCTCACGAAAGTGATATTACAGAGCAATTAGAGCATGATGTGAATGGTGGTAGTTTGGCATACGACTTGTTCTCGAAAGACACTAAGCGTCAGTTGAAACTTTATTATTCGTTCGAAAACACTGCAAGAAAGAGCTATTATGGTGGAATTGCTGGCAGTACAGAGGTTGCCGACACCATTAAATCGGCTAAAGCTTATGGACGTACCACGGAAATAAACCATTTATTGGGAGCACAATATGTACATTCATTTGATAATTGCTGGTTTATGCCTGCAACATTAACCGCAGGTTTAGAATATAATAACGATAAGATGAACGATGAAGTGGTTGGTTACGACCATTATTTGAATCAAAGAGTAAATATCGGAAGTGCTTATTTTCAAAACGAATGGAAAGATTCTCGCTTTACGTTTTTGTTAGGTGCACGCTTAGATAAACACAATTTAATTAAAAATGCCATCTTCTCACCACGTGTAAACTTTAGATACAATCCTTCAAAAGAACTTAGTTTACGTTTAAGTTATGCTGAAGGATTTAGAGCACCACAAGCATTTGACGAAGATTTGCATACAGGTTGGACCGATGGAACACGTCAAATCATTGTAAGAGACCCAAATTTAAAGGAAGAAAGATCTAGAAGTATCAGTGCATCTGCCGACTTCTATCACACATTTGGTAATGTTCAAACTAACTTCTTAATTGAAGGTTTCTTTACAAAACTAACTAATGCTTTCGCAACAAGAACGCTAGATAAAGGTGAAACCACCGACCCTAGTTACGAAGACAATATTAAAAATATTATGCAACGATATGGCTTGAGTCGTCAAAATGCTGTAGAGAATGAAATTGCAGAGCGTTTTAATGGCAACAATGCAACTATTGTTGGTTTAAATATTGAAGCAAAAGCAGCTTTTTCTCAATGGCTTCAGGTTCAAGCAGGACTAACATTGCAACGCAATATGTATAAAGATTCTGTTGAATGGTCTGAAGAAGGTGCTAAGAAAGAACGCCGTTTTTTGAAAACCCCTAATGCTTATGGATATTTTACCATCAATGTTTTGCCTTTAAAGAATTTGAGTGTAGCCCTTACTGGTACTTATACTGGTAGTATGTTGGTAGGACATCAAAAAACAAGCGACTATACTTTTACACAAAATGGTATGAATATTACCTATCCAGGTTGGGCAGAAGCAAAGGCAGTTAACACTCCTTCGTTCCTTTCTATGAACTTAAAAATAGCTTACGACATACAGCTTTCACAATATATCAAGATGCAAATCAATGGTGGATTCCAAAATATTACCAATGCTTTCCAACGTGATTTAGAGCGTGGACCATTGAGAGATGCCGACTATGTCTATGGTCCTGGAACTCCTAGATGCGCTTTCTTGGGTGTGAAGTTTAGCTATTAAGATAATTGAAAGCTAGCAAATAGAAGATAGTTTGTTTGCTATCAGAGTAAAAGAAAACTCCTAAAAAGAAGTAAATGCACTTCCTTCTAGGAGTTTTTTATTGTGGGTTATTGTTCAATATCTTTACGCGAGCGTTTGGATTGAATAGATATAAACTACCGAAGCAGGTATTGCTAGCAACGAACTGTCGAATCTATCGAGCATACCTCCATGTCCTGGAAGAATTGTTCCGCTATCTTTTATACCTAAAGTACGCTTGATGAGGCTCTCAACAAGGTCGCCCCAAGTTCCAAATATAGTGACAACAAGTCCTAAACCAAGCCATTGTAGGGTGTTAAGTCCCGACAAATTGCCATGGTTTTGATCGAGCAATGAAACCAAGAAAGCAGCAACTAACACTAAAACTCCACCGCCAATGCTTCCTTCCCAGCTCTTTGCAGGACTGATTCTAGGGAACAATTTATGCTTACCAAACAAGCTTCCAACACAATAAGCACCTGTATCACTGGTCCATAAGAATATGAATACACTTAAAGGAAGAAGATAATAGAAATGAATATTGCCGTCGGTTGCAGTTCTAAAAGCAAGAACATTAATCATAGATAGGGGCAAAGCCACATACATTTGGCCTAACATGGTGTATGATAAGTCGTGAACTGCATTCTTGTTCTTAGTGTATAATTCGCTAACAAACAAATAAATGATGGTTAAAAGATAGGGCATAAATACCGCATTTGTCTGTACAAAGCCACTATTTACAGCCGAAATGGCAAGAAATAGATACACACCTGCCACTGTAGAGATGAACCTATTGATGGTTACATCTTCGATATTATTCACTAATCCTGAGAATTCCCATAGGCTAAGGCATGTTATTAGTGCAAAAAGAAACGCCATAGCAACGGGTTGAAAGAAGCAAGTTACCATGATAGTAACAAAGAGTACGCCTGTAAAAGCACGCACAATCATGTTTGTTTGTTTATCTGACATATTCGTATTTATTTGTGTTTAGGATTTTTGTTGTATGATAAAAAAACAAGTCCAATGTATGAAACGAACTTCAAACATTGGACTTGCTTTATATTATTCTACCTCTAGAGATTGTTCGTTCTTCATTCTCTGATGTTCTTCCTCAGCTTTTCTAACCTCTTCGGGCATATTTTCTAGTGTTAACTCATTCGCTTTCTCGTTTGCTTCGATAATCTCTTGAGTTCTACTACGCCATGGACGCTTTCCAAATATTTCTTCAACGTCTTCTGCAAAGATAACTTCTTTGGTTATTAAGAGCTCTGCAAGGCGTGCATGTCCTTCCTTATGTTCAGTTAATATCTGCTTTGCTCTGTTGTATTGTTCATTTAACATGCGCAGAACTTCTTCGTCAATCAACTTCGCAGTGGTCTCAGAATAAGGGCGTTGGAATTGATATTCTTGGTTATTATAGTAGCATACATTGGGTAATGTATTACTCATACCAGCGTAAGCAACCATTCCATATGCGCTTTTTGTTGCTCTTTCGAGGTCGTTCATCGCTCCTGTTGAGATATGACCAGTGCACAATTCTTCTGCAGCACGACCTCCAAAGAGAGCGCACATCTCGTCTAACATCTGCTCTTTGGTTGTTATTTGACGCTCTTCAGGTAGATACCACGCTGCACCAAGAGCCTGTCCACGAGGCACAATGCTCACTTTTACAAGTGGATTAGCATGTTCGCAGAACCAAGAAATGGTGGCATGACCAGCTTCGTGCAATGCAATTGTACGCTTTTCGTTTGCTGTCATTACCTTAGTTTTCTTCTCTAAACCGCCAATAATACGATCTACAGCGTCTAAGAAGTCTTGTTTTCCAACTTGTTTCTTATTTTGTCGTGCCGCAATGAGTGCACTTTCGTTACATACATTGGCAATATCTGCCCCCGAGAAACCAGGAGTTTGACGTGCTAAGAAGTCGATATCGATGGTCTCGTCAATCTTAACATTGCGCAAGTGCACTTGGAATATTTCTTTGCGTTCGTGCAAATCGGGTAGTTCAACACTGATTTGGCGATCGAAACGACCTGCTCTTAATAGAGCACTGTCTAGCATATCCACTCTATTTGTTGCTGCAAGGATAATCACGCCGCTGTTAGTTCCGAAACCATCCATTTCTGTTAGTAAGGCATTTAGAGTGTTTTCACGTTCGTCGTTACCACCTGTTGAAGGGTTTTTACTACGTGCACGTCCCACAGCATCAATCTCATCGATGAAAATGATACATGGAGATTTTTCCTTTGCTTGACGGAATAGGTCTCTAACTCGACTCGCTCCGACACCTACGAACATTTCAACGAAGTCGGAACCACTCATCGAAAAGAATGGAACACCAGCCTCTCCTGCAACTGCTTTAGCAAGAAGTGTCTTACCAGTACCTGGAGGTCCGACTAAAAGAGCACCCTTAGGAATCTTTCCACCCAATTCAGTATAACGGCTTGGGTTCTTTAAAAACTCCACAATCTCTTCTATTTCTTGTTTCGCCCCTGCTTGTCCTGCAACGTCTTTAAATGTAACTCCAAGGTCATTTCCTTTCTCATACATTTGCGCTTTGCTCTTTCCTACATTGAAAACTCCTGCGCCTCCGCCAGCACCACCACCGATTCTGCGCATCAAGAAGTAACCTATGACGAAGAAAAAGATGAATGGACCGAAGTTAAGTAGAATATTAATAAGCTCGTTTCCTTTCTTTGATTCGAATGTATAGTTGGCAATTTTGCCTTGTTCTTGTGCTTGTGACAAGTAGCTATCAATGTTATCTACCGAACCAATACCTACAGTTACATAAGGATTCTCACCAAGTTGCTTTGCATCTCGGTGAAAGACGTCTCTAACGTATGCAGGTTTTACATACATTTTGAGCGTTTTCAACTCGGTATTAACAACCACTTCTTGAGCCCAACCTTTATTGATATATTGCTTAAAGTTAGCCATTGAAGTTTCTTTTGATGCAGAACCACCACCTACTTTATTACCTGTTCCTGTGAGAAAGAAGATAGTTAGTCCGACAATGATAAGCCCATAAATCCAATTAAGGTTAAACTTTGGCATTTTTGGTTGGTTATTATCCATGTTGGGTTGATTATTTTTCTTATCCATATTTCGACAATTTTGTTTCAGAAAATGTAATCTTCCAAAATCGTGCCAATTATTCTAAGTCGGGAATATTTGTCAATTTGGCATCTTGCCACAGCTCTTCAAGGTTGTAAAAGCTTCTTGTTTCGGGTTGAAAGATATGCACAAGCACATCAGAATAGTCCATAGCAACCCATTCACTATTGCCTAAACCGATGGTATTGATTGGTTTTTCGCCTGCTTCGATGCGTGTTGTTTCTGCAATCGAGTCGCTAATTGCTTCGATTTGGTTGGGTGATGAGCCTTGACAAATAACAAAGTAATTGGCAATACTGCCGTCTATTTCGCTTAAGTCTACTATTGTTATGTTCGAACCTTTTTTCTCTTGTATTCCTTTTACAATTGTTTCTACTAGTTTGTTAATTTCTTTCATTTATAAAAATACTTGATAATTATACTTACAAAGGTACATATAATATATGTAAGAAACTGATTTGTGCTTTATCTTTTCCATATTTTTTACAAAAAAAGAGGCTTTATAGATTGTGTGTTTAGAAAAAATGTGTACCTTTGCAATAGTTTGTAGAGCGTTGATACGCTGCATTTATTGGGATATGGTGTAATGGTAACACTACAGATTCTGGTCCTGTCATTCTTGGTTCGAATCCGAGTATCCCAGCATTAACGAAGAGTTAGGTGATGAAAGGATATTACTTAACTCTTTATTTTTTGCTCTTTTATTTCGAAAGTAAAGCATTTACTTTTGAATTTCTCTTTATTTTTTTGATGTTTTGATTTTAATTCGATAATAGCTTGATAGACATTAAGTTGTAAAAGCGTTGCTATTGAAGTGTAAACTCATTCTTTTTACGATGCAATTGCATTGCTTTTGGGGTGTAAAAGCAATGGTTTGGTGATGAAGATAATATGCGTTTTTTAGCAATAAAAAGGGTGCTAGAGCCTTTTAAAAGGTGAGTTGTTTGGAAAGAGACAGGAAAAGTGGTAGGGTAGAGGGTTGATATTTGAGGAAAGATAAAAAGAAAACAGTTATCTAATACAGACGTGTTGTTACTTAGAACTTGTCTGTTTAGATAACTGTTTTGTTGTATTGTTGTTCAACAAAAGGATTTATTCGTTGTTACTTTCTTCTTTTTGTTGACGATCGATCTCTTTAATTTTCTCTTTTAAGAGTTGCATTTCTTCTTTAAGTTTCTCGGTCTTTTGTGTGAAGTTGTTGATAAGTGAATTGCCTTTCTTGCTTGCTGCACTTAAGAAACCAAGGTTGTTTTCGTATGTTTGCAGTTCTTGTTTAATGCGTTCGTATGCTCTAAACAATTTATTGCGTTCGTTATAAAGAGCATTTTCACCGTTGCTTGCAACATTCTTAAGGTTGTTTTTGAAATCATCTAAACGCTTGCGGTTTATCGAAATGTTTAGTTCTTTCTTTAATTGGTCGGTTACTTCCTTGAATTGAGTGTACAAACGATCTTTCTCTTTGTATGGAACATGACCTATTTGGTTGTATTCTTTGATTAGTTGATGAATCTTTTCGCTAGCATCTTCTGCCTTTGTTGCGATGAAGCCTTTCAACTCTTTTAAGATGTTTTCTTTGTGTTCAAGGTTCTTATGCTCTTCAGAATGACTGTCTCCATTAGCTGCTTTGCGTGCATCGAAGAACTTGTTGCAGTATTGAACGAATTCTTCCCAAAGTTTATCGCTCACTTTTTGAGGTACGAATCCCACTTTTTTCCATTCTTTTTGAAGTGTAATAAGCTTGTCACTTGTTGATTTCCACTCGGTGCTATCAGCCAAGTTCTTAGCTTTTTCGATCAAAGCTTTCTTCTTTTCGATGTTTTCTGCAAAACTAGCTTTTAGCTCTTTGAAGAATGTTGTTTTGCTTTGGAAGAAGGTGTTGCATGCTTCTCTGAAGCGTTCGAATATCTTTACATTCATTTTTTGTGGTGTAAAACCAATTGTTTTCCACTCTTTCTGAATGTTAGTAACTTCTTCTGTGGTTTTTTCCCACTCGCTAATGCTTTGTATTTTCTTTGCGTTGATGGCTTCAACTTTCTCGCATAGATTGGTTTTCTTTACGAGATTTTCTTCTTCTTTGCTTCTAAGTTCTTCGAAATGTTGTTGATGACGTTTGTTGATTACTGTTGAAGCGTTTTTGAAACGAGTCCATATTTGCTCTCTGTTTTCTTTTGAAACAGGACCAATTTCACGATATTGCTGATGCAATTCTTGTAGTTGATGGAATGCACTAACTACATCTTTCTCTTCAGCAAGCTTCTCTGCTGCTTCGCAAAGTTTGCTTTTTAGCTCTAAGTTCTTCTTAAAATCATATTCTCTTGCTTCGTGATTGAGTTTTAAGAGGTCGTAGAACTGTTCGGTATATAATTGATATGTGCGCCAAAGCTCATTCACTTTGTCGGCTGGCACATTGTTTATTTCTTTCCATTTTGCTTGCAACTCTTTGAAATGAGTGTATGATTTGTTTGCTTCATCGGGTGAAGTTGCAATGGCTTTGATGCTTTCAATGATGGTAAGTTTTTGCTTAAGGTTCTCTTGTCTTTCCTTTTCTTGTTCTTGAAGCAATTTAGCTCTTTTCTCTTTGATTAGCGATAGCTCTGCTTTGAATATCATCTCGTCTTCGCTAGGTGTCACTTTGTAATCTAATGGGTCGCCTCCTGCCTCTAGATAAGCCTTTTGTTCAGCTTCTCTTTCTGCAAGATGTATTCTATAGAAAGTAGACTTTAAGCTGTCTATCTCTTCTCTTGAAGGAACGGTTTCGCTACTTGCTAACGTTTTAATCTTATCGATTATCTCTTGTTTTGTGGTGAATGGTTTATTAGATGTATTGCTTTGTTCGTTCAATACATTTTCTTCTGTTTCAATTGTTGTATCAATTGTTGTTTTAGAAGTTTCATTACCACTATTAGCATTACTTGAAATTACCTGGCTTTCGTTGTTTTTTGTTGCATCGAAGCCTTGTTCTTGAGAGTTCTTTTGAAGGTCCATTGCTATAGCTACTTTAAGTTATTGTTTCGGATTTACAATTATATGATAAGTGCAAACTTACTTAAAAATATTGAAAGTTACTAATTAAATGAGTAAAAATGTTATTAAAGGATATCTTTTTATTTGGTGATAGGTTCTAAATTAAGCGTTTGCGTTTTAATAACCACCATGAAATTGCGGTAATAATGAATGATATTACAAGTGCAAGTGGGAAACCCCAAGGACTTTGCTCCATTGAGTTGAAGAGGTTCATTCCTAAAAATGAAGATATAAGTGTGGGCACCATCATGATAATACTCACAGATGTGAGGGTACGCATAACGGTATTCATGTTGTTGTTAATGATGCTAGAGTAGGTTTCCATCGTTGATTCTAGAATGTCAGAATATATCGATGTGGTTTCTCTTGCCTGTGTCATCTCAATGTTTACGTCTTCAATTAGGTCGGCATCTAATTCGTCTACCTGTAATTTAAACTTTAGTTTAGCTAATAAGTTCTCGTTTCCTCTAATCGAAGTAGTGAAGAATGTGAGCGAATCTTGTAGTCTACTTAATCCTATCAAGCTTTCGTTGTTCACCTCATGATCAAGATTGTGTTTTGCGGTTTCAATGAGGGTGTTGATTTGTTTCAAACGCTTTAGATACCAAACTGCTGATGAAAGGAATAAACGGAAAATCATATCAACATAGTCTGTGAATCCAACTCCACGCTTTTGTTGATAACTTACAAAATCAATCATCATGTTTGTTTCAAAATAACAAACAGTTATTGTCACGTCTCTTTTATGTATAATACCTAAAGGAACGGTGGTATAAGGTGTTCTAGAACGTATTTCTTTCACGTAGGGAATACGTAAAATGATGAGCATCCATCCGTCGTCGTATTCGTAACGGGCACGTTCATCGGTGTCACTGATGTCGGGAAAGAAATAATCGGGAATGTTAAAACGTTCTTCTAATTCGTTTTGATCCTCATTAGTGGGGCATGTTACTTGTATCCAACAATTGGGTTGCCACTCGGGTATGACCTTAAGTCGGTCGGTAATATTCCAGTATGTCTTCATAAGTGCTTATCGTCAAGTATGTAAAAGTAAAGTGAAGATAAGCAACATTGTGCATTATCCTTCGCTTGTCTTTTTGTTATTTTCCGAATGATAATCGTCCATAATTAATTAAAAAATGATTTATGTTGCAAAAGTACATCTTTTTTGTGGGATAAACGAATTTTTGTTATAAAAGAATGTGTTTTATCATTGTAGATATAAGGGGGTGCTTTTGTTAAACTTTAAGGTGTAGTTGTTTTTAGAAATAATGAACATTTTGTTCAAAAGCAAAGGAAAAATAAAAATAGAGAGAAGAAACTCTAAAGAATTTCAACTCTCTATATATAATAAAGTGTAACCTTTTAGGTTGTTATTGCTTGGGGTTATTTCACAGGAACTGTTTCGAATGTCTTCTTAAGCAATTGCCAGAATGGTTCAACTGTATCAATTAAGCAACGTTCGTTGGTTGTATGTGGAGAACGAATGGTTGGACCTAATGATACAACATCCATGTTGGGATACTTGCCAAGAATGATAGAACACTCTAAACCAGCGTGGTCTACTTGCTCAACTGCTTCGTGTCCGAATAGTTCTAGATAGTTCTTTTCGAGCAATTTAAGTATTTCGCTGTCTGTATTTGGATCCCAACCGCCATAGCTTCCGCTGAAAACAGTCTTCATTCCGATAAGGTCGAAGCAGCTCTTAAGAGTGGTTCCGATATATTCTTTCATATCTTCATTAGAGCTTCTTGCAAGAATCTTGATACTAGCTTTACCGTCTTCGATATCAATAATAGCAAGGTTTGAAGATGTTTCAACAACAGAAGGGATAGAAGGAATCATTCTCATCACTCCATTATGGCATGCATATATAGCGTTAACTAAGCTGTCTTGTATTTCTTCTGGAACTTGTTTAGCAGGAGTTGGTACTTCTTCAGCAAAGAATTCGATGTGTTCTTCGATGTGTTTGAATTCATTAATGAAATCATTTTCCCAGTCTTTAACCAACGCTTTCACCTCTTCTACGTTCTCTTTAGGCATTGTAATAACCACTTCTGCTTTGGGTGGAATAGCGTTTCTCATGTTACCTCCGTGCCAAGAAGCAAGGCGAACTTCGCAATCTTCAATAGCTTCACGAAGGAAACGCACCATTAGTTTGTTGGCATTAGCACGTCCAATGTGTATTTCTAAGCCCGAGTGACCACCTTTAAGACCTTTTAATGTAACCTTAAGAGCAGCGTCTTCGCTATCAGTGTCAACCTCTTGATAATCTAATGTAGATGTAACATCAACACCACCTGCACTACCAATAACGAATTTTCCCCATGTTTCAGAGTCTAAGTTCAAAAGAATATCGCCATGAAGAACGTCTGTAGGTAAGTCGTTAGCACCAAACATACCAGTTTCTTCGTCTGCTGTTATCAAACCTTCGATAGGTCCGTGTTGAATATCTTTAGCTTCCATAACAGCTAAGATGGCAGCAACACCCATGCCATTGTCACTTCCTAAGGTTGTATTGCGAGCCTTAACCCATTCGCCATCGATATAAGTTTCGATTGGATCAGTGGTGAAGTCGTGTGTACTGTCAGGTGATTTTTGAGGGACCATGTCCATGTGAGCCTGTAAAGTGATCACCTTTCTGTTTTCCATTCCAGGTGTTGCAGGCTTGCGAAGGATGATGTTTCCTGTAGAATCTTTAAATCCTTCCACTCCAACTTCTTTTGCAAAGTCGAGTAAGAATTGTTGTATTCTATCCAAATGTCCTGATGGACGAGGAACTTGTGTAAGCGCATGGAAGTTCTTCCAGATGCTTTGTGGTTTTAAATTTAATATTTCACTCATAACAAAAATATTTTTAATGTTCTATATTAATTCTTGTTTTATTATTTAATTGTTTGTGTTTTTAATCTTTTTGTGAACGATAAAGATGCCCAACCATAAATTCCCAGAGCTATAACCAATAGTGTTTGAATGGTGTGTACGATGAGAACAAAGTATAAGGCATCTGCTTCGGCAACGCCATAGAGCATCAACATCACCTTAACAGCAAAGTGCCAAGGACCTGCTCCGTTAGGAGTTGGAACAATAACAGCAATACTTCCTACAACAAAAGTAACCAAAGCACATATCAAACCCAATTTAGCTGTTGCGCTAAAGCAGAAGAATGTGAGGTAATAATGTAAGAAATAAGATGCCCAAATGCCAAGTGTAAAGAAGAAGAAAAGATATTTGTTTCGGACACTTTTCAAAGAAGTTATTCCCTTCCAAACATTGTTTACGGTGTTTTTTATCTTGTTGATGACAGATAATTTGCGTGCTAAAACAACAATCATAATGAGCATTGCTACCAAACAAGCAATGGTTATGATATAGCCTGTTGATGAGAATGAAGCGAGAATGTCGTCTATTCGTGTTCCTGTTTTATTGAAAAAAGAATCAAAAACCCTAACTTGTACAAGTATTGTGCATCCTGTTATAGTTAAAACGAGTAGCGAATCGATGATTCGTTCGGTAACAACTGTTCCCAAAGCACTTGAGAACGATACTCCATCTTGACGTTTTAATATGGCGCAACGTGCAAACTCTCCAATTCGAGGAATCACTAAACTTGCTGCGTAAGAAACGAAGATAGAGGCAGCAAGAGTGTTTTTTCGTGCATGTTCATTAAGAGGTTCAAGTGTTTGTTGCCATCTCCAGCCACGAAATAATTGTGCAAGAATTCCGAAAGGAAAAGACAGTAACATCCAAGTCCAGTTCATTTCGTGGAGCATTACATCTTTTATTCTGTCAAAATTGAAGTCCTTATACATCCAAAACAAAATGATACCGCCCAGTAAAAGCGATAAAATAATTTTTATAGAGTTGGATGCTATATTCTTAATCATTATGCTATCTGTTTATAAAATGTGCAAGACAAATCAATTAAAGAAAGTTATTTTCTTGTATCTTGTTTGCTTTTGAAATGCCTGTGTTATGCAAAGATAGTGTAATTTGTCTGTTCTTACAAGTCTAAATATTTAAATTATGCCAAGAAAACGAACCCTTTTCAAAGTAAATGATTTGGAATGAGATATTATCAGATTGATGTGTGTCAATCTAAAGGCGTGCTAATGTTGATGAGAATCAATAATATAGCCTTTTTTGAGAGAAATAAATGCATTTTGTTTGCGCACACAATTTATAGTATTACCTTTGCATCGAACAAAGAGTTCAAACGTAATTAATTAAAAAGAAAGGTAAAAACAAATGGCAACATTAATGGTTTTAGCCGTAGTTGCAATCATGATTGCACAGGCAATTAACTTGGGAAATAAGATTAACTTGGGACAAAAGTAATCGAAGGTTCCCTTCTTTTAAAAGAAAATAATAAGTAAAGAAAATATCAAGGCGAGACGATTTCTATCGTTTCGCCTTTTTCTTTTGTATATATTTTGTATCTTTGCAAGTATTATAAATAAGGTATGATAAAGCAAGTAAAGCCCAAAAAGAACCTAGGTCAGCATTTTTTGATCGACCAAAGCATTGCCCGTAGGATTGCCGACACCGTAGATGCGTGTCCAGATGTCCCTGTTTTAGAGATAGGACCAGGCATGGGAGTACTCACCCAGTATATTGTTCAAAAGCAACGACCATTTAAAGCTGTTGAAATAGACCGTGAATCGGTTACCTATTTGAATGAAGCTTTCCCCACATTGCGTGAGAATATTATTGGAAACGACTTTCTTCAAATGGATTTAAACGATGTTTTTGATGGCAAAAGCTTTGTTCTTACAGGCAATTATCCTTATGATATCTCTTCTCAGATATTCTTTAAGATGCTTGATTATAAAGAACTTATTCCTTGTTGCACAGGCATGATACAACGAGAAGTGGCACTTCGCATTGCATCAGAGCCAGGAAACAAATCTTATGGAATTCTTTCTGTACTTATTCAAGCATGGTATGACGTAGAATATCTATTCACTGTAGACGAAAATGTCTTTAATCCTCCGCCCAAAGTAAAGAGTGCTGTTATCAGAATGACACGCAATAAAGTAGAAAAACTAGATTGCGATGAACAGTTATTTAAGAGAGTTGTGAAGACTGTTTTCAATCAACGACGCAAAATGTTGCGAGTAAGTTTAAAGCAAATTTTTAATGTTTCGGCAGCTCGACCAGCGTTCTACGAACAAGAAATAATGACCAAACGCCCCGAGCAGCTTAGCGTTGCTCAGTTTGTTGAATTGACAAACTTAGTAGAAACGGAGTTAGAAGCACTTAAAAAACAATAGAATTGATTTGTAATATTGAATAAAGACCGCATCAACTTGCTTATAATAAAGATTTTATATTAAAGAGTTGGAAGATAATAAATTATTCTTTAAATTTGTAGATGCGATATTAATACAAGATTAAATATGATAGATGTAAAGAGTACTTTGACCGATGCAGGCGAAAGAATGGAAATGGCTGCATTGTATCTTGAAGAACAATTGTCACGAATTCGTGCAGGACGAGCAAACATTGCCATTCTAGATGGAGTGCGAGTTAGCTCTTATGGTTCAATGGTTCCATTGAATCAAGTTGCTAATGTGTCTGCTCCCGACCCACGAACAATCGCTATTGCGCCTTGGGACAAGAAGACAATACGAGATATTGAGAAAGCAATTATGGACTCAGATGTTGGTATTACTCCTGAAAACAACGGAGAAGTGATTCGTTTGAACATTCCACAACCAACAGAAGAACGCCGTCGTGAACTTGCAAAACAATGTAACAAGATTGGAGAAAAAATCAAAATTGAAGTTCGCAACGTTCGTAGTGATATCAAAGATAAATTGAAAAAAGCAATTAAAGACGGTTTATCTGAAGATAACGAGAAAGATGCTGAGAATGAATTGCAAAAGATTCATGATAAGTATATCAAGCGAGTTGAAGACCTTTTAGCAGAAAAAGAAAAAGAAATAATGACTGTTTAGGATTATTTCTTTATTCACTAAAATAATTTTTGTTGAATAAACATCTTAAGATATCTATCGAAGAAGAGCAAAAAAGCAATGCTTTTGAGGCTTAATTGATAAGTAATTGAGAGGTAATAACACTTCTTTTACTTATGAAAAGCAATGCTTTCTTCAATAGATATCTTTTCTTTTTTATAAAAACCAGAAACAAGTTATCCATAAAAGTGCACGGATTAGTAATAAAAAACACAGGCAGTTGGTATTCCGTAAAGACCGAAGACGGACGAATTATTGAAAGTAAAATCAAAGGAAAGTTTCGTCTTCAAGATATCAAAAGTACCAATCCCGTTGCTGTTGGCGATAGAGTAGAATTACAAATCAACAACGAAGGAACAGCATTTATCACAGCAATAGAGGATAGAAAAAACTATATTGTTCGTAAATCGCAGAACCTAAGTAAGCAAAGTCACATCTTAGCCGCCAATGTAGATCAGGCTTTTTTAATTGTAACTGTAAACTATCCACAGACATCAACAGGCTTTATCGATCGCTTCTTGGCGTCTGCAGAGGCTTATAATATTCCCGTTACGCTTGTTTTTAATAAGAAAGACCTATTGCAAGAAGATGAATTGCACTATCAAGACATGCTTATTCATCTCTACGAAACCATTGGTTACGAGTGTTTGGCAATCTCTGCAGAGACAGGAGAGGGCGTAGAAGAGCTTAAAAAACAATTGTTTAATAAAATAACTGTGCTCAGTGGCAACAGTGGAGTGGGCAAAAGCACCCTTATAAATAAGGTGTTACTTGCCAATTATATGCAAACTTCGGAAATTTCAGACGTTCATAACACTGGAATGCACACCACAACCTTCAGCGAAATGCTTCCTATTGAAGAGGGAGGGTACATCATCGACACCCCAGGAATAAAGGGTTTCGGCTCTTTCAACATGGAACCAGAAGAGATTTGTAGCTACTTTAAAGAGATTTTTGAGTTCTCGAAAGATTGTAGATTCAATAATTGTTCGCACACACACGAGCCTGGTTGCGCCGTTCTAAAAGCACTTGAAAATCATTATATAGCAGAAAGTAGATATAATTCCTACTTGAGTATGCTCGAAGATAAAGACGGAAATAAATATAGAGAAGCCTATTAAATAATATATCTTGCGTAAATTACTATCGCACCAAATAATCTTTTTCTACCCAAAAACCATCGCACAATAAATTAAAGAGGTGCACATCTTAAGTAATATTGTGCACTTTAAGCAGTGTTTTTTTGTCAGAATACAAAAAAATGACTATTTTTGAGCAGGAAATTTCACAATTATAATATATAATATGAGTTTGAAAATTGTTGTGCTTGCAAAGCAAGTACCCGACACTAGAAATGTTGGTAAAGATGCAATGAAAGCCGATGGCACAATTAATCGTGCTGCTTTACCTGCTATCTTCAATCCAGAAGACTTGAATGCACTTGAACAAGCTCTTCGAATTAAGGAACAAAATCCAGGTTCAACTGTAGGAATTTTAACCATGGGACCTCCTCGTGCAGGCGAAATTATTCGTCAAGGACTTTACAGAGGAACAGATACTGGATGGTTACTAACCGATAAACTTTTCGCTGGAGCAGATACTTTGGCAACTTCTTATGCACTAGCAACAGCTATTAAGAAGATTGGTAATGTTGATATTGTTATCGGTGGACGTCAAGCTATCGATGGCGATACAGCACAAGTAGGTCCGCAGGTGGCTCAAAAGTTAGGTATTAATCAAGTTACTTACGCAGAAGAGATTCTTAAAATAGAAAATGGCGTAGCAACAATTCGACGTCATATAGATGGTGGTGTTGAAACTGTTGAGGCTCCATTGCCAGTAGTTATCACCGTAAATGGTAGCGCAGCACCTTGTCGTCCTTGCAATGCTAAGTTGGTGATGAAGTACAAACGTGCTACATGTCCATTAGAACGTAGTAGCGAAGATCCTTATGCTGCATTATACGAAACACGCCCTTACCTTACATTAAACCAATGGTCGGTTGCTGATATCGATGGTGATCCTGCACAATGCGGTTTAAGTGGTTCCCCAACAAAGGTAAAGACTATTCAAAATATTGCGTTCCAAGCAAAAGAAAGCAAAACACTTACATCAAGTGATGCTGACGTAGAGAGTGTAATCAAAGAATTGTTAGACGAAAATATCATTGGATAGGCTATGAATAATGTATTTGTATATTGTGAGGTTGAAGGCACAAGAGTTCTCGAAGTATCACAAGAACTACTCACAAAAGGCCGTAAATTAGCTAATCAATTAGGCGTTCAGCTTCATGCAGTCGTTGCTGGAACAGGCGTAAAGAATAACGTAGAAGAACAAATTCGCCCTTACGGAGTTGATAAATTATTTGTTTTCGATGGCGAAGGCCTATTCCCTTATACTTCAGCTCCTCATACTGAAATCCTCGTTAAGCTATTTAAAGAAGAGCAACCACAAATCTGTTTGATGGGAGCTACTGTCATTGGACGTGACTTAGGACCAAGAGTTTCGTCTGCATTGTTTAGCGGATTAACTGCAGATTGTACTCAATTAGAGATTGGTGACTATGATGATCGCAAGGCAGGAAAGCACTATGAGAACCTACTTTATCAAATTCGTCCAGCATTTGGAGGTAACATTGTAGGCACAATCATCAACCCTGACAACCGTCCTCAAATGGCAACAGTTCGTGAAGGCGTGATGAAACGTGAGATATTAGACGAAAACTACACTTGCGAATGTGTGTATCCAAACGTCAATGATTATGTTCCTGCAGAATGTTATGTGGTGAAAGTTATCGAAAGACATGTCGAAACAGCTAAGCATAACCTTAAAGGTGCACCCGTAGTTGTTGCTGGTGGTTATGGAGTTGGTAGCAAAGAAGGATTCGATTTGCTATTCCAATTGGCTAAAGAACTTCACGGAGAAGTAGGCGCAAGCCGTGCTGCTGTTGACGCAGGATGGGCAGATCACGACAGACAAATTGGTCAAACAGGTGTAACAGTTCACCCAAAAGTGTATATTGCATGTGGAATTTCGGGACAAATTCAACATACTGTAGGTATGCAAGACAGTGGAATTATCATCTCTGTAAATAATGATCCTGATGCACCTATCAACGCAATTGCCGACTATGTTATTGTTGGTACAGTTGAAGAGGTCGTTCCAAAGCTTATTAAATATTATAAGAGTAACAGCAAATAAATAACACTTTGATGCTTCATGCATCATAGTTCTATAAAAATAGATAACATGGCAAATTATTATACAGACCATCCAGAACTCGAGTTTCACCTTCATCATCCTTTGATGAAACGCATTGTAGAGTTAAAAGAACGTAACTTTGCAGACAAAGATACCTTTGAAGACGCTCCTGTTGATTATAATGATGCAATTGATAACTACAATCATTTGCTTGAAATAATGGGCGATATCACTGCAAACATTATGGAACCAAATAGTGAATCGGTAGACTTAGAAGGTCCACATCTTGTAGATAAGCGCATGGTTTATGCTTCTAAGACATACGAAAACCTTGATGCTACACGCAAAGCAGGCCTATGGGGAATCTCAATGCCACGTCGTTACGGTGGCTTAAACCTTCCTATCACACCATATTCAATGGCTTCTGAGATGGTAGCAACAGCAGATGCGGGTTTCCAAAACATCTGGTCGCTACAAGATTGTATTGAAACTCTATACGAATTTGGTAGCGAAGAGCAAAGACAGAAATACATTCCACGTGTTTGTGCAGGTGAAACAATGTCTATGGACCTAACAGAACCAGATGCAGGTTCAGACCTTCAAAGTGTAATGCTCAAAGCAACTTATTCAGAAGAAGAAGGATGTTGGTTGCTAAATGGCGTTAAACGCTTCATCACTAACGGCGACTCAGACATTCACTTGGTGCTTGCTCGTTCAGAAGAAGGCACTCGTGATGGTAGAGGATTATCAATGTTCATCTACGATAAACGTCAAGGTGGAGTTGATGTGCGCCATATTGAGCACAAACTTGGTATTCATGGTTCACCAACTTGTGAGCTTGTGTATAAGAATGCAAAGGCGGAGCTATGTGGAAGCACACGTATGGGACTTATTAAGTATGTAATGGCTCTTATGAATGGTGCACGTTTAGGTATCGCAGCACAAAGTGTTGGTGTGAGTCAAGCCGCATATACCGAGGCACTTGCTTATGCAGAAGAACGCAAGCAGTTTGATACTGCAATTGTAGACATGCCTGCAGTTTATGATATGGTTGCAAGAATCAAAGCTAAACTCGATGCTGGTCGCAGTCTATTGTATCAAACATCACGTTATGTAGATATCTATAAAGCATTAGATGATATCTCACGTGAACGCAAACTTACTCCAGAAGAGAAGGCAGAGCAAAAGAAATACACCCGTTTAGCAGACGCATTCACTCCTATTGCAAAGGGAATGAACTCGGAATACGTAAACCAAAACACTTACGATGCAATTCAAGTGCATGGTGGTTCTGGTTTCATTATGGAATACAAATCACAACGTTTGTATCGTGATGCACGTATTTTCTCTATCTACGAAGGAACAACTCAGTTGCAAGTAGTAGCTGCTATTCGTTATATCACAAACGGAACATATGCAAGTATGATTCAAGAAATGTTGCAAAATGAGGTTTCTGCCGAAATGCAACCATTGAAAGACCGTGTAGTGAAGATGGTAGCTAAGTTAGAAGAGGCTATCGAAAAGGTGAAAGAAGACAACAATCAAGAAGTTTTAGACTTCCTTGCTCGTCGCCTATATAATATGACTGGAGATGTAATTATGTCGCTTCTTATCATCGAAGATGCAAGTAAAGCTCCTGAACTATTTGCTAAGAGTGCTAACGTTTATGTGCGTTATGCAGAAGAAGAAGTTGTTGGACACCACCATTTCGTGATGAACTTTACAGCAGAAGAACTTCCTTCTTATCGTCAAAGAGAACCAAAAGCAGAATAATCGTTATTTTGATACAGTTCAAAAGGGAAACATCTTTGGGTGTTTCCCTTTTTCTTTCCCCCTATTTCTCATCTCCTTTCTTTCTGAAAGAAATCTGTTATTTATCTCTATACCAAATTAATGTGATGAGAACTCCTTCCTATTTGATCCGACTTAGTGATGTAGCCGTAATTTTAAAGCATTGTTATTGCGTTCTAAAAGCAATGCAATTACTGTATAATAAGAGTGCAATTACAAGGTAATATCAATGCTATTGTAACTTAGGAACTATCAAAGGTAAAAAATCTATTGGTTTTTCTTTGATCTTTTTTAGTGACTTAATAACTATAAAAGATAAATAAAGGTGCTTTCAAAATCATCAAATGATATTTCAAAATCTTCCGAAATATCATCCTTTTTTGTTTCTTAATGTCCTTTTTATGGGTTATAGAATATAAAGAAGTCCTTTTAAATTTGTATGTATAATGGAAATAGGTGTTTTTCTTTTGTGTGTTAGGGCTTAATTTATCAACTTTTTCTATCTTTGCACATAAAAGAAAGACGTAATAAAGATAATTATCTTTTCTTTCTTATGATGAAAATGAATCAGATTTAGAGAATAGATATAACGCAGGTAAATGGATTATCAAAGAATAATAGATAAATATTATCCAACTGAAAATAAGCTAAAGAATATCTTAATGACCCATAGTAGGGCGGTTGCCGACTTTGCTTTAGCTGTAATTACACGACACCCCGAACTAAACATCGATGCTTCTTTTGTTGAAGAGGCAGCAATGTTGCACGATATTGGTATCTTTCAATGCGATGCAAGTGGTATAGAATGTTTTGGTTCTCATCCTTATATCTTGCATGGACGTATTGGTGCAGAGCTATTAAGAAAGGAATCGTTTCCTCAACATGCCCGAGTTTGTGAACGACATACAGGTGCAGGGATAACAAAACAGCAGATACAAGAAAATAACTTGCCTCTTCCGCTTCTTGATTTTTGTCCTGAAAGCATCGAAGAAAAACTCGTTTGTTATGCCGATAAGTTCTTTTCTAAAACTAAATTAGATAAAACAAAGACCTTCGAAGAGGCACTTCGAAGCTTAAAGAAATTTGGAGATGATGGTATAGAACGCTTCTGCTTGTGGCACGAAATGTTCAAATAGAATGTGTTTACTTTTCTTTTGTGTGTAGAGATAATGGGTGAGTACAAAGGAAGAATAATGAATTAAAGTTTTACTTACACATCGTTTATAGAACGTTAAAAATGAAAAATATAGAAAATATGTGCTATATAATAAGTAATTTTGCGGTATAATGAGGTCAAAGTTTTTAATCCTAATATTCTTGTTGGTTGTTACTTGCATACTTGCAGGTAACTCTTTTGTTGTTCAGAAACGCAAAGGGCAACATAAAAAACAAGATACTATATCACTAAAAGATAGTAATAAGGTTGCATTACCGCTTATTTCATCAACGGATACATCGGCTTTAGATTCGTTGCAACGGGCAATCTATAAATATAATAAGCACATTGACGATTCAATTCGTTTAGATTCTATTAATAAAACTAAAGCAACTGGAATTGATGCGCCTGTTAGTTATCAGGCAAATGATTCACTTGTTTACGATGCTTACACTAAAAAGGCCTATCTATATGGTACTTCTCAAGTGAAATATGAACAGATGGACCTCACAAGTGAAAAGATAAATATGAGTTTAGACAGTAGTTTGGTGCATGCAACTGGCGTGTATGTCGACACAACTAACACCAAACTCAAAGGAACTCCTATCTTCAAAATGGGCTCAGACACCTATGATAACGACACCATTGCATTTAATTTTAAAACAAAAAAAGGACTCATTTCTAATGTACATACAAAGCAACAAGAAGGTTTTTTAAGTAGTAAGATAGCAAAACGTGATGGAAAAGGGGATATATATCTTGAACATGGGCGTTATACAACATGTGATAAAGATTGTCCCGACTTTTATATTTCTTTGTCAAGAGCCAAGGTTCGCACAGGAAAAGATGTAGTGTTCGGACCCGCTTATCTCGTAGTTGCCGATGTTCCATTGCCTCTTGCCATTCCTTATGGATTCTTTCCTTTTTCCAAAAGCTATTCAAGTGGTTTCATTATGCCTACTTATGGAGATGAAAGTACTCGTGGATTTTATTTAAGAGATGGTGGATATTATTTTGCAGCAAGCGATAAATGGGACCTAAAACTATTAGGCGAGATCTATACAAAAGGCTCTTGGGGACTTTCTGCAGCAAGTAACTACCGCAAAAGATATAAGTATAGTGGAAGTGTTTTGGTGGCTTATCAAGATACAAAAACTGGAGATAAGGGACTACCTGACTATACAAGACAAAAGAGTTACAAGGTTCAATGGAGCCATAGACAAGATAATAAGGCAAATCCTTTTAGTAACTTATCAGCAAGTGTCAACTTTGCTTCATCAAGTTATGAAAGAAATAACCTCAATAGTTTATACAATCCGCAATCGTTATCGCAAAGTACTCGAACCTCTTCTGTTAGTTGGAGTACTTCATTTTCAAGTATCGGAATGAGTTTAAACAGTACAATGAACTTATCACAAAATATGCGTGATTCGTCTATTGCTGTGACATTGCCCGACCTTAACATTAGTATTAGTCGCTTTTATCCTTTCAAACGCAAGCATACTGCAGGTAAAGAACGTTGGTATGAAAAGATTGCTATGAGTTATACAGGGCAAATGTCTAACTCAATAACAACAAAAGAAGACCGTCTTTTCAATTCTTCTTTGATAAAAGACTGGCACAATGGAATTCAGCATAGTATTCCAATCAATGCTAACTTCAACTTGTTTAAATTCATTAATGTTAATCCTTCGTTTAACTTTGTCGACAGAATGTATTCAAATAAGGTCACACGTTCTTGGAATGCGGTAACACAAAAGGAAGTGGCAGATACTACTTATGGTTTTCATAATATCTATAATTGGAGCATGAGTTTAAGTATGTCTACAAAGGTATATGGTTCTTATGTTCCAAACCGAAAGATATTTGGAGATAAAATACGTGCTATTCGCCATGTTGTTACTCCTTCTGTGAGCTTAAACTATGCTCCAGACTTTGGTTCTGCACGCTATGGATATTATCAAACCTATCAAAAGACCGATGCAACTGGCAATGTTAGCTTAGTAGAATATTCGCCATTTCAAAATAATATCTATGGAATACCAGGACGTGGGCGCACTGGTTCCATTTCAATGAGCCTAGATAATAACATTGAAATGAAGGTAAAGAGCGACAAAGACACTACTGGTGTGAAAAAGATAAGCATTATTGATGCGTTCGGATTGGCGATGTCGTATAATATGTCGGCAAAAGAAAGACCGTGGAGTGACCTTAGTATGAACATAAGACTTAAATGGTGGAAGGGCTATACCTTTAATATGAATGCTGTATTTGCTACTTATGCTTATGAACTTGATGCAAAAGGACGTCCTTATATCGGTACTCATACAGAATGGGGGAAAGGTCGTTTAGGTCGATTTCAAGGTATGTCACAGAACTTCTCTTATACTTTAACACCTGAAAAGATAAAGAAACTCTTTACTGGTGGTAGCGATACCGATGATAAAAAACGTTCGAAGAGCGAACAAGACGATGAAGATATCGACACTGATATAGAGAGTAATGTGGATGATAAAATGCTAAAAGGACAACGAAAGGTTAGAGGTGAGGAGCAAAATGAAAAGGCAGAGACCGATAACGAAGGATATATGAAATTCTCAATGCCATGGTCTTTAACCTTTGGTTATGGTATAACGATGCGTGAAAACACCTCAGGTCGCTTTAATACCAAAACAATGCGCTATCCATACAAGTTCTCTCAAACCTTAAATGTTAGTGGAAGCTTACGCTTAAGCGAAGGATGGAACATCAGTTTCTCATCTGGTTATGATTTCGAAAATCACTCCTTGAGTATGACAACCGCATCTCTTCAACGTGATTTGCACTGCTTTAATATGAGTTGTTCTGTGGTTTTAGCACCTTACACCAGCTATAATTTCAGCTTCAGATGTAATGCTTCAACTCTAACAGATGCCTTGAAATACGACAAACGAAGCGGATATACCAATTCAGTGCAATGGTATTAAAAAATGAAAGCAATGCTTTTATCTCGTAAAAGCATTATAATTACACCTCAAAAGCAATCTAATTATAGCGTAAAAGCAGTGCTATTGAAAGAAGATTAAAATAGAATTGAACAATACAAAGAATGGTAGACAAGTGTAATGACACTTTAGTCTACCATTTTTTATGTATTATTTTAGATTTGGATTTAGCTCTTTCGCTTCATAAGGGATAGGGAATAGCGTCTTATCTTCGCTCTTTCCTATTGTATTTTTATTGAATTTGTTGAATCGAATGAGGTCGGAACGACGCCAACCTTCCCACATCAATTCCATAAGTCGTTCGTGTAAAATATTCTCAAGTGTTGCTTTGCGATTTGGTGCACCCACTCTTTGTCGTACGAGGTTCAACTCATTATCGCCCGATTTGCCATTTCTCACCTTTGCTTCAGCCTGCATCAACAGAACATCAGCATATCTAAATAGAACGATATCGTTATCTTGTAGCTTACCATCAGAGTATGCTTTGCGGTCAATTTCATATTTCTTCATTCTCGCCCCTGCATTTTTTACATAGGGAGAGTAGGTTAAGTTCAAGTCAACAGCAAGCGGAAGATAAACCAAAGGTGTGCCATCTTCGTTGCAAACCACCTTGTTATCCACCTTAACCGTGTCGGAATAGAAATTCAATTCGTAGCGTGGATCCACCGAAGTGGTACCATATCCAAACGCTTTTATAGTAGAAACAGTGGCGCAAGCACCATTCTCAGCACCTAATCCCAATGCTCTTCCATGATTATAGTTGCGTGATCTGAATAAATATTGAAACTGATTGGCATATTTATTTTTATCCATTGGAATGGTAAAGATGTTCTCTTTCGATGTTTCGTTATATACCTTAAAGTTCGAAGCATAGTTATGTTCGAGCGAATAGCCTGCTTGGGTTATCTCGTTGCAATAGTATTGGGTTGTTTCCCATGCGTTTTTTTTACTTCCTTCGATGTCAAAATAAATTGAACTACCATTCTTTCTGGGCTCCGTTCCAGGCTTATTGCAAGTATAAACCTCTGCATTGAGAGCCAATTTTGCCAATAAGAAATGTGCAACAGGCTTGGTTATTCTACCATAATAGGCGCCTTCGTAGTTCGAATGCTCATTAGCTAGATGCTTACTCGCCTCTTGTAGCTCTTTAAAAACAAATGTAAAGACCTCGTTTCGAGGCATTTTAGTTACCTCACTCACCTTTAATGAGGTCGAAGTAACTACAGGAATGTTACCAAACATATCCAAAAGATAGAAATAGTACATCGCTCTTAATGCCCTTATTTCTGCATTATAGCTTTGATATTGCTCGTTGGTGAGCACTGCTTTATGTGTTTTTAGAGCCTCAGACGATTGGTTACAGAGCATAACCACTTTGTAGAGATAGCACCAAGTGGCATAAAGTTCGCCATCTTTTTCGTTCCATTGTTGTGTAAAAAGACGCTCCCAAAAGCCTCCATCATACCAATCTCCGCCTCGAGTAGGTATAATTGCCTCGTCACTTGTAAAGGTGTTATAATCGTAAACGCCTCTATATGTACCCTGAATGCCGTTGCTTTCTTCGTTTCCGCCTATGTAATTATAGAGCGTTCCCACAGTGTTGAGATACAAACGAGTGGGGTTGTTATAGCTATCTTCAGGCAAAATGCGGTCTTTCATTGGCTCTGATAAACAAGAACTCAATAACAGCGACATTACAATTGTTGCGCCAATAGATGCCCAAAGGGCTTTTTTCTTCTTTATAATCATTATCGGTTTTGTTTAAAAGTTAGAACTGAACGCCCACACTTATTGAGTAAGTGCGATAGGTTGGATAGGTGTTTTTATCTTCAATACCAAGTGTTTTGCCTACAATAAAACTGTTAATCATTGGCGAGACACCGCTATAACTGGTTATTGTAGCTAAATTATTAACGCTAAGTGATAGTCTGAGTGCGCTGATAAACTTGCTTTTCACATCGAAATTATAACCCAATGTAAGATAATCAAAGTTGAGATAGTCTCCTTTTTCAAGCCAATAGTCGGTGACTCTTTGGTCTTTTATGTTCATTTCGGGTGCTTTTCTCATTACATTATAATCAGGAAAGCTACTCATATTCATCATACTTAAAGCCGTTGCGTTGTATATCTTGTGACCAAAAGCGCCATTCATTTGGAGCGATGTATCCCAATTTTTGTAGCGAAGACTGATGTTTGAGCCCAGAGTTGCTTTGGGAATGGCTTGACCTGCAATGTATCTGTCGCCTCCATCTTCAATGTTTATATCGTTATTGTTATCTAAGTCTACGATATTATATCGCTTTGAACCATCTTTATTGGTTGTAAATCCCTTTGAACGAGGTAGATAAAACACCCCAAGAGGTTGCCCTACGATTTGATATACAATATTATTTTGACCTCCATGGAACCCTGCTCCATCCAAAGAAGCTATTGGAGTGATGTTAGGAGATGATAGTTTTTCACCTCTATAATATCCATTTAGAGAAAGAAGTTTATTCTTTTGAAAGGCAACATTTAAATTAATGTTGAGTGATAGGTCTTTGGTTTCAATCGGAGTGAAGCCCATTCCCAATTCAAAACCGCTGTTACTCATGCTTCCAATGTTTGCTAATAGGGTGTTATAAACAAATGGTGGCACGCTAACTCGATAGTTATAAAGCATGTTTCGGGTCTTAGAATAATAGTATTCGGCTGTTAATACAATTTTATTCTTTAACAATGCCGTTTCAATTCCAATGTTAAAAGAGTTCTTGTTTTCCCATTTTAAATCGGGATTGATATTCTTTAAGTGTCCAAGAGTAACAGTTGGAATTCCATAATAGGGTATAACTCCAGCAGGAAGTTGTGCAAATTGAGCATTATACGATTGTATTCCGCCTAAATTACCACTCATACCATAACTGGTTTTGAGTGTTAGTGCGTTGATAACATTATTGTATTTGAGCCAATTTTCTTTCTTAATATCCCATTCGAGTGCAACAGAAGGGAAGAAACCCCAGTGGTTTTGGGGAGCAACAAGCGACGATCCATCTGCTCTTAGGTTGGCACTTAAAGTATAGGTGTTGAGTAGTTTGTATTTGGATGTTGCCAAAAACGAGAGTAAAGACGGACTTGCATAACTGCTAAAGGTGCCTTCTTGAGGGCGAATAGAGCCTGCTCCGAGGTTATTATAGCTCCATTCGTCGTTCATAAAGCCCTTAACAGTGGTGTTAAAAGCTGTTCTTGTGCTCTTTTGATATTCAGTTTGAGCCTCTAAATCCAACACATGTGCACCCCATTTTTTATGGAATTGCGCTGTAAAATTAATCAGCCAGTCTTCTGTTTTGCGTTCTTGTCGATATGCTTTGCCTTGTGCTTCAGTTGAAACTGGAAAATATTGGTTGTGTTCTAAGCTGTTAAAGGCATACGAAGTGAATAGTTTTAGATGCAAAGGCTGTGCAATTGCCATATCAAAGTTGATATGTGTAATGAAATTAATTCCTTTTTCGTTGTCTTGAACGTTGTTATAAGCAATGGGAGGAGGTATTTGTGAGGCCCCAGAGTTGAGGTCCCAGCCTCCTTGAGCATTGCGATGAGCAGGATAAGTGGGGTTTTGTGCTATCGAAGAATAGATGAGTTTGCGTATGTCTGCAAGGTTTTTAACAGATGTAGACGAGCCAAATACGCCCAAGTTAACGGTTAATACGTTATCGAATGCTTTTTGATTAAGGTCGAATTTGGCTGTTAAATTGTTATAGTTGTTGTTCTTTACAATCATTTCGTGTCCTGAATAGCTTACAGAAGCACGATAGTTCGATTCTGTAACACCTCCACTAAAGGCAAGATGGTGATTTTGTATGAATCCAACTCGAGTAATTTCTTTTTGAAAATTGGTGTTATATCCGCCGTCAACAGCAAACAGGTTAAGTGCTTTGGCTGTGGAAATGTATTGCGAAGCATTTAAAACATCAATTTCAGAAGTGGTGTGTTCAATACCAATATTGGTGTCGTATGAAATCTTAAACTTTCCTGTTACACCCTTTTTTGTTGTTACTAAGATCACACCTGATGCACCTCTTGAACCATAAATAGCTGTTTCTGAGGCGTTTTTCAATATGGTAAACGAGGCAATGTCGGCAGGATAGATGGTTGAAAGTGATGAAAGATCGCTCGAAACTCCATCGATTATCACCAAAGGATCATTGCCTGCGGTTACCGAAGTGGTACCTCTTACACGCACACTGTTGAGCATTGCAAGACGTTCTGCACCGCTATGAGCAATATTTACACCTGCCACTTTACCACGAAGAATATCTAATGGTGCTGCAATAAAACGCTTATCGAAACTCCCACTCTTTAGCATCTTAATGCTATTAGTAGTCTTTTTCACTACTTTTTTGCGTGTTTGTTTCAGCGAGTCGGTAGCTTCTACCGAACTATAAAGTCCATTACCTAAAGCAATTGTGCAATAAGTGAGGAGCGAAAGAGTAGAGATTGAACGGAATAATAGCATTTAAGATGATTTTAAAGAGTGAATTATTTATTATCTTGGTAATATTTTAATCCTGCTTTGACGTTCTTTGTAACAGCGTTCGACGAGTAGGTTGCACCACTAACAGCATCGGGTTCTGCTTTACTTGCTTTGCTTACGCTTTTACCATCCCATGAAGTTAGGAAGGCTTTTAAACGCTCAAAGTATTTTGGAGTTTCTCTATTGGGGAGGGCTTCTACTTTAATTACCTTGTTTTTCTTGATGAAAATCTTTACAGGTGTTGCGCCTTTAAATCCTTTTACGTCTTTTGTTAAACTGGTAGTGTTAACAATTGTCACTCCATTTTCTTTCGTTATTACCTGGTCTTCGGTTGATGCACTCATCAAAGTGAGTGAGAAGAGGGCGAAACTTGCGCCTAAAATAAAACTAAAATACTTTTTTTTCATTGTCTAAAACATTATAATACAAAAACATTTTGTACCTCTGAAACATTTAATTTTGAATGTCGGTACAAAGGAAACCAATAAAAGTTATCCTTTACAAAGATATAAATAATTGTGTAGTTTAAAAACTTTTGCAAGGCGATATTTTTATGTTAATATTTTAAAAGAAGTTTTTAAGTCTTGCAATGTCACCGCTTTTATGTCACAATAGCATTGATATTGGGGTGTAAAAACATTGCTTTTAGTGTGCAATAGCACTGTTTTTAGAATAGAGTGGTGGATCTGTTTGATAACGAGTGCAATGAGTTGATGAAATGAAAACAAAAAAGGCAGACCCTAAAAAGAGTCTGCCCTAATTTCTTTATGAAAATGTTTAGATACGATATGTTTAGTAGTTGTATCTAAACAAGAATATTAATTATCGATAGAAAACAAAGGATCGTCGTATGTAAGCATGATAGGTTTTTGTGCTTCCATCTTAAGTAGGTTTTCTGGAACATACTTTTTGTTTACAACAAGGCGGAACATATATTCGTTAAACCAATCATTTGTCATAATTAAGTAACCTCTTTGTGCGTGATCTGTTCCCCAACTGTTTTCAACTTTCCATTTTGTTGGTTTTCCGTTAGCATCTAAATCAACTGCTGTTAGCGTCATTGCGTGTGTGCTTCCGCTATCAAATGTAGAGATTCTTTGTGCCTTATTCATTTTAAATGATGTGTCGAACAAAGTCGCATAGTCGTAGTTCTTAGGGTCTAAGAAGCCTCTTTCTTTATCCATTTGCTTGCCAACGTCGTAGCTTGAGTACATTTTTCTGCCGTCTTTTAATGATGCAATTGCTAAATTAGCAATGTCTTCCATAGGTAAGTTGAGATATTTCCAGTTATGACCGTCGTATGTATGGCGGTCTAAGTCAATCTCATAAGTCTTGTAATAAGGGTGTCTTGGGTCGTTCATCACCATAATAAACGAGCCATTAAGCTGCTTTCCAACTGTTTCTTGATAGAAACTTTGTGGGGTATATTTCTTTGTTGGAGTTACAGTTTTGCCCTCTTTGTTGGTGAAAGCATAGTTAAACTCTTTAATTGGCTCACCAAGTGTCATGCTTAAGATATAGTATATTTTGCTAAGCATTTCGGTTTTACGCTTTTGAATGTCGCTATCTTTCTTCTTGTTAGCTACCATTTGGCGTAGTTCTAAGCCATATTCACGCAATTTAGAAGAGATAATGCGAGCCATTCTGCTTGTGTTTTCAGATGAATAAGTTTCTGGAACCACGCTCATAGGCACCAAACCATACTTCTCAACAAGGTCTGCTACACCGCAAAAGGTACCTCCGTCGTTGATAGGATGCTTGAAAAAGAAGGTCACATCGTTATGATCTAGAGGTTTATTTGCTGTGTTTATTGCTCCTTGAAGCATGAGATTAGCTTTCTCTAATTGGTCATAAAAGAAGAGATAGCTATGAGAATATTCTACAGACAGAGTGTCGTTGTGTGCTTTTGCAAAGTTAGCTCTTAGCACATTCAATCCTGTAAACATCCAACATCTACCACTACTCTTTTGATTATGAATGTTTTGTTTGGGTGTTTCTACGCTAAAATAGGTGTCAACCTTACCCGAATTGGCATGATTCTTAGCTAGATTATCAATAGAATTAGCTGTAAGTGCATTGTATAATGCCTTGTTTTGGTTGGCAGAAACGCTACCTTTGCTTATTTGTTGTAGTATTTCTGCGCTAATTCCGCCATTCTTTTGCTGTGCGTTAGCTGCTGTAGTAACGGTCATAAGGATACCTAAAAATAGTTGTTTCTTATTCATATTATCGTTAAAATATTTGTTTTATGCAAACTTACGACTTTTTTTTTACATTTTATAAATTTGCAATTACAATCTTATTGCAAATGCGTTGTTTGTAGATAGCTATGCCATTTTATGTTAATATGTTTCTTTGTTTGATGTCAAGGTATTTGTTTATGACATCAGCAGTAAGCCTTTCGGGAGAGGTAAGTAATGTAAGTACACCGTGATTCTTTAGGTGTGTAACCAAAGAATGCTTCTCTTGAATGGCTTTATGCAGCATTGCTTGAGTGTAATAGCCTTGCACATCGGTTGGAGTTTCTTTGGCTTTTTGCGTCATTTCGTTATCTTCAAAGAACACAACAAGCACTCGATGGTGTTGAGCAAGCTGTATAATATAAGGCAATTGGCGTTGTAACGACGAGAGATTGATGAAGTTGGTGTAGAGAATAAACAAGCTTCTTTTGTTCACCAATCGGTTAACTCCGATACAAAGGTTCGAGAAATCGCTCTCACCAAAGGTGTTCTTTTCGTTGTAAAGTCGTTCTTGTATCTCTTGCATCTGCGTCTTTTTCTTGGTAGCAGGTAAGAAAGTGTTCACCTCTTTGTCGAAAGTTATGAGTCCAACTTTATCGTCTTTGTTCATAGCAATATACGAAAGCACTAGTGAAGCGTTGATAGCATAGTCTAAAAGAGTCATCTTTTCGAATGCTTGTTGCATCACTCTACCTTTGTCTATTACATTAAATATACTTTGAGAACGTTCGTCTTGATAAACATTCACCATCAGTTGTCCACGTCTTGCCGATGCTTTCCAGTTCATAGAACGATATTCATCGCCTTTAACATACTCTTTAATGTGCTCGAAATCGGTGTTGTTTCCAATCTTTCTAATACGCTTTATGCCTTGGTCTGTTATCCTATTGTTGATAGCCATTAACTCATATTGATGCAATTGCTTATAAGATGGATACACTTTTACGGTTTCTACCTGTTTAAAGTGATAGCCTCTTTGAATCAATCCTATTGGACTTGAAGTGTAAGCGTGTATCACATCGAACTGATAAGCACCTCTTTTAAAAGGCTTTAAGTGATAAACAAGATCTTTTGTTTCTGACTTTTTAATCTTAATTTTAAACAAAATGTCTCGTCGTTGAAACACAACTGGTATTTCATCGATCACCTCAATGCTAACGGGAAAGATGTATTTGTTCTCTATTTCGATAACAACTTTATTCTCATCTCCATTCGAAAATCTGTTGTTACACTTTCGCTGTGCCTTAATTGCTTTCTTGTAGTAGAGTGAAACGAAATCGATTAGTATGAAAGCAATTAGCGCAAGCAGCATGAACCATGATACTTTGTGTAACCATGACAGTGAGTAACTGAGAGAAAACATCACAATGATGATTCCCATAGCGATGTAAAAGCGGAGTGTTAGAAACATTATAGATTCTATTTTTATCGTCTGTTAAATCAGATTAGAATGCAGAGCATTTTAATTACATATTTGTTTGAATCTTAAAAGCTATTCTTTTGCATTGCAATAGCTATCTTTTTGCATCGTAAAAGCACTGCTTTTGTGGGTGAAAAGCAATGTTTTTGGTTTGAAAGAGATATCGTTTTAAGAATCAATTACTTAGGAACTTCGATCTTTTCAACAAGTCGTTGAATGATTTTGATGTTGGTATAACCTTCCATTTCTGCCTCAGCGGTGAGCAATATACGATGAGCAAGCACGTATGGTGCACAATATTTGATGTCGTCTGGAGTGATATAATCTCTTCCTTCCAATATTGCTATAGCCTTAGATAGTTGCATTATGCCCACAGAAGCACGTGGAGATGCACCTAAATAGATGGCTTTGCTGTTACGAGTTTGTTGCACAATGGCAGCAATATATCTTAAAAGACTTGGTTCGATATATACTTTTTGAAGCAAAGAACGAAGTTCGAGCAATTCTTTTGGGGTGATGATGGGTTGAATATCTTGAACCTTTGTGATGTTAATCTTTTCATTATGTCTTACAAGAATTTCAACTTCCTCTTCAATGTTTGGATAGTTCATCTGTATTTTAACAAGAAAACGGTCTAATTGAGCTTCGGGAAGCTTGTATGTTCCTTCTTGTTCTACGGGGTTTTGAGTGGCGAAAATGCTATAAATCTCGTCCATATTATAAGAATGTCCGTCAATAGTTGCCTGGCGTTCTTCCATCACTTCGAACAAAGCAGCTTGTGTTTTAGCTGGTGCTCTGTTTATTTCATCAGCCAAAATGATATTGGCAAAGGCAGGACCTTTATGGAAATCGAAACTCGAAGTCTGCATGTTAAACACCGTAGTACCTAGTACATCGCTTGGCATAAGGTCGGGTGTGAACTGTATTCTGCTAAACTTTGCATCAACAAGGCGTGCCATTAGCTTTGCGAGAAGGGTTTTAGCAACTCCTGGAACACCTTCAATTAGAACGTGTCCGTCGCACACTAAAGATGCAAGTAACAAGTCAACAACTTGCTCTTGACCCACAATTGTTTTAGCAATTGCACTTTTTAGTTCTGCAATCTTATTTGAAAAGCCTGTAAGGTCTAATCTTTCTCTTGATATTTCACTCATATTTATAAAGATAATTTATTTGTTATTTTGTTTATATTCTTGAGATGTTGGATCATATCTGCTTCGGAAATGTTGTATGAAAGCATCGAAACGAAACGCAATTCTTTTATTGTTTTCTCAATAAACGATAGCTCTAAGCCTGTTCTTGAGGCTAAAGCTGCAAAGTTTTTGCTATCATCTTCGGTGTCTTCAAGATGAATAAAGGTGTCTTTATATACATCTTCGAGAAACGCTTGATATCGTTTTATGATAACTTCATTCGTTACTTTGTCTCGTTTATATAGGTTTCCGAGTTGCTTTGCAAACATAATTGAAGCGTTCTTGGGCTCTCTTATGATTGGAATGATATGCTGCTTGCGACGTGCAAGCATTATTAAAAGTACCAAACCTGTGATGATGAGCAATGCGAAAGCTGTTTTAAGACCATCTTTTTCAGTGATATAACTGAGTATAGAAGGCTCTGTTTCTTCTCTATTTACAATGCTTTCGTCTATACGAATGATAGGTTTGTCGCTTATTTGTGCCATCAAACGATGTAGATAAACATTGGTATGAGGGTCGAGAATGCCCACATTTGTGAATGCAATAGGGGTGCTAACGAAGGTTATTTTACCCTTTCCTATGGGGATTGTAGCGGCTATTGGCTCTTGAGTTTCAATGCTACTATCGTTTACTACCGTTATTTCTGCCAGAGGAAGGGCTTGAGTTGTGTCTACAATTAGAGTGTTTGCAGCTATTGGGCGATATAAATTAAACACCTTTTTACTATATCCTTTATCTGTATTTACCCATGTTGCAGGAATGAAATTGCTTGAATCATCATTGCCAATGATATACTCTAAGTCTGCATAATCTGCTAAACTGTTAGTGTCTATAAATATAGAATCCTTATCAGAGTATATCCTAAAGTAGTTACCAGCAATCATAATGTGAGCTCCTTTCTTTACAATATCAAAGAAATCGTTGGCTTCTATGTCTGAAACATAAAAGTTTCCATTAGCATAAAGAATATTATTTGTCTTGTATGCTTTCGATGTTTTCAATTCACTAAAAGTTAAATTCTGCACCGAATAGCCCTTTTTTAGGGTGGAATTCATAATGCTATCGAAGGCAAAACAACCCAAAGGGTCTTTGTCTTTATATGAATATGTGGCATACCAGTCGTGTCTAACAGGTTGAAGAAGAGTGGCAAATGCAGTTAAAATGAATACGACTGCGATGGCGAAAAAAACAATTGTGCGTCCTTTCATTTTGCTTTTCCTTTCAAAATAATAGATTGATATCTTTCCATCTCACTGCAAGTAGATTCGTCGGCGCTATATTTTCCATAGCGAATCTTCATAAATTGCGATGTCATATAATTGAATTCACTCATCTTTACCTCGTAAGTATATTGCTTAACTGTTTTGTTTGGCAACCAAAGAATGCGTTCTTCCTTGCTCAATAGATACAGAGTTTGCAGATAGATGAGCAGTGTTAAACGATTGAGATCATTGTTTTGGCGAGCCAAGCTAATTTCTTTTTCAAAGTCAGTTGTTTGAATGTTCTCTTCTTTTAGGGCGTCATCGATCTGCACTTTCTTGTTAAATGAAAAGAGATGAGGGAATTTTCGGTAGATAGCAAAGCATACTATGACTATAAAAACAAAGCCAAAAATATATAAAACAAAGTCTCTTATCTCTTGAGTAGGTATTAATGCATTGAAAAACTTTTCGAGGATATCACCTAAGTTGTCGGAAAGTATATCGAAAGAGGTGGTTTCTCGTGCTTTTTCAGCAGTGTAATGAAAGGTCTTATCATCGTTAAAATGCTGAATAATAGCCGTATCTATCCTTAGAGTATCTATGGGATTATAATTCATTTTAATTACTTTCTAATCTTTAGAACTAATGTCTATATCGTTAATATCGTCCAATTTTTGGTCTGTGATGTCATTATTTAGTTCCTCAAAATAGTCGATTGAGCTGTCAATACTCTTGTATTCCGTCTTTTCTATCGTTGATCCATACACCAAAGTAGTGCCTATTGTGAAGAAAATAACCCACAATATGTATCCCAGGTGCGACACAATTAGAGTTATAATATTTATCGCATTATAGTTAGATGAGTATATATCACTATAAAGTGACGATGAATCCACACCCGTAAATATCTGCATAAACATGATAATATAGGTAGGAATGCTTGACAATAGGCGAATGAGAAAGAAGATAAGTCCTATTGTAAACACGAAACCTATAATGCTTAACCAATTATAAAAGCCCAATTTTATGCTTTTAGAGATGGCTTTCGATAAGCTAATATCTTCGAAAACATAGTATGGAGTCAATAGAACTATAGTGGGAGAGAGTATTAAAAAGGTAAAAAATACAAAGCCCCCAATGAGAAGTGCCTTAGCAAAAAAGTCGAAAGAAGTATTCGTTACTACTATACCAGGTAAGTATAATGCGCATATAAGCGTAATAGGTATGAAGGAAAACACCACTAAACGCTTTGCAATAGCAGGTATATGACCTATAATGTCTTTAATTTTGATATTGGTTATATCAGTTGTTCTATCGAAATATACCTCCTCGAATGCAAAAACAATACTCATAAATAAAATGGCAAACAATACGTCAACTATCGAGACACATAGAAAGCTGAGCAACATAGTGGTGCTTATAATATCGTTTGTGTCAAATTTAGAGCCAAAACTAAAGTAATTTTGAATAGCAAAATCGATAGGAATATTGATGAAAGCCGTTATCAATGCAATGATAACAAAGAGCTTAAACAGAATACGTTTATTTTGTTTAGCAAACGAAAACAGAGTATTGATGTTTTCGTTAAAACTTCTTTCTTCGTATAACTCAATCTTTTTTCTGTCTCTTGTCATAAACATTGCGTTTGTAAGGTAAGTAAAAATAATAGAAAAGGATAAAACATAGCGACAAAAAGATGATGAGTCCTCTTACAAAGAAGGACCATTCTGTGTGTCGAGTGATGTATCCTTCGATAAAACCAGCTGTAATTGTGATGGGAACAACACCCACAAAGATGCGCAAACCCTGCATTGCACTGCGCTTAAAGGCTATCGATCTAGAATAAGTTCCAGGCATAATCCAGCCTAAACCCAATGCAAGTCCTGCTGCACCACTAATTACCATCGTCGCAATTTCAAGCGTTCCGTGAACAAATACTGTAAAGAACGAATCTTTAAACACACCATGTTGGTATAAGAAAGTTTCGAAACAGCCCACCATAACACCATTATATAATAGAGAAGTGATGGTTCCATAGCAGGTGATAAGACCCGAAGCAAATGTTCGAATATCTACCCAAAGGTTGTTTAAGGTGATATAAAAGAAGCTAAGAAACTCCCCTTCGGAAGCATAAACCGCCATAGGTTTGCCCGCAGCGATATTGTCTAAGGTCATACTAATATAGGAAGGACCTAATATTGTGTTGGCAAATTCGGGGTCTCCGATGGTTGACACAATGCCAATAAGCATGCTAACTGCCAATATAATGAGCGAAAGGAGGTGATAATATCTTGTTTGATACACTGTGTCGGGTATCTCTTGCGTCCAAAAAGTGATGAGTCTGCGCCACGATTCTTGCTTACTACTATATATATTAATATGTAGTGTGAGGGCAATATCGTTGAGATAGCTGGTAATTGGCGATAAAGGATAGTTGGTTTGAGCAAAAGAAAGGTCAGAAGTGATATCGAAATAAAGGTTAGAAAGGCTCTCTGGACTTTCTGTTTGTATATTATCTAATCGCTGTTCTACATCCTTCCATTTCGCAAGATTTTGCTTTATAAATACTATTTCTTTCAAAATAACTAACGAGTTTATTTGTATTTAGATCGTGAAAACACATGTAAATATAAGTCTTTTTTCCCGTTCTTACAAGTAAAAAAACATCTTTTTATTTTTCTGATTTACACCTTTGTGTATCAATGGATTATTAGTTCGCTTGCAAAAGCTATGAAATTACTTGTAAAAAGCAATGCTTTTAGGGTGCAATAGCACTGCTTTTAGATGTCAACAACAATGCTTTTCATTTTTTATGGTTATGATGTTGTTTTAAAATTCTTCTATTGTTGTGTAATTGATTATTAGTTAATACCTTTGCGAAGTAGAGCTGTTTCGATTGAAAAAGAAACAACTCGATTTGTAAAGGCAAAAGTAAAACGAATTAAGAAGAAAAATAATTACTAGATGTACGATAAAAACGATATTATAACTAATCAGTTTGTGCGAATTAAACACGACACGGTTGGAGTTGGACCACGCTTCTTTGCTCATATAATTGATGTGATAATCATCTTTTTCTATGGCTTTTTTATGCTAAGACTGTATGATTATTTAGATCGTGGATATTATTTCACTACTCAAATGGCACTGCTTTTGGGATTCTTTTTCCTTTTGTTACCCATTCTAACTTACTTTATTGTTTCTGAAACTGTAATGGGTGGACAAACCATTGGCAAGTTTATTATGGGTATAAAGGTGATGAAAGTAGATGGAACTCCAGCCTCAATAGGTAATTTTTTGATGAGAGGAATGTTACTTCCAGTGGAAACTTACGGATTTTTTTATATCGGTGCATGGTTTATGCTCATTACAAAACGACACCAACGACTTGGAGATTTAGCCGCAGGAACAATGGTGGTGAGGGTGAAACGCAAAAGATCTCTAACCTTAAATCTGAATGATTATAGACATCTATCGCCCCATTATCAACCACTTTATAAGCAAGCAGAAGAGTTATCTGTGCAACAAGTAGAGATTATTAAAAAGGCTTTGAAAGTGAATAAGGGGAAAGATAATGAGCAAGTGCTGGTGCTTTCAACCAAAGTTCAAGAGACTTTAAATATTCAAAAGATAGAACAATTGCCCTCAGAGTTCCTTAAACAAATTGTGAAAGACTATGAGTTCTTGTCGGTAAACATTGTTTAATGCATACAAAAGCATTAAAGAAACAAGGTGAAAAGAAATGAGTTGGTGGATAGTAATTACCAAAGTATAAAAGAAAATAGGTAGTAGAAACATATAAAAGATGTTGTCTTACTACCTATTCGTTTTAGTATTAACCTATATAACTAATTTTTTATTTAAGTTTAAGGTCGTATTTTTCTGGTGTTTGAGATTCTAGTTTCAAGTCAGCATTTACAACACGAACAGTAGAATCGTTAACGATTAGAAGGTAAGTATCGTCTGCTTGAGTCTTACCAACAAGGCGATAAGCTTGTAGTTCTTTACCATCTACGTCTTTTTTGATGTTTTCAACAGTACCTGTTGTTGCGAAAGTAGATTGTCCGTCCTTTGCTTCTAGGTATGTTTGAGTAAGGCTATAACCTACTGTTGAATCGTTAGAAGCGATTGCAACGTTGTATTTTATGCCTGGACCATCAGCTGCTGGGATAACACCTTCATAACGAACGCTATCTCCAAGAGTTGAGTCTTGAGCTAAAGAGTCTACACCTGCACCAGTAGTTGCAGTCTTACCTGTATTATTGCAAGCTGCAAATAGAGCAGCAGCAACGGCTAATGTGAATAATTTTTTCATACTTTTTGTTTTTAAAATTAATACTACATCAATACAACTCCAATTTTATTGTTTTATTGTATATGATGATAAAAAAAATATTTAATTATCTATTACAAGTGCATTTTTCTTTATTCATGGCAGGACAAAGGCTCACTAAATAGCCATCTACAGAGAACTTACCAGGTCCTGCGATAAAGAGTAGAATGAAAACGATGAGAAATGCAAATGCTAACTCACCCTGTTCTATTGAACCTCCGTGTGCAATAAAGAATGCAACTGCCATTGTAAAGATTATAGGAATAAGCACTAAGCGACTTAAAATACCAAGAATGAGGGCAACAGAACATACCAACTCTGCGAAAATAGCAAGTGTTAATGATGTTTGTGAGCCTAATCTTATAGGGTCGGGAAAGGCACTTGACAGCTCATCGAATGCCATATACTTCTGCAATCCGTGATGGGCTAAAAGTAAACCGAATATAACTCGTGCTGCAAGAAGAACAAAAGAAGCTGTGCAACTTTCGTTGTTTGTTGGGAAAATGAGTTTTAATAACTTTTTCATTGTAATATGTTTCTTAATTGTTTGTATATGTATTATGGTGTAATTGCAATGCTTTTACTGCCTAATCTCAATGCTTTTGCAACCTAAACTCAATGCTTTTACAATTTAATTTCAAAGTAAAATGAGGGTAACAACACTCTTGTTGAGCGTGTAACCCCCATTATTTATAAATCTGTTCGCTATTTTCTATATTCTAATCTACTTCATATCGATTATTTATTCTTCTTTTCTAAGAAAGAAAGAAGCATCCAAATAAGCTTTTCTTGACCTGTAAGATAGTCACTCATAAGCGATGCAGTGACATCATCATTTGCCTCATTTGCAAGTGCAATGATTGCTCTTTCTTCTTCAATAAAAAGCTTTAGGGTTTCAAGAACTCTTTCAAGAGCATGTCTTCCCTCACGTTCAAATCCGTCTTCTTGTAGCTTTGACACTTTAAGATATTCGCTATAGCGATTCTCAGGACGTGCCCCTAGTTGAAGAATACGCTCTGCAACCTCATCAACTTTATTGGCAGTGTCGTTGTAAAGTTCTTCATAACGCTCGTGAAGCATAAAGAAACTCTTTCCTCTTACATTCCAATGGAAACCTCTAAGGTTTGCATAAAACACTTGATAGTCTGCTAATAGCTGTGATAAAGCTTTTACTACAGGTGCTACTTTCTCGCTGTTTAGTCCTAAATATTGAAGTGTGTTCATAATAATATTCCTTTCTTTTATTTGTTATTTTTATCTTATTGTTTTATTGATGATGCAAAGTTACAATAAAGATAAACTGCTTACAAATGGTTTTATCTATATGGTTATAGACAAAACAAATAACTATTGTTGAACACCTTTATATAAAGTACTTTTCGAATTAGCCGATAACGCCACGCATTTTGTCTTCGAATGCAGATAAAGAAGCTTTT
>JBQMYA010000003.1:0-89097 GCA_052173735.1 Prevotella sp.
CTCGCGACCCCAACCTTGGCAAGGTTGTGCTCTACCAACTGAGCTATTTCCGCAATTACCTCTGTAAAAACATTTCTCTAAATGCGTTGCAAAGGTAGTATATTTTTTGTAAACTACAAATTTTTGAAAAACTTTTTTTATTCTTTATCACCTAAAAATACTAATTCATTCTTAATTTATAGTCATTATAATCGTATTTTCTCAAGATTTCGAGTTCTCCATCAATCTTTAATAATGCAATTGAAGGATGTGTTATACCATTAAACATATTTGTTTTAACTGTAGTATAGTGCAACATATCTTCAAAAATAATATTTTCACCCACTTTTAGTTCATGATCAAAAAGCCAATCTCCCATAAAATCACCAGACAAGCAACTATTTCCGCCTAGTCTATACCGATATTTATAAGACTGAGGTTGTGTTTCTTCCTCATCAAGAACTACCGCATTACGCACAGTTGGCATGTAAGGCATTTCTAAACAGTCTGGCATGTGACAAGTAAAACTTACGTCTAATATTGCTGTTTGATAGCCTTTATCTTCTACGACATCAACAACATGAGCCACAAGTGGACCTGTTTGCCAAGCAAAAGCACTACCAGGTTCTAATATAACATGTAAATGTGGATAACGCTTTTTAAACTCTTGCAAAGTAGAAATAAGTAACTCCACATCATAATCAGAACGAGTAATGAGATGACCTCCACCAAAATTAATCCATTTCAATTGAGAAAACCAAGGCGAGAACTTTTCTTCTATATGCTTTAATGTTCTTACAAAAACATCAGAACCGCTCTCGCAATGACAATGACAATGAAATCCTTCGATCAAAGAAGGTAACTCTTTCGGTAATTTATCTGCAGAAACTCCAAATCTTGTGCCTGGCGCACAAGGGTTATAAAGGTCTGTTCCCACTTCAGAATACTCTGGATTAACTCTCAATCCAATACTTATTTCAGGCTGGACAGATATCGCTCTACCAGAAAAACGTTCATATTGAGAAAGAGAATTAAATGTTAAATGACTAGAACAGCTTGCGATTTCGTCTATTTCATAATCAATATAAGCTGGCGAGAACGTATGTGTTAAGGATTCAAACTCCTGATATCCTAATTTAGCTTCACTTAAAGAACTTGCTGTTGTAGCATTAATATATTCTTTAAAGATAGGAAATGTTTTCCATAAAGCATAAGCCTTAAATGCTAAGATAATTTCAACATCTGCTTGTTTAGCAACATCTGATATTAGAGTAAGATTTCTTCTTAATAATTGTTCCTCTAATATATAAGTTGGTTCTTTTATCTCTTGAAATGTGATTCTATCAACTTTCATGCTTATTTATTCTTATTTTCAATATAAAATACTCATGCTTAATTAGTTGCTAACAAATAACTAGCACACATATCGGCACATTTTTCTCCGTCCATAGCAGCAGAAACGATACCACCAGCATAGCCAGCACCCTCTCCACATGGATAAAGTCCTTCTAAACGAACGTGCTGTAATGTTTCTCTATCTCGTAAAATACGAACTGGAGATGAAGTTCTTGTCTCTGCGGCAATCATTACTGCCTCGTTAGTTAAAAAGCCCCTACTCATTGAACCAAACTTTTTAAATCCCTCTTGTAAACGACTAACAACTGCGTTTGGCATCCAAAAATGGAGTGGACTGCTTATCAAACCTGGAGAATAAGAGCTTTTAGGCAAATCAAAACTTAATTTCTTATTTACAAAGTCAACCATTCTTTGAGCAGGAGCTGTTTGTTTCATATTCCCTTGTTGCCAACAATTCTGTTCTATTTGTTCTTGGAAATGCATCATTTTCAAGACATCATCTCCTTCAATATCTTCAGGACGAGTTTCAACAACCATTCCACTATTGCTCCATTTACCGCCCCTATTGCTAGGACTCATGCCATTGACAACGATTTGTTTATCACTTGTTGCTGCAGGAATAACAAAGCCTCCAGGACACATACAGAACGAATAAACTCCTCTGTCAGCAGCTTGAGTAACAAAACTATATTCTGCAGCAGGTAAATATTTACCTCTTCCATTTTTATTATGGTATTGTATTTGGTCTATTAGCTCCGCAGGATGTTCCAGACGCACACCTACCGCAATACCTTTTGCCTCGATTTCAATCTTTGCATTACATAAATAATGATAAACATCACGTGCACTATGCCCTGTTGCAAGAATCACTGGACCCATAAAAGTACATTGCTTATTTGTTAAAACCTGAAAGGCTTCAACACCAATAACCTTATTTCCCTGAATAATCAGCGCAGTCATCTTGGTTTGAAAGTGTACTTCTCCTCCACTTTGTTCTATTGTTTTGCGCATATTTTCAATGACCTTAGGTAACTTATCTGTACCTATATGTGGATGAGCATCTGCCAATATACTTGTAGAAGCACCATGCTGACAAAAAACATTTAAGATTTTTGAAATAGACCCTCTTTTCTTTGACCGAGTATATAACTTACCATCAGAAAATGCTCCTGCACCTCCTTCACCATAACTATAGTTACTTTCAGGATCAATACTTTGAGTCTTTGGTATAACCGCAATATCTTTCTTACGTTCATTAACACTCTTTCCTCGTTCAAGAACAATAGGTCTACAACCTAACTCTATGAGTTTTAATGCTGCAAATAACCCTGCAGGTCCCTCTCCCACAACAACAACAGCTGGCCTTTGCGACACATCTGCATATTTTGTGGTTATGAATTCATCATCAGTGGACTCTTCATTAACATATACTCGAAGAGTTAAATTAACAAAAATTGTGCGTTGGCGTGCATCTATACTACGCTTTAAAGTTCTAATTTTTGTTATTGTTCTTACATCTATGTTCTTTTCACGAGCCACAACCTCTTTTAATGTGCTTTCATTACAAGCTTGTTGAGGAAGAACTCGCAAAGATAGTTCGTATATCATATGTTTATTTAAATTCGTAAATATGTTTAATTGAAAAATACAATTACCTGAATTTTAATAGAATATCATAAATCCAATCTTTATATACTAAGAAGATTAAAACAAATTAAAGGCTTTGTATTTCGTTAATTCGCTTGCAAAGGTATATATTAAATATGAGGTTGTAGCCCAAGCACCATTCTTTTTTTACTCTCAAAAGAAAATAAATGCAAGGAAACTTCTTATTTCTTTCGAACAAAAGTCATCTGCTTTGGTAATTTCTGCCACTTACTATTACGAGCAATTTTTATCGCACTGCCTTCCAATTGTTTTAAAACCATTGTAGAATCTGTATCATTCACAAATAAAGCTATCAAGTCTTCACTTCCATAATCATTTACAATATCTGCCTTAAACGAAAGTTTATCAACTGACTTTGCATCTAAAAAGATCCATTTTCGTGAATCTCTATTATCTCCTAAGTATCCCGAAACTTCTCCAAGAACGGTTTGTCCAGGAACAAGTAGTTTGCTTTTATAAAAGTCTAGCACGATATATATATCCAACTCCTTATTATAATAGGTTCCTTTAAATGGTGTACCTTCCTGAGCCAAAAGAGAGTTAGGAAAAAGAGCTGTGCAAAAAAGCGTAATAAATATTACCCTAAAGAGTTTTATCATTATATACAATCCAATTTAACAAACATTAACCACTACGAGAAAACTTCTTAGATCTTATATTCTATAATTATTTTAGACTTTCACAAAAAAGAAGTTATATTCTCTATCCAAAATACAAAGATAAAGATTATTGGTCAAGAAAACCGCCATTTTACAGAAAATATATTTCTTTAAATTTGGTATATTCGTTTTTTATACTATCTTTGCGCAACTATAATATAATTTATCATGGCAGAAAAATTAGTTCCTAACTACATATTTGAATCGAGTTGGGAAGTTTGTAACAAAGTAGGTGGTATATATACTGTGCTTTCTACACGTGCAAAAACGTTACAAGAGAGATTTAAAGACCATCTAATTTTTATTGGTCCAGATTGTTGGAAAGAAAATGAAAGTCCGTATTTCACAGAAGATAAAAAACTTTTTAAAGATTGGAAAAAGCAACTTCCTGAAGACTTAAGTTTAAAAGTTGGAAGGTGGAATGTACCCGGAAACCCTATTGCAATACTTGTAGATTTTTCTACATTCTATAAAGGTAAAGACAAAATATATACTGAAATATGGGAGAACTTTGGTGTAGATAGCTTGCACGCCTATGGAGATTATGATGAAGCATCTATGTTTTCATATGCAGCAGCACGTGTTGTCGAATCTTTCTACCATTATTATATTAAGGAAAATCAAAAAGTTATCTATCACGGAAACGAATGGATGACTTGCATGGGCTTATTATATTTACGCCTACATCTACCACAAGTAGCTACCATTTTCACAACTCACGCTACAAGTATTGGTAGAAGTATCGCAGGAAACAATAAACCTCTCTACCAATATCTAAAAGCTTATAATGGCAATCAAATGGCAGATGAGTTAAACATGCAAAGTAAACATTCGATAGAACGACAAACAGCTCATAATATAGATTGCTTTACAACAGTAAGCGATATCACTGCTTTAGAGTGTAAAGAACTGCTAGATCGTGACGTTGACGTTGTTCTTCCAAATGGATTCGAAGACGACTTTGTTCCTAAAGGAAGTAGTTTTACTTCTAAAAGAAAGAAAGCTAGAGAAACTTTACTAAGAGTTGCTAATGCTCTAACAGGAAAAGAATTCAGCAATGACGCTCTTCTTGTATCAACAAGTGGTAGATACGAGTTCAGAAATAAAGGAATTGATGTTTTTGTTGAAGCTATTAACAAGCTTCGTTTCGATTCTAATTTAAAAAAAGAGGTTATTGCTTTCATTGAAGTTCCAGCTTGGGTACACGATGCAAGAAAAGATTTAGCAGAACGTTTAGCTAAGCCAACAACTTATACTACCCCATTAGAGCAACCCTATATCACACATTGGTTAAATCAAATGAATAATGATAATATTCTAAACATGTTACATTCATTTGGTTTCTACAACAAGAAAGAAGAGAATGTTACAATTATCTTTATCCCATCTTATCTAAATGGTGATGATGGAATATTGAATACGTGTTATTATGACTTAATTCTTGGAAACGACCTTTGTATTTATCCTTCTTATTATGAGCCATGGGGATATACTCCTCTTGAAGCAGTTGCATTCAAAGTTCCTTGTATCACGACTAATTTAGCAGGCTTTGGATTATGGGCTAAAGGATTAAAAGGATTTGAGAATAATATTATTAGTGGTGTAAAAGTAATTGACAGAACAGACTATAACTATTGGGACGTTACTGAAGAGATAAAAAATACCATTATCAAATATTCAACATTGAATGACGAAGATATAAAGAAAGCACGCAACAATGCTTACAAAATATCTAAAAAAGCATTATGGAATAAGTTCATTGCCTATTATGATAGTGCTTATGATAAAGCACTTAAAGAGGCAACAAAGAGAAATTAACAATAAAATTCACACATAAACGAATATCGAAATTTATGAAAATCAAAGCAGATTACACCAACACACCTCAATGGAAAGAGATTACTATCAAGTCAAATCTCCCAGAAGAACTAAAGTGTTTAGATGAACTTGCACACAACCTATGGTGGGCTTGGAATTATGATGCACAAAATCTTTTCCAAAGTCTTGATGAAGAATTATACCAAGAGGTACAAGGAAATCCAGTATTATTGCTTGACCGTCTAAGTTACGACAGAAAAGTTGCTGTAACAAAAGACAAGGCAATGATGAAGAAAGTGGAAGATGTGTATAAAAAATTCCGCACTTACATGGATGTAAAACCAAATAGCAAGCGTCCTTCTGTTGCCTATTTTTGTATGGAATATGGTCTTAACCAAACCTTAAAGATATATTCTGGTGGTTTAGGTGTACTTGCAGGCGATTATATTAAAGAAGCATCTGATAGTAATGTCGATATGTGTGCCGTTGGTTTTTTATATCGCTATGGCTATTTTACACAATCTTTAAGCATTGACGGACAACAAGTAGCACAATATAATGCTCAAAATTTCAACTCGTTACCTATCGAACGTGTTTATGATAGCAATGGTGAACCACTAGTAGTTGAGGTTCCTTACCTTAATTATCACGTACACGCATATGTATGGTGCGCAAATGTTGGTCGTATTAAATTGTATCTTCTAGATACAGATAATAACCTTAACTCTGATTTCGACAAACCAATTACACACTCACTCTATGGCGGTGACTGGGAAAACCGTTTGAAACAAGAGATTCTTCTTGGTATTGGTGGTATGCTTATGCTTAAGAAATTAGGTATTAAAAAAGATATTTATCACTGTAATGAAGGTCATGCTGCTCTTTGTAATTTACAAAGACTATGTGATTACGTAGATAGTGGTCTTTCATTTAACCAAGCAATGGAACTTGTACGTGCCTCTTCTCTTTATACAGTACATACTCCTGTTCCCGCAGGACATGACTATTTCGATGAGAGTTTATTTGGCAAATACATGGGAGGTTATCCAGCTCGCCTAGGAATTTCATGGGACGAATTTATTGGAATGGGTAGAGAAAACCCAGACGACCATAACGAACGTTTCTGTTTATCAACATTTGCGTGCAATACTTGTCAAGAAGTTAACGGTGTAAGTAAGCTTCATGGTTGGGTAAGTCAAAAGATGTTTGCTAACATTTGGAGTGGCTACTATCCTGAAGAAAACCACGTTGGTTATGTAACTAATGGTGTTCACTTACCAACTTGGACTTCTTCTGAATTCCGTGAATTATACGATAAGTACTTTGATAAGAATTTCATTAACGATCAAAGTAATGAAAGTATTTGGCATGGTATATACAATTGTCCTGATGCAGAGATTTGGGAAACTCGTATGACCTTAAAGAAGAAATTGGTTAACTATATCCGTGAGAAGTTTACTCAAAACTGGTTGAAGAACCAAGGCGATCCATCTCGTGTAATGTCGCTATTAGAGCGCATCAACCCTAATGCGCTAATGATTGGTTTCTGCCGTCGTTTTGCAACATACAAACGTGCTCATCTTCTTTTCACAGACCTAGATAGACTCGCTAAAATCGTTAATAACCCAGACCGTCCTGTTTTGTTTTTCTTCTCTGGAAAGGCACACCCTGCAGACGGAGCGGGTCAAGGACTAATCAAACGCATATACGAAATTAGCCAACGTCCTGAGTTCTTAGGTAAAATTATATTCTTAGAAGACTACGATATGCAACTTGCTCGTCGCTTAGTTTCTGGTGTTGACATTTGGATGAACACTCCAACAAGACCTCTAGAAGCTTCTGGTACATCTGGAGAAAAAGCTGAAATGAATGGTGTTGTTAACCTTTCTGTATTAGATGGCTGGTGGCTTGAAGGCTATCGTGAAGGTGCAGGATGGGCATTAACTGAAAAACGTACTTATGATAACCAAGAATATCAAGACCAATTAGATGCTGCAACTATTTATGGGCTATTAGAAAACGATATTCTTCCAATGTACTATGCAAAGAACCAACAAGGATTTAGCGAAGAATGGATTAAGGTTATTAAGAACTCAATTGCAACTATTGCTCCCCATTACACTATGAAACGTCAGTTAGACGATTACTTTGATAAGTTCTATAACAAAGAAGCAAAACGCTTTAAAGAACTATCGGCTAATAATAATGCCCTTGCGAAGGAAATTGCACTATGGAAAGAGACGGTTGCAGAACGTTGGGATTCTATTCATGTTGTCTCTCAAGAGGTAAATACTCTTATTGATGGCGTTGAAACTGGCGTTCCTTATAAACTAAAATTTGTTATTGATGAACAAGGTTTGAATGATGCTGTAGGACTAGAACTTGTGGCTTTGAAAAATGTTCAAGGTGAAGGCGACCGTGAACTATACAATATCCACCAATTCGAAATGGTCGGCAACGAAGGAAATCTTTATACTTTCGAAGCCAATATCGAACCTGCAAAGGCTGGTGCATATAGAGTTGCAGTTCGTATGTATCCTAAGAACAAGCATTTACCACATAGACAAGACTTCTGTTACATTAAATGGCTAAACTAAACGCACTTTTGTAACATTTGGATAATAAAGAAGATTCTATAATATTTTGAATAAATTTCATTCAATTTCATTATAGAATCTTCTTTTTAGATCTATTCATAACTTAAGATATAAGAATAAAAAAAATCTTATAGACCCTCTTCTTTATCTTATTCTACTAACTTCCTTCCCTGTTACTTTCCCATTTATACAAATATTACTCCACAAAATATTCAAGTTCCTCCATTTCTATCCTCAAGTATTATAACTCTTTCTCAATCATATATTTTAACCTATAAAAATTTAAAAGCAATCATTTTGTATGATAAAAGCAATGAATTTCAATAACAAAAGCATTGACATTGAGCACCAAAAGCATTCAAATTACATTTTGGTTTGTATTTTTTCGATTTCATAATACATCGAATTATCATAATAGATCAATCAGTGATATTCTTTATAAGCAAGACTTTTCAAAGTAATATTTGACTAAATTACTCTATGTGGGACTACTTTTAATTTGCAATTATTTCAAATTCTTTCGTTCTTAATATCATTTTATTTCTTTATCTTTGCAGTATAACAACCATAAAAATGCTAAGTAAGAATAAGATAAAATTCATTCGTTCTCTTGAACTCAAGAAAAACAGACAACAAGAGTGTTTATTTGTTGCCGAAGGACCAAAGGTTATTGCCGACCTTTTGACTAAAACAAAGGCACACTCGATATTTTCTACTCCCTCAAGAATCAAAGAATTCTCGAGAGAAAAGGCAGATAATATCATCGAAATAACCGACTCTGAATTAGCAAAGATTAGCTTTCTGCAACATCCTCAACAAGTTTTAGCTGTGTTTCCTTTCTTGCCATCAACGGAATCAACACCACAAAATGAATTAATACTAGCATTAGATGGAGTTCAAGACCCGGGAAATTTAGGTACAATTATACGCATTGCTGACTGGTTTGGCATTAAAAATATAATGTGTAGCGAAGATACTGTTGATGTTTACAACCCCAAAGTGATACAAGCAAGTATGGGAAGTGTAGCACAAGTGTCGGTGAATTATTGCGATTTAAAAAGCTTTATAGAAAATGTTTCGTCTGAAGTTCCTGTATACGGAACATGCTTAGATGGTGAAAATATCTATAACCAAAAGCTTTCAAACAAAGGAATTATCGTGATGGGAAATGAAGGTAAGGGTGTATCTACTGCCATAAAGCAGCTATTTACACAAAAACTATTCATTCCCAACTATCACCCTCAAAGCGCAATTGATAGTTTAAATGTTGCCATAGCAACAGCTATTACATGTGCAGAGTTTAAAAGACAGGATTTAGTATGAAAAAATTAATACATCAAAAAAGTATTCCAGCCATTGCGAAATATGCGCTAACTCAAATGCTAAAAGCTCAAAAGAAAGAAGTAAAAGCTGTTACTTCCTGGATTGCTATCACTTCTTTTTTATTCGCAATCTTCATTACTTACGCTCCTTTCATAACTTTAGAAACTCTCATTAGTTTAAAAGACGTAACGCAAAATGCCATCTTATTATCAACAATGACACTTCTTTTCGTCTTGTCATTCTCTGCTTTTGTCGCTCAAATAGTCAGTAACATCAATAAACGCAAATGGCTTTTTAACCTAAAAAGAGTACTTAAATTCTCTGCATTTTATAGTGTTTTAAGCATTTTATATTGCTGTTTAGGAGCTTTTTTATATTTCCGTTATACATTAAATACCATTCAACTTCCTGTTGATAAAATGCAAGAAGCATCTCCTTTATGGTATGTTATATCATACATCGGAATAGGTTTAGCTATTACTTTCATTATCATTTTGCCCAGTATATACCTCTTTGTAAATCACATATTTAATCCTGCAGATAAATTAACACGCAAATTGGGAGCAAAATACCTTGTAGGAATAAGAAATTTTGGTCTATTAATAACTATATCATTTGCCATATTATTAGTTGAAATATGCTTTGGTGGTCTTATTATGTTACCTACAACCATTATAACATTGGCTAAGTTATTTTCTTTAGATGGTGTTCTTGGTGGCGACCCTGCTAATCTACCTGACTATTTCACAGCCCTTATGATTGTAAGTGGAACAATCTGTACTACATTATGGTGCTGCATTGTTATTTGGAAATTGCTGACATTAAAGCATATATATATTCGAATCAATTCTAAAGAACAAAAAAACATTAGTAAAACAACAGAAAAAAACAATGAAACTAAAAGATATTAATAACACTATGAATAAAAAACAATCTTTAAAAAAGAAAGCCCCAGTAGCTATATTACTAAGTCTTTTGACTGCTACTCCAATCAGTTTGTCAGCTCAAAGTAGTGCAGACACAATTCAATACAGTAACACGATAAAAGTCTACAAAACCGATTCTCACGATGTTATTATCAACAAAGCGGCTCATGTTGTACCTAAACAAATACAACTAGATGCGCTTAGAAACGAGTTTATTGCCTTTATCCACCTTGGTCCAAATACCTTTACACGTAAAGAATGGGGAACAGGAGAAGAAAATCCCAATGTTTTTACTCCTAACAACCTTAACACCGACCAATGGTGTGAAGCTCTAAAAAATGCGGGAATGCGTATGGTTGTATTAACAACAAAACACCACGACGGTTTTGTGTTATGGCAAACACGATATACAAAACACGGTATTATGTCTTCACCATACAAGAATGGTCAAGGAGATATAATGAAAGACCTTGCAGCTTCTTGTAAGAAATACGGATTAAAGTTAGGTGTTTATCTCTCACCTGCAGACTTATACCAAATGAACGACGAGGGTTTATATGGAAATTCAAGTAAAAAAACACTTAGAACAATACCTCGTCCAGTAGAAGGAAGACCATTTGCAAACAAAACAACTTTCCAATTTGAGGTTGATGATTATAACGAATATTTCTTAAATCAATTATTCGAGCTTCTCACTGAATATGGGGAAATAAGCGAAGTGTGGTTCGATGGTGCTCATCCAAAGAATAAAGGCGGACAAACATACGACTATCTTGCTTGGAAAAAGTTGATTAGAACACTTGCTCCTAATGCAGTTATCTTTGGTAAAGAAGATGTTAGATGGGCAGGAAATGAGGCTGGTGACACTCGAGAGACAGAGTGGAATGTCATTCCTTACCAACTAAATCCAAACGAAATGAATCGTTTCCACGACTTGATGGGCATTGATTTAGGTAGCAGAACTAAGCTTTTTGAAGGTAATTTCCTACACTATCAACAAGCAGAAGTTGACACTTCGATAAGAGAAGGTTGGTTCTATAGAGACGATGAAACACAAAATGTGCGTAGTGCAGACGATGTATTCGACATTTATGAACGTACAATCGGTGGAAATGCAACACTCATTTTGAATATTCCACCTAACAGAGAAGGACTCTTTTCTGCAAAAGATGTAGAGGTATTAAATGAAGTTGGTAATAGAATTCGTAAGACCTACTCTACCAATCTTTTACAAAATGCAGTTAAAGCTCCAAAAGAACTTCTTGATAATGACGACCAATCATATATAGATTACACAGAACCTATTGTGATTGAGTTGCCCAATACAATCAAAATAAATAGAGTTGCTATTCAAGAAGCAATTTTAAAACGCAGTGAGAGAGTTGAAGAACATGCAGTAGACGCATGGATAAACAACGAATGGAAAGAAATTGCACGTGCTACAAACATTGGTTATAAGCGCATCTTGCGTTTCAATGAGGTAGAAACAAATAAATTGCGACTCAGAGTTTTGGCTTCAAGAGCAACTCCAGCAATAAGCACTATCTCTGCTTATTTCTACCAAGAACGTCCACCAATGCTTTCGATTGCAAAGAATAAAGATGGATTTGTTGAAATAACAGAAAAGCAACAAGTGTTTAAATGGCACGGTAAGAAAAAGGAACATATCAAGTCTTCGTTAGAATATAGCATCTATTACACCACGGACGGTTCTACTCCTACTACAAAAAGCAAGCTATACCAAAAACCTTTTGTATTTGCAACAAGTGGAACAATTAAGGCGATTGCTATTGCAAAGAACGATAAAGGAGCTGTCACAACAGAACAATTAGGTAAAACTAAGAAACTTTGGAGAATAACAAGTGTAAGTAGTGCAACCGAAAAGTTTGATGCTCAAAATGTGATTGATGCAGATAAGCAAAGCTATTGGTTAAGTAATGATGGTAAGAAACAACACATCACCATTACACTTCCAACTATTGAGAAAATAAAGGGTATTGCTTATACACCTCCAACAGATAACAAGAATGGAATGATTGAAGTGATGGATGTTTATACAAAGAATAAAAAAGGACAATGGGTTCTTGTGGAAGAGATTGAATTTGGTAACCTTATCAACAGTCCAACTCAACGTTTTCACTCATTTAAGAAGCCATTCTCATCACAAGAAATAATGATAGAGGCTAAAAGAATTGCAGGAAATGGAACACAAACAGCCATTGCAGAAATAGACCTTTACTAACATTTTAAACACCGTTTCTATAGCTTTTATAGAGGCGGTGTTTCTTTTTTATCTCCATATCAGACAAAATGCATTCTCAATAACACAAAAGTACTTTTATAAACAAAACAAATATCCCCCCATTTGTAATAATCTTCTATTGCGTTTGTTTTGTTATATTAATAAATTCTAGTACTTTTGCACCATGATAAGAATATCAATATTTTTCTTTTTACTATTATCTACTTGTGTAAAAACATTTGCAGAGAAGAAAACAGTAGACTTTCGAATAATACATACAACCGATATTCATGGTCACTTCTTTCCTTACGATTATATCAATCGTAAGCCTTTGTCTGGGTCAGTAGCTAGAATAGCAAGCTATGTAGACTCTTTACGTCATATCTACGGCAATAAATTATTGTTATTAGATAGTGGAGACATTCTACAAGGACAGCCTACATCTTATTTTTATAACTTCCTTAATACAAAATCTCTCAACATTGCAGCATCTGTTATCAACTATATGAAGTATGATGCTCAAACAATTGGTAACCATGATATTGAACCTGGACATAAAGTTTATGACAAGTGGATTTCAGAAGTACAATGTCCTGTTCTTGGAGCCAATGTTTTAAACTCCGAAAAGAAATGCTACTTAACTCCATATACTATTATTCAACGTGATAATATCAAAATTGCAGTGTTGGGAATGTTAACTCCTGCAATTCCATTCTGGTTGAATGAAAAGACTTGGAGTGGTTTATCTTTCGAGGATATTGTAACAACAACTCAGCAATGGGTGGATATAATTCAAAAAAAAGAACGTCCTGATATCATTGTTGGACTATTCCATTCTGGTAGAAATGGCGGTATAACAACCAATAAAATAAAGGAAGATGCATCTTTTGATGTAGCTAAAAAGGTAAAAGGAATTGATTTAATTCTTTACGGGCACGACCATACTCGATTTATAAAGAAGATTATTTCAAATAATAATGATACCATCTTGTGCATCAATCCGTCGTGTTATGCTAAGGCTGTAGGAGATGTTCAAATTAGAATTGAGATAGATTCAACTTTTAACAAGAATACCAAACGAGCAGAAAGAACTATCAATAAGAACGTTAAAGGTAAGATTGTCAATATAGAAAATCAGCCTATTAACGATCAGTTTATGGCACATTTCCAACCAGAAATTCAAAAGATAGATTCTTTTATCAATATAAAAGTAGGCACATTAACACGTTCTATATATAATAAAGACTGCTTCTTTGGTAGTGCTCCCTTTACAGATTTAATTCATAATCTACAATTAGAGATTACAAAGGCAGACTTATCATTTACGGCTCCACTAGGTTTCGATACAAAACTTGATGTTGGAGATATTCGTATAAGCGACTTATTTAATTTATATAAGTATGAGAACAAGATTTATATCCTTAATATGACAGGTGAAGAAATTAGAAAACACCTAGAATTAAGCTATGATCTTTGGACTAATACTATGCACTCTTCAAGTGATCATATCATGCAATTGGAAAGTCAGAACAATCAAGATATGCAACGATATGGTTTTAAAAATCTCACATTTAACTTCGATAGTGCTGCAGGAATTGACTATATTGTAGACGTAACCCAACCTGAAGGTAAGAAAGTAAAAATTCTTAAGTTTAGCAACGGCAGACCTTTCGATGAAAAAAAATGGTATAAAGTAGCAATGAATAGCTATAGAGGAAATGGCGGAGGCGAGCTTTTAACAAAGGGCGCAGGTATCGAACGCAAGAAAATTAAAGAACGTATCGCATTTGAAAGCGATAATGACATTCGCTATTACTTATTAAAGAAGATTGAGAAAGAAAAGGTTATAAAACCTAAACCCAATAACAATTGGAGATTTGTGCCTTCAAAATGGACGAAGAAAGCAATTCAAAAAGACAAAGAACTCATCTTTAAAACTAAATAAAAATGTAAGATATTAACAAGTATGCATTATTGGTTTATATTTCATAATGGAAATCTACTGCTAGAAGAGCAAGAGAATGGTGCTTATAACATTCCCTTTTCTCCTACTACACCAATAAAACAAGAGTACATCAATTGTAAAATCGCTATAAAAAATACATTTTGCAAAAATGATGTGTACGCTTTAGATATATCATTTCCAGAGAATATAGGAACAGCTTATAAATGGCTGGGATTGAGAGCCTCTCATAAAGGATTATCAAAAGAATACTACAATCTTGCAGGAAAATGCTTTGAGCTACTTCATTGGCACAAATACAATTATTATTGTTCACGGTGTGGAACAGAATTAATATGGAACAGCGATATTTCTAAAGTGTGCTTGCATTGTAAAAACGAAGTTTGGCCACAGCTAGCAATAGCTATTATTGTACTAATACATAAGAAAGACGAAGTATTGTTGGTACATGCTAAGAACTTTAGAGAAAACTTATACGGATTAGTTGCAGGCTTTGTTGAGACAGGAGAAAGTCTAGAAGAAGCAGTAATACGTGAGGTTAAGGAAGAAACGGGACTAGAAGTAACGAATATTGAATATCAAAGTTCTCAATCATGGCCCTACCCTTCCAACTTAATGGCAGGCTTTACGGCTAAATATAAATCAGGAGAAATAACCCTTCAAGAATCAGAATTAAGTGCAGGAGCATGGTTTAAATATAATGAGTTGCCTCTTATTCCAGATAATACAAGTCTTGCACGTAAACTGATTGAAAACTGGTTGAAACAATTTAAATAACAACTATAAACATGAAAATTTTAGAAAAAGTACTTGGCTTTAATCCAAGTAAGCACTCGTTCCGCACAGAACTCATTGCGGGTGCTACAACATTCCTAACAATGAGTTATATTTTAGCAGTGAATCCATCTATCCTTTCTGATACAGGTATGGATAAAGGAGCATTATTTACCGCAACTGCCGTAGCATCTGCAATAGCGACTTTACTCTTAGCTTTTATGGCTAAGCTTCCTTTTGCGCAAGCTCCTAGTATGGGTTTGAATGCCTTTTTTGCTTATACTCTTTGTCAAGCAATGAATTATTCGTGGGAACAATCACTTGCAATTATGCTTATTGAAGGTTTTATCTTTATTGCTATCACCTTCTTCAATGTTCGAGAACTAATCCTTGCAAGTATCCCTAAGAACCTAAGATATGCGATATCTGCAGGTATTGGTATGTTTATTGCCTTTATCGGACTAAAGAATGCAGGTATTATTGTATCAAGTCCTGCTACCTATGTTACTCTTGGTGCATTTACTCCAACTGCCATATTAGGTATCATTGCAATTGTATTAAGTGGAATTCTAATGGCAAGAAAAGTAAAAGGTTCACTCTTCTACGGAATTGTTATTGCTACATTGATTGGTATTCCAATGGGTGTTACAATTATTCCAGAAGGTTGGTTGCCTATTTCTATGCCTCATTCAGTAAGTCCAATCTTCTGTAAATTTGATTTTACAGGTTTCTTATCACTTAAAACTTGCTTAGTAGTGTTATCTCTACTCATGGTGAATATCTTTGATACTATCGGCACTTTAGTTGGACTTGCAGAAAAAACAGGTATTGTTAAGCAAGATGGAAGCATTCCAAATGTGAAAGAAGCGATGATGAGTGATGCCATTGGAACAACTGCCGGTGCAATGCTTGGTTCATCAACAATCACAACTTATATTGAAAGTGCATCAGGTATTGCAGAAGGTGGTCGCTCAGGTTTAACCGCATTTGTCGTAGGTTTATTCTTCATTGTATCACTATTCCTTTCTCCTATCTTCTTACTTATACCTAGTGCAGCAACAAGTGGTGCTCTAGTTTTAGTTGGAGTACTTATGATTGACAGTGTTCAAAAGATTGAATTTAACGATGTTTCCGAAGCATTCCCAGCATTCATAACAATGATTACCATGGTTTTATGCTATTCAATTGCAGACGGAATCTACATGGGTATCTTAAGTTATGTAATTCTTAAGCTTTGCACTTCACAATGGAAATCTGTGAATATAACACTTATTATATTATCAATTCTATTTGTACTTTATTTCATTACTAAGGATTAAGAAATATGAAAGAAATACATTGGGGATTTATTGGTTGTGGAGAAGTTACCGAAAAAAAATCTGGTCCTGCTTTTAATAAGATAGAAGGTTCGTATGTTGAGGCTGTAATGAGTCGAAGCGAAGAGAAAGCTCGCTTATATGCTGAACGCCATCAGATAAAGAAATGGTATACTGATGCACAAGAACTCATTAACGACTCCAATGTAAATGCGATATACATTGCTACTCCTCCTTCTAGTCATGCTACATTTGCTATCATGGCTATGAAGGCAGGAAAGCCTGTATATATTGAGAAACCACTCGCTTCAAGCTATGAAGATTGCGCCCGAATCAACCGAATTTCGTTAGAGACAGGTGTTCCTTGCTTCGTAGCTTACTACAGAAGATATCTTCCCTACTTTATTAAAGTAAAAGAACTTATCAACTCCGGAATAATAGGAAAGGTAACTAATGTTCAATTAAGATTCTCTGTTCCACCACGAGAATTAGACTATAACTGTCAGAATAATAGACCTTGGCGTCTACAACCAGACATTGCAGGAGGGGGATATTTCTATGATTTAGCTCCACATCAGCTTGATATTCTCCAAAACTTATTTGGAATCATTACTAAAGCGCATGGCTATTGCGCCAATATAGCTAATCTTTATAAAGCCGAAGACACCATTAGTGCCTGCTTTTTATTTGAGAATGGGCTACCAGGAAGTGCCTCTTGGTGCTTCGTTGGACACAAAAGTGCAAGAGAAGATAGCATTGAAGTAATTGGTGAAAAAGGACTAATTACATTTTCTGTGTTCGATTATAAGCCTATTCAAATTATCACAAGCAACGGAACAAATAATATTACAGTAGAGAACCCTCCATACGTTCAGCTTCCAATAATTAAAGACGTTATTGAAGATTTGCAAGGACTTGGAATCTGTGAAAGCACTAGTATTAGTGCAACCCCAGTCAATTGGGTAATGGATAGAATTCTTGGTAAACTATAATAATTATGTGTGAATGAGAACATTCCTGTGTATTCTCTTTATAATCTTGATAAATAATGGTATTTATTCACAAAGTGATTCTTTGCCTATAAATACCAATCAATCTAAAGAGGTAAAAGAAAGGAGCTTCAAAAAGTTTCTTTCTAATTTCACACGCATCGATAGTAGCTACATAGAACCACAGCAATTCAATTTTGCATTCATGCTTCAAAACACCAACACTTACGAACTTTATCGTTTAAAGAGCGAGAAAAACCAAAGTGTTACGCTTGCTCCAAACCCATCAGTAAGGATTGGTCCATTCTTTGGTTGGCGTTGGATATTTCTTGGTTACACTTTCGATATCAGTCATTTAAATGACAATAGTGGTAAACAAGAATTCAATTTAAGTTTATATAGTGCTCAAGTTGGAATTGATTTATTCTACAAGAAAACAGGGAATGACTATAAAATAAAAAATATAGACCTGGGAAATAAAATCTCATCAAAAAACATTAACAACCTAGAGTTTAATGGATTCGAAGCAAGCATCAAAGGTTTCAACCTTTATTACATCTTCAATCACCACAAATTCTCTTATCCTGCCGCCTTCAGTCAAAGTACAATACAACGCAAAAGTGCAGGTTCTATGCTTATGGGAATTGGTGTAACCGAACATTCTGTAGGTGTTGACTGGGATAACATGGAAAATCTTCTCAAAGAGAAATTAAACATCACTAATCAAGCAGTATTAGATTCGAGCATTAGATTTGAGCGAATAAAATATACCGATATATCTCTTTCTTGCGGATATGGCTATAATTGGGCATTTGCCCGCAATTGGTTATTAGCAGGTTCGCTATCTCTTGCTGTTGGATATAAACATAGTAAAGGTAACACTAACAATACTTCAGGAACCAACACTTCCTTTTCTTTACAAAATTTCAACCTCGATGGTATTGGACGTTTCGGCTTAGTATGGAATAATATGAGGTGGTATGCAGGTGCAAGTGCAATTCTACACGGATATAATTACCGCAAAAAACAATTCTCAACGAATAATATTTTTGGCACGCTTAATATCTATGCAGGTGTAAACTTTGGTAGAAAAAAATAATATGAAACTACTTTTAGCTCTTCTTGTCTTTCTTTTTTCACCCAGAATAATGTGGGCAAACAATCAGCTATGGCAATATTCAAAAAGCGATAGCACTAAAATTCTTGCTTTATTAGACGAAGCAAAGAAAGAAAAAGAAGACACAAACTTTCCTCTCTACTTTGCTAATAAGTTTATAGGAATACGCTATGTTCCATCAACTCTTGAGCGAAACAAAACAGAAAAGCTTGTTATCAACTTACAAGAGTTAGATTGCACCACACTTGTAGAAAATGTTCTTGCCCTCACTCTTTGTGCCCAAACAAAGCAATACACCTTCAATCAGTTCTGTTTTTTTCTACAAAAGATTCGCTATAATAATGGAGTTATATCTTATCCTACCCGACTTCATTATTTTTCTGAATGGATAAAGGACAACACCAAACAAGGATTTGTAAAAGAGATAGACACCCCTAATCCACCTTTTAAATCTCAACAAATTCTTGATTTACACTATATGTCAACCCAATATCATAAATATCCCATGCTTGCTCAAAATTCCTCGTGGATTAAAGAAATTAAAAGAATGGAACAAATGGTATCGGGAAAAATGATAAGCTATATTCCAAAAGAAATATTGAACAATATATCTCTAATAAAAGACGTAATTAAAGATGGTGATATCATTGCCATAGTAACAGCAAGAAAGGGCTTAGATACTTCCCATATTGGTTTTGCTTCTTGGCATAATGGACAGCTACATCTTTTAAATGCCTCACGAATTAGAGGAAAAGTTGTAGACGAAACAATGACATTATACCAATATATGCAAACCCAAAGATATCAACTCGGGATTCGAATTATTAGAGTTTCATAAGATATTGATTACTATTAAAATAATATAGTTTATCTTTATCAAATAGTATTACTATTCAAACAACGTAACACAACAATATGGAAATTAAATGCCCCCACTGTCATAATTCGTTTTCACTCGAAGACAAAAATTATACCTATATTCTTAAACAGGTAAAAGATGTAGAATTTTCTAAAGATTTAGAGAAAAAGACTCAAGAGTTACAAGTTAGAAATGAGTTAGAGAATGAGAAAAGCTCTATTAAAGCCCGTGAAGCGTTGCAGAACCAAAAAGCTAAATTCGAAAGAGAAATAAATAATAAAGATATTGAAATTAACAAGTTGCAGAGCCAACTCAAAAGTATTGAGCACGAAAAGCAACTTGAACTCTCTGCAAAAATTAACGAGAAAGAAACTCAAATCATTCAACTACAGGCTCAGATAACTCAAAACAATAATAATATTGAGATTGCAATTGCTAGACAACAGCAACAAAGCCAAGAACGATTGCAAGAAAAAGAAAAGAGAATTATTGAGTTAGAGACCAAATTTAAATCGGAAACAGACAAACGTTCGTTATTAGAATTAGAGCTAAAGAATAATTATCAGCAAAAAATAGACGACCTTGAAAAACAGGTTGAATATTTTAAAGACATGAAAATACGCCTATCAACCAAGATGATTGGCGAATCGTTAGAACTATATTGCAGCAACCAATTCAACTCTACTCTACGCAGTTTAATGCCCAATGCTTATTTCGAGAAAGATAATGACGTTGTAGAAGGCAGTAAAGGAGATTTTGTATTCCGTGATTTTGATAATGGAACGGAATATATATCTATTATGTTCGAAATGAAGAATGAGCTAGATAATGGAGGGAAAAAGCATAAAAACGAAGATTTCTTTAAGAAACTAGACGAAGATCGAAGAAAAAAACAATGTGAATATGCTGTTCTTGTGTCGCTTCTCGAACCCGAAAACGAACTCTATAATAATGGCATTGTAGACGTTTCTTATCGCTATCCAAAAATGTATATCATTCGTCCTCAATTCTTTATACCTATCATAACTCTCTTAGTACAGGCTTCTAAGAAGAGTATTGAATACCAACGGCAACTTAAAATTGCTCAAAGTCAAAGTATTGACGTGACAAACTTCGAAGAAAAGTTGCTCGATTTTAAAGAGAAATTTGGTAAGAATTATGAACTTGCAAGTAGAAAATTTAATATTGCAATCGAAGAAATAGACAAGAGTATTGACCGTTTACAAAAGGTAAAAGATGCCTTGTTAAGTTCAGAAAATAACCTTCGACTTGCCAACAACAAAGCTGAAGATTTAACAATAAAGAAACTTACCTATAATAATCCTACGATGAAGGCTAAGTTTGAAGAAGCTCGTCAGAATAAATCACTAGAAGAATAGTAATTTATTTCGCTCAAAATCAATATAAACAGCATAGATTCGAACCTTAAGAGTCTATGCTGTTTTTATATATTCCAGCCTTCTTTTATACATAAAAGTAAGTTCTTAAGAATCAATCAACATTATTAAAATATGCGCATCAATAACAGCTTCCAGATTAACAGTATAATAAACTGATAATCAATACTATAATATGATAAAATAAAAGCAATGATTTTACATCTTAATAGCAATGTTTTTATAAACTAAAAGCATTGCTATTTGCACGAAAAATCTATGCATATCAAACCATAACATAACCCTTATAAATCCATCAGCATAGTTTCTATCCCTCAACTCCTATTTTCAATCTATACTTAGAGTATAAAAATATATTAAAAGACTTACAATTATGTCCTAATTACAACGTAAATGAAAATATTAACCAAACAAATAAAAATTCTTTTACATCTATATTTTTCAGCTAAATAGGCACATTTTCTTATTTTTTATTCGTAACTTTACACGCTAAGTACAAGCAAACATCAACAAAAGAGTAGATTTCTATAAATCTATTCGATGAAATAAAAAGCGTATAAATAAAGGCTATTATGCATTTTAAATGGAAATATCTTTCTCCAAATCAAGAAGAAACATCTGAAGCAAGGTCATTAGGTGAGAAACTAAATATAAGCAATATTCTATCTTTATTGCTTGTTCGTCGTGGCATAAAGACCGAGTCTGCAGCTAAAAGGTTTTTTCATCCTCAGCTATCAGAATTAATTAATCCATTTCTTTTGAAAGATATGGATGTGGCAGTCGACCGCCTTAACGACGCTATGGGACGCAAAGAACGAATTCTTGTATATGGAGATTATGATGTAGATGGTTGCACTTCTGTTGCCTTAGTATATAAATTCCTTCGTCAATACTATTCAAATATAGAATATTACATTCCCGATCGCTATGAAGAAGGCTATGGAGTGAGTCAAAAAGGTATTGACTATGCCTATAAAAACGATGTCAAGCTCATTATAATTCTTGATTGCGGTATTAAAGCAATCGAAGAAATTACACTTGCCAAAAGCCTCGGTATAGACTTTATTATATGTGATCATCACGTACCAGATGAGGAAATGCCACCTGCTGTGGCCATTATCAACCCCAAAAGACCTGACGACACCTATCCATTTAAACATCTTTGTGGTTGCGGTGTAGGCTTTAAGCTTATGCAAGCCTTTGCAAAAAACAACGGAATATCATTCTCTCGTCTTGCTCCTCTACTCGATTTCTGTGCTGTTAGTATTGCTGCTGACCTAGTTCCCGTTGAAGGTGAAAACAGAATACTTGCTTATCATGGTTTAAAACAATTAAACCAAAATCCAAGTATTGGTTTAAAAGCTATTATAGACATTTGCGGTTTAGAGGGAAAAGACGTATCGATGAGCGATATCATCTTCAAAATTGGTCCTAGAATCAATGCTTCTGGACGCATCGATAATGGAAAGCAAAGCGTAGACCTATTGGTTGAAAAAGATTATTCTAAAGCTCTAGAACAAGCAAAGCATATCGATGAATATAACGAACAGCGCAAAGACATTGACAAACAGATGACTGAAGAGGCAAATCAAATAGTTTCTCGCATCGAAAATCAAAAACAACAATCGTCTATTGTCGTTTATGATGAAAACTGGAAGAAAGGTGTTGTAGGAATTGTTGCATCTCGATTAACCGAAATATACTTCCGTCCTACTGTTGTATTAACAAAGGATGGCAACCTTGCAACGGGCTCTGCACGAAGTATTATGGGCGTTGATGTGTATGCAGCAATTAAACACTGTAGAGATTTATTGCTTAACTTTGGTGGACATACCTATGCAGCTGGATTAACTTTGCACTGGGACGATATTCCAAAATTTAAGCAACGCTTCCAAGAATATATTGAAAGTCATATTCTTCCAGAACAAAAAGAAGCAACATTAGATATTGATGCACAAATCGACTTTAAAGATATTTCAAAGAAATTTTTCCACGATTTAAAGCGTTTTGCACCTTTTGGTCCATCAAATCCCAAACCAAGATTCATAACAAAGGGAGTGTTTGATTATGGAACAAGTAAAGTTGTGGGACGTGAACAAGAGCATATAAAACTTGAACTGGTTGATTCTAAATCTAGCCATGTTATGAATGGCATTGCATTTGGACAAAGTAAATCAGCTAGATACATCAAATCTAAAAGAGGATTTGACATTGCTTATACTTTAGAAGAAAATACTTTTAAACGCAATCTTGTTCAACTACAGATTGAAGACATACGCCCAATAGAAGACGACTCAACAGAAGAACAGTAAAATATGCAGCTAACCCGTCATAAAGAAATTCTCCAAACATATTGGGGATATACGAGTTTTAGAGGCATCCAAGAAGATATCATCACCAGTATCTACAACAAAAAAGATACACTAGGATTAATGCCTACAGGTGGAGGTAAATCCATTACCTTTCAAGTTCCTGCCTTATTAATGGAAGGAACATGCATTGTTATAACTCCCCTCATTGCATTAATGAAAGACCAAGTGCAAAATTTGCGCAAAAAGTCAATAACTGCAGTTGCCATTCATTCAGGAATGTCTCGCCAAGAGGTTATTGCTACACTCGATAATTGTATCTTAGGGGATATAAAGTTGTTGTATGTATCTCCCGAACGTTTATCTTCAGACTTCTTTAAAAAGAAACTTCAACACATAAAAGTTAGCTTCATAACTGTCGATGAGGCCCATTGTATTAGTCAATGGGGATATGATTTTCGCCCATCTTACTTGAATATTGCAGAAATTCGTCAAATAATACCCAACACACCAATACTCGCTTTAACAGCAACTGCTCCCCCATTGGTTATAAAAGATATTCAAAAGCAATTGCATTTTAAAGAAGAAAATGTCTTTAAAATGAGCTTTGAGAGAAAGAATTTAGCATATATTGTCCGTGAAACAAACGGCAAAGAGAAGGAACTTATACATATTCTAAACTCCGTTAACGGTAGTGCTGTGGTGTATGTAAGAAGTCGTTTAAGAGCAAAGGAAGTGTCGAAGTTACTTAACGAGAACGGAATACACTCTACTTTCTATCATGCTGGACTGGAACACAGCGTAAAAGACAAGCACCAAGCAGCCTGGCAAAACAGCGAAATACGTGTAATGGTTGCTACAAATGCGTTTGGTATGGGAATTGATAAAAGCGATGTGCGACTCGTTATACATATTGATTGCCCTGATTCTATTGAAGCTTACTTTCAAGAAGCAGGTAGAGCAGGTAGAGATGGCAATAAAGCATGGGCTGTTTTGCTGTATAATGATAGTGATGAGCACAAACTTAATAAACGAATAGCGACTTCTTTTCCTGAAAAAGACTATATAAAACAGGTGTATGCACATTTGTCTTATTTCTTTCAAGTTGCCTATGGAACTGGAAAAGGACGCACTTTTGCTTTCGATATCAATAAGTTCTGTAGAATATTTAAACATTTTCCTGTTCAATTACAATCTGCTCTTACTATCCTTATGAGAGCTGGTTATATTGAATTTGAACATGAACCTGATGCTTCGTCTCGTGCTATCTTCTTGCTACAACGCAACGATTTATATCTACTTCAAAGTCTTTCACCCAAAGAAGAGCTTGTCATTACAACTTTATTAAGGTTATATGGCGGTTTATTTATTGATTATGTTTATATCGATGAAGATCTTATTTCTGAACGTTCTGGCTTAACTCGTAAAGAGATATATCTCTTATTAAAAGGCTTAAGCCAACGACATATCTTACATTATATCCCTCAAAAAAAGATACCTTACATTACTTTCCTTTGTGAAAGAGCTGACCCTAACAGACTTATTATATCTCCCGAGGTATATGAAAAAAGAAAAGAGCAATTTTGTTTACGCATAAAATCAGTTATAACTTACGCTAAGTATCACGACGTTTGCCGTAGTAGACAGCTTCTTCGCTACTTTGGTGAAGAACGTTCGCACGACTGTAAACAATGTGATGTATGCCTTGAACACATTGAAAATCCCAACTTTAAGCCCTCAATAGATAATGCAATCATAGCTATTAAAGATCTTTTAAACGATGGCAAAGAACATATTATCACCGATCTATACAATATAAATATCCCTGAAAGATATCTTTTTGAGGCTCTAACTTATTTATCTAATGAAGAATGGCTCAGTTCTATTGATGGATATATCAAGAAAAATGACTAAAAATTCAACTTAACTATTTATTTTTACAATGACATGAAGAAAGAGTTATCAATACTTATACCTACAAAAGATTATGTTTGCACTCGTCTTATCAAAGAGTTGGTGAAGCAAGCAACAGCCATTCAAAACCTTATCTTTGAAATTATTGTTGCTGATGATGGATCTAAAAGCGAAGAAACAATTACAGAAAATAAAATAATTAATCAATTTCCACATTGCAAGTACATCATTAGAGAAACTAATATAGGTCGATCTTCTATTCGAAACTTTTTGGCTTCACAAGCCCAATACCCTCAAATATTATTCTTAGATAGTGATGTTTATTTACCCACACCATTATTTTTGCAACAATACATTGATGTTATTGATTCTTCATCAGCAGTTTATGGCGGTATAATTAATGATAATAACAGAAGCAAATGGAAAGGAAATCTACGCTATAAATACGAGAAAGATAGTGAAAGTAAGCACGATTTACAACATAGACAGGCTTCTCCTTATCGCTCTTTCTGCACTCCAAACTTCTTAATTAGCAAAGATATAATGCTTAATAACCCTTTTGATGAAACCATAAAAGCTTATGGCTATGAAGATGTTATATTAGGAAGAACTTTAGAACAGAATGGTATTACAATAAAACACATTGAAAACCCCATTCTAATATGCGAATTCGAAGATAATAAAGCCTATCTGAACAAGATTAAAACAGCTCTTACCACCTTATATTATATCCAAGATAAAGTAAAAAATCACTCTCAATTGGTAGTTGCCATGAATTTGATTAAAAGGTTACATCTTGTAAATTTGGTAAGTTGGGCTTTTCTCTTAATACAAAGCAAATTAGAAAAACAACTTATTTATAGCAAAAATCCATCTTTGCTTTTATTGAAACTATACAAGATTGGCTTTTTTATTTCAATTCAAAAACACCAGTAGGACGCTTTCTTTCAAGTGTTTCTATTTTGAAATCAGGATTCTTATAGAACACTGTATCAGCAATGATTTCCTTAATATCGTTAAGAGCTATTTCTGGTTGGTTATTATCTTCGCTTAAATGGCATAGCCAAACACGCAGTAAGTTGGCTGTTCCATAAGTTGCAAGTAGCTGTCCACAGTCCTTATTTGATAAGTGTCCGTGTGATGAAAGGATACGTTCTTTAAGACGTTGGGGATACTTTCCGCTCAATAATAAATTGATATCATGATTGGCTTCTACCACTAAATAGTTTGCATTTGCAACAATATGGGCAATATCCTGAGTAACACTTCCAATATCAGTAATAAGTCCTAGTGATATATTATCATACTTTATGAGGTAACCATTGTTATCCATGCTATCGTGAGGGACATGACATGATTGGATATTAAATGAACCAATGCTAAATGTTGAGCCTGTTTCTATAATAGAGATATTATCTTCTGGAACTTTCTTTCTTACACAAAAGTTCTTCATAATACCAATATGTACGGGCTTAGTTGACCATACTTTTGCTCCAATTTCAATACTTAAGGTACCAACAGCCTTAACATGGTCAGCATGATCATGTGTTATTAGAATATTATTGATTTGTGAGAGCTTTAAACCATACTCTCTAAAATACTTCTTTATCGTACGAACTCCGACCCCAGCATCAATCAATAGACCCTCATTCTCAGTATAAAGAAAATAACAATTACCGCTACTTCCACTACCCCATGATACAAAATTCAACATTTATAATCCTCTCTTTTCGTACAAAATTATAAAAAAGTAATGACAGTAGAGAAGTTTTTTATAATTTTGTAATACATAAAAAATACAAAGATGAGGAAATATATCTTTTCTACTGCATTTTTATTAATTACAATTATAAGCTTTATGTCATCATGTCAAAGAATTACCAATTCTAATGACATAACCGTTGTTGCTGATTCCTTTGCAACTAACTTCTATAACTGGAGATTAGAAAAGGCATTTAAATATTGCACGGAAGAATCTAAAACACAAATTTGCTATCTTGCATCAAATATTAGCAAAGAAGATGTTGAGCTTATCAATAAAAGAAACAAAGAAACTATCATAGAAATAATCAATACAGATATGATAGAAGGAGGCATTAAAGCTAGAATTTCGATGAAGATATATAACTCATTTAAAATGAAAGATATAAATAGTTATGTGCAATTAAATAAAGAAAGGGATGTTACTATCAACCTTATCAAGACCAATGAGGGGTGGAAAGTTGACTTAAAGACACTCAAAGAAACTTCAACAAAAGAATAAAATAACATTATAAATAGAATAATTCTAACAAAAAAGACACATATATAGAATTAAAATATTACTTTTGTAATATTATGCGTGTATCTATTTTCATAACATGTTTATTGGGTTTGTTCTTCTCTTGCAATCTTCCCAACCAAGGATTACAAGACAAAACAGGCTTTTCTATAGACAGTTTGCTAATTGATTCGACGCAAAAATATATATTGAAGGAGGATACTTTATGGTGTTCTGTTCGAATGAATATAAAATATTTAAGTGGAAAAGGAGCGTCAAAACTAAATCAACTCATTCTTTCCGATAACATCTTTCCACCATATTGCAATAAAGACTCACTACAGAATCTTCCTTTGAAGAAACGAGTTAATTCTTTCATTCAATGCTTTTTTAATGAGTTTATAACCAATGTGTCATCTATAAATAACGAGTTGCACACATCAAAAAATAGATATTTATACCATTATATTCTTAAAACAACAATCAATTCGTATAAAGATAATATCATAAGTTATTTATATCATCACACACTAGCTATAAATGAACTAAGTGAAGACGATAAATGGATAGAGTGCAAGAATATCAATATCACAACAAAAAAGGTACTTACATTAGAAGATGTATTTGTTAGAGGATATGAATACACACTTAATTCACTTATAAAAAGACAACTTTTAAAACAATTCAAAACTAAAGATATAAAAATATTATTGGAACAAAATGTATTATTAACAGACGATATAAATGCTCCAAAGAATTTCATTATTAAGGAAAATGAAGTAATTTTTATTTATAATAATGGAGAAATTACAAATACAAACATTGGAGAAATTGAGATTAAAATAAAGAATAAAGACTTAAAAGAAATACTTAAAGATAGAGAATGAACGAAATTTTAGAATATTTTCCGCACCTAACAAATACGCAAATAGAGCAATTCAAGGCTCTACAAGCATTGTATGAAGATTGGAACAAAAAAATAAATGTAATATCAAGAAAAGATATTTCCAATCTATATTCACACCATGTACTTCACTCTTTGTCTATTGCAAAGGCCATAAACTTTAAAGATGGAACTACAATTATGGACTTTGGAACAGGCGGAGGCTTTCCTGGTATCCCATTAGCGATTATGTTTCCAAACTGTAAATTTAAACTTATAGATGGAACAGGCAAAAAGATCATGGTGGCAAATGAAGTTATTAAAGCCATAGAACTCCCCAATGTGGTAGCTGAACACATTCGTGGTGAAGAAGAAAAAGGAAAATATAACTTCATTGTTAGTCGTGCAGTGATGCCTCTACCCGACTTAATCAAGATTGTAAAAAAGAATATTTCAAAAGAACAAAACAATGCTTTACCCAATGGAGTGATTGTTTTAAAAGGAGGAAATACAGAAAGTGAGATTCATGACCATAAGAAACTTGCTGAGATAACTCCTCTATCTAATTGGTTTAAAGACGATTGGTTTAAAGAAAAATCATTAATATACATTCCTCTATGATAAATGTTCAAATGTTTACTTGTAATATGTTACAAGAAAATTGTTTCGTTGTGAGCGACGAAACAAAAGAATGTGCAATTATAGATTGTGGCGCATTTTATCAAGAAGAGCGAGATTTAATTATTGATTATATCAAAAAGAATCAATTCACTCCTAAATATTTGCTTGCAACCCACGGTCACCTTGACCACAACTTTGGTAATAGTTGTATGCAAAAAGAATTTGGACTCAATCCCCAAGTGCACCACAAAGACAAGTTCTTAATGGATACTATAAAGCAACAAGCACAACTTTTACTAGGATTAGATTTAACAGAAGAACAACCAAAAAATGTTGACTATCTAACAAAAGACGATATTATTGAATTTGGGAATCAGCGCTTTACAATCATAGAGACGCCAGGTCACACCCCAGGAAGTGTATTCTTTTATAATGAAAAAGAACATATTGCTTTTTCTGGAGATACTATTTTCAAACATTCTATTGGTAGAACAGACTTAGAAGGAGGCTCAATGTTTCAAATGATACAAACACTTCGATTTATATCTCAACTTCCTGATAAAACAATTCTATATCCTGGACATGGTGAAAGCACAACTATTGGAGACGAATTAAGTAGTAATCCATACATAGATCGATAGCTTTTGAAGGGTAATAGCAATGGTTTTACAACGTATTGATAATGAAAGAATTATCTTAGGAGTTGACCCTGGAACAAATATTATGGGTTATGGCGTCATAAAAGTAGTATCTAATAAAGCAGAAATGATTGCAATGGGTATTATAGATATGCGTAAAATGACAGACCCCTATTTGAGATTAGGCAATATCTTTCAACGTATTAAAGGAATAATAGAGGAATTTTTACCCGATGAAATGGCAATTGAAGCTCCCTTCTTTGGTAAAAATATTCAATCGATGTTGAAGCTTGGAAGAGCTCAAGGAGTTGCAATTTCTGCGGCAATTAATCAAGATATTCCAATTTTTGAATATGCTCCTCTTAAGGTAAAGATGGCGATTACAGGACAAGGGCAAGCAAGTAAAGAGCAAGTTGCAGATATGTTACTTCGCTTATTAAAGCTGGATAAAAGCAAATTACCAAAGTTCATGGATGCAACCGATGCTCTAGGTGTTGCTTATTGCCATTATCTACAAACAGGAAGACCTGTCAATGATATCTCATATAAAGATTGGAAGGATTTTATAAACAAGAATAAGGTAAGAATAAATAGTAAATAACCAAACAAGAAGAATTATGAAAAAAATGCTTTTCGCATTGGCTCTATGCTTTTGCTCATCAGTAACAATTCAGGCACAAGAGATCTTTAAAGAGGTACAAAACCTCATGCAAAAGAATGAAATAATTAAAAATAACAAGTCAAAGAATCTTGAAACAAGAAAAATTGCAACATTTAAGTCAGATGCTTTATATTACTTAATAATGAAAGCAGGCTCTACTGAAGGTTTTACTGAACACGAATTAGGTGAACAAGCTAATGCAATGATCGAGTTTATAAACCTATATGTTAAGAGTTTAGCAAACAATGCAAAGAAGAGTAACCAAGAAGTTACTAAGGCAAAATATAAAAATGCAAGTATAAAAAACTCACGTTTCAATGATATGGACAAAGAAATTACCTACGCATATGTAGATAATTCAAACTATATCACTAACTTCTCGTTAGATACAGACTGGGTTAAAGCATTGGCAGAGGTTAAGAAATAACATATTGATAGTAATACCAATATGTATTTCCAAAAACCTCTTTCAACTTATTCTTGCGGATTATGTTATTAGAAAGTTGCTTTTCTAACTTCGCATAATCTTGATAATCAGCTTCCATAACATTGTCATGAAACTCAATTACAGATGTTGTATGAGTATGACTATAGACCAATAATGCCTCACGATAATGTTTTGGAAGCTTATTATTTATAACATAATACTTTGGAAGCGTTCTTATAAAATCATCTAAACGCTTGTCCATCAAATAAGCACACAATAAATAGTCAGCATATTGCTTATTCTTTACCCGCAACTCATCTAGTTTTTGGAAATATTTTAAAGCTGATATTTTATCCTTTGTACGCACTTTCATATCATCTTTGACAAAAGTTTGCGACAAAAGCAAACACGAATTAGAGTCAATTGGCAACAAAACAGAAGAGCCACCTATTATATTATAGGTAAATAATTTTTCACCTAATAAATGCTCTTTGTTAAGTGCAAAGGCACGAAGCATTGTTAATGACGAGTCAGCAACAGACGACCTATCTCCTACTTTTATTGCTAATTCATACTTTTTATCAAGAATATATCTCTCTGTTCTTAATCTATAATGAAATACTTCATCATTATTTCCTATCATAGAAATCGAAAAAAACAATACAATAAGATATATAAGATGAAAAAGTAATGTATCTGTAAAGTTTGGAGTATAGTGGTCATTGGACTGTTTCACAATGTCTTTTAGCCAATAAAGCACTAAAGCATATAACAACAAGCCAATAATCAAAAGATAAAAATTAAACGACACATTTTTATCTACATTACACAAGAAAGCAATGAGTAATGAAGGTAGATACAAAGCAATGAACCTAAATCGCCTAATAACTTTAGAAAAAGACTGTTGCAATAATACTATTATATAAGAAATCAATGTAATGATAATCCCACCAGCAACAGAATTGTAGTGGGTTTTACCATTAGAAAGAACGTGCTGTACATAAGTTAATGTATCCGATTGATAATTATACAGATATAAAAATACAAATACAACAAAAATAAGCGTACTGAAATGCAGAGGAAATCGCCTTGTATTAATTTTCAATAAATATGCCATTTAGTTCTTTTTTAATACCATTGCTGTTCTTGCAGGAATATATAATTTAAGCCATTCTTTATGTTCATTAACATAAAGAGCATCGTAATTGGTGAAATGAGTTACAGAATCGTCGTTCAATTCATTTCCGCCAAAGACTTTAGCATCGGTATTTAATACCACATCATATGTGCCTGTAGGAACTAATAATCCATAATCTACATAAGATTGAGTGGGAGAAAAATTGAAAACAAACAATAAATCACCTCTTGTAAAGGCTAATATTTGGTCTCCATCATTATGCCATATCTCTTGTATAGGTGTTTTATTAAAAGTCTTTTCACTTTTAATTACATCTAACATAGCCTTATCAAATAAACCAAGATATTGATAATCTAGTGCTTCATTGTCTACTAAATTCCACTGACGACGTGCATATTTATGACTCCAACCATTTCCTTCACGTGGGAAGTCAATCCATTCTGGATGTCCGAACTCATTTCCCATAAAATTAAGATAGCCTCCATTTATAGTTGAAATGGTTGCTAGTCGAATCATTTTATGCAACGCAATACCTCTATGAGCCATATAATTCTCATCTCCTTTCTTGAAATGCCAATACATATCAGCATCTATTAATCGGAAAATAATGGTCTTATCGCCTACCAAAGCTTGGTCGTGGCTCTCACAATATGAAATGGTTCGTTCATCAGCACGTCTATTCTTTATTTCCCAAAATATAGAACTTGGCTTCCAGTCTTCATCTTTTTGCTCTTTGATTGTCTTGATCCAATAATCTGGAATATTCATTGCCATACGATAATCAAACCCATATCCACCTGCAGTAAACTTACAAGCAAGACCTGGCATACCACTAACTTCCTCTGCAATCGTAATTTTCCGTGGATCAATCTCATGAATTAAAAGATTGGCAAGGGTTAGATAACATATCGCATTATCATCTTGATGTCCATTGAAATAATCGCCATAATTAGTAAAAGCCTCTCCTAATCCATGACTATAATAAAGCATTGATGTTACACCATCAAACCGAAAGCCATCGAAATGATATTCTTCCAGCCAATACTTACAATTACTTAATAAGAAATGTAGCACCTCATCTTTACCATAATCGAAGCAAAGTGAATCCCAGGCTGGATGCTCTCTTCTACCTCCCTCATAAAAAAATTGACTGGGATCGCCTGCAAAATTACCTAATCCCTCTATCTCATTCTTCACTGCATGTGAATGAACGATATCCATAATCACAGCTATTCCATTGCAATGAGCCTCATCTATCAACGCTTTTAGTTCTTCTGGAGTACCAAATCGAGATGAAGCAGCAAAGAAAGAACTTACGTGATAGCCAAAAGAACCATAATAAGGATGTTCTTGAATAGCCATTATTTGAATGCAGTTATATCCTGCTTTTATGATACGAGGAAGTACTTTATCCTTAAACTCGGTATAACTTCCAACCTTTTCTTCATCTTGCGCCATTCCAATATGACACTCATAGATAAGCAAAGGATTAACAGTTGGCTTAAAATTCTTTTTCTTCCATTGGTAAGTCTCAGTTGGTTTCCATACCTGTGCACAGAATACTTTAGTGTTAACATCTTGTACAACACGTTGTGCCCACGCAGGAATTCGCTCTCCAGAGCCGCCTTCCCAATATATTTTTAGCTTATAATAATCACCATGATGAAGTGCTTTTAGAGGCAACTTCAACACCCAATCACCAGTTTTAGAATCTTTCTGCGCCTGAAAATCTGGCGTTTCTTGCCAGTTATTAAAATCTCCAATTAAGTAGATTGCAGTAGCATTAGGAGCCCATTCTCTAAAAATCCAATTACGAGAGTTACAATGTAAACCATAATAATTATGACCATTGGCAAAATCTGTCAATGTTTTTTTTCCATTATTTGTAAGTTGCTTCAACTTATCTAACGCATGTTCGTGTCTGCCTTTTATTGCTTCTGCATAATCCAATAAGTATGGATCCTTTCTAATTAGCTCTAAAGGGCGTTCTACTTCTTTGCGTATTCTATGTTTAGAAGTCTTCTTTATAGGCTTCTTTGTTTTGTTTTCAGATGTAGCCATAATTCTTTATCCTTATAGTTAGTTCTCGTATCGTCTTCCAGAATCATACTGACCCTGTTTTATAATATTTCCATTTCTATCTTTTTCTACAAATACTCCGTCTCTCATATCTTGCGAATAAGAGCCTTCAAAACGAACACCCTCTTTCGTTTCCTCTATCGCTTTGCCATGACGTTGACCATTTTTAAAGGTTCCTTTAAATCTAGTTCCATTGGCATAGTGTATTACGACTTCACCATTTAGTTTACCATTTTGGAATATTCCTTCATAAATATCGCCATTTTTCTTGGTTAGTTTGCCTTTACCATTTTGTTTATCAGCTTTCCAAGAACCAATATAAATGTCACCATTATTCCAAACTAAGGTTCCAAAACCATCTTTATCTCCTTCTTTAAACGTTCCAGTATATTTATCACCATTGGCATATTTAAATATCCCTTCACCCGTTCTTTCTCCTTCTAAATAAGCTCCTTCGTAAACATCTCCATTCTGAAACTTGTAAATTCCTTTACCATTCTGAATGTCATTAAGCCATTCTCCAGTGTAAACATCACCATCAGCATATTTATTTGTACCTTTTCCCGAACGTTGATTACCTACCCACATACCATCATAGGTGGTTCCATCTCCCCAAGAAAAAAAGCCTTTACCATTCTTTTGATCGTTATTCCACAGTCCATCATAATAAGCTCCATTCGAAAAAGTATACTTTCCTTTTCCTTGCCGTTTATCTTGATACCAGTTTCCTTCGTATTTATCACCATTATAGTAATACATTGTACCTAAACCTTGTTGACAATCACGAAACCATAAACCCACATATTTATTATTATTCATAAAATAATAGGTTCCTTTTCCATGTTGTTGATCTTGAAACCACTGTCCATCATACTTTTCACCGTCAGCAAAAGTATAAATACCATGCCCCTCTCTTTTACCCTTTACATATTCTCCTTCATAAACATCACCATTCTTAAAGGTTGTAACTCCTTTTCCATGAGGCTTATTTGCTACAATTTCTCCTTTATAAAGTCCACCATCTTTCGTGGTACAAGAGCCTAAGACTATTCTTTGTGCACAACAAATTAGAGACACACTAATCAATAATATGGTTAAGATTCCTTTTCTCACTACAATTAATTTATTAGAATTAATATCATTACTAATAGTTTAATATTCAAAAATAGCCTTTTTTATTGAGATCTCAAAAATAATTAGTAAAAATTAGTATCTTTGCATTCGTTCCAACACAAGATGTGTTTGAAATACTAATTGAATATTCACTAAAAACAATATCAAATGAAATTCATTTGCATTATACCTGCTCGTTATGGCTCTTCACGCTTTCCTGGCAAGCCACTTGCAGTGATTAAGGGAAAAACAGTTATACAAAGAGTATACGAAAAGGCATCATCAGTTCTAGAAGATGTGTATGTTGCTACTGACGATGAGCGCATTTTTAACGAGATAGAAAGCTTTGGCGGAAGGGTTATTATGACTCGTTCTGACCATGAAAGCGGAACAGATAGAATTGAAGAAGCAGTGTCTAAGATTAGTGTTCCATGCGATGTTGTCATCAATATTCAAGGAGATGAGCCATTTATCGACCCTTCTCAAATTCAAACTCTATGCAATTCGTTTAATGATGAGCAAACACAAATTGCCACATTAGGCAAACCTTTCACCGCAACAAAGGACGTATTAAATCCTAATTCGCCTAAAATTGTGATGGATAATAATAACTATGCGCTCTATTTTTCACGCAATATGATTCCTTTTATTAAGGGACTTAACCTTAATAAACTTAGTGAAGAGACTAATATTACTGAAACTTTTCCTTATTTAAAACACATTGGAATTTACGCATACAGACGTTCGGTACTCAGTGAAATCACTCGTTTAGAACCATCATCTTTAGAAAAAACTGAAGGATTAGAGCAACTTAGATGGCTTCAAAACGGATATAAAATAAAGGTAGGACTAACAAATATCGAAACAATTGGCATCGATACTCCTGAAGATCTCACTAAAGCAACTTTATTTTTAGAACAGTCTTTGTAGACGATGTTATCTTATATCGATCGTCAATGCGATGACCTAAAAGCCAAATAATTTGCTGTTCATTATTTAATAACACATATTGACGTTGACGGTCGAAATAAGATACCTTCGAATCTGTTAGCATATCGCTAATTAATTTGCTCCCTTTCATCCCTAAAGGAATCATTCTATCCCCCTCTTTTATTAATCGAACCGATAATGGAAACACTACGTTATCAGCATCAACCCAAATATCTTTAGGGTCTTTACTAAAGCCTTTACCACTTGAATAAGGTTCTTTTTTTATCTCGATTGATAGTTTTGAATTCAAATGATATAAGCCTTCTTCTACCAATCTATATTCTTTAGAATCAGAAGTAAATAAAGGTTCTACAATAATTTTATTATTATTGATGGTTAAAGCATGCGTTGTCGACTCCCACACCCTACCTATTGAGGTGGTTAATCCATGCGATATTTGCTTTATTTGCGCTGCATTAAAACCATAGTTCCTTAGGATATACCACAACAAATAGCTCAAAGATCGTTCCTTTGCTAATTTTTTTATATCAATAACCATTTGCTCTTCGGTTTTATCCAGAACCACTCTATCTTGCATTTGCTCTAAAGCTGTATTCAAAATAGACGTTGCAGCTTCAACATACTCGCTCGTTTGATTAAGATGTTCTATAACCAAAGGATTGATTGTTTGCAGCAACGGCATTACATCTAAACGTATTTTATTACGTTGAACATCATTCACAAGGTTAGAACTATCTGTTACAAACGATTGCTTTTGCTGTTCTAAATAGCTAATTATCTCATTTCTTTGAACACACAAAAATGGTCTTACAACATTATTATTTTTGCTTTTAATTCCCGTAAGTCCATCTACTCCTGTGCCTCTAACAAGGTTTAACAAAAGAGTCTCTGCACTATCATCTTTATGATGAGCCACACACACTGCACTAGCATCAATATCTTTTAATAGAGCTTCAAAATAATTGTATCTCAAATTGCGTGCTGCCATTTCTATACTGATACCATGCAAGCTTGCATGGGTTTGAGTATCAAAATGAGCTAGATGCAGTTTTATATCCAATTCACGACATAAATCTTTGCAAAAATCTTCATCTCTATCAGATTCTTCGCCTCTTAAGTGAAAGTTACAATGGGCTGCTTCTACATTATAACTTAATCTTTTCAAAACCAAAAGCAGTGCAACGCTATCTGCTCCACCCGATAACGCAACCAAATAGAGTTGACTTTTGCTCATCAACTCTTTTTGTTCAATAAACTGTTCTATTTTTCTTAGAAACGAAGAACTGCTTTTTTGCATTTCCTTTAATTAGTCTTCAACATATAACACCAATCCTTTTAAATATTCACCTTCAGGATGATAGATATTAATAGGATGGTCGGCAGGTTGATGAAGTTGATGAAGTATACGTACTTTGCGGCCTGATTGAGCTGCAGCAGTAAAGACAGCATTACGGAATTGATCTTTAGTTACAATTTGAGAGCAACTGAAAGTAAATAAAATACCACCGCTCTTAATACTTTCAAAACCCTTTGCATTTAAACGAGTGTAACCCTTTAGCGCATTTTTAAGTGCCGCTCTATGTTTTGCAAAGGCTGGTGGATCGAGGATAATAAGGTCGTATTTCTTATTATTTGCATCGAGATACTTAAAGGCATCTTCGCAAAAAGCCTCGTGTTTAGTAGTATCTTCGAAGTTAGTTGCAATATTTTCACGAGTGATATCAATTGCTTTTGCACTACTATCTACCGAATGTACCAACTCTGCTTGCCCACGCATTGCATAAACAGAAAATCCTCCTGTGTAGCAAAACATATTCAACACACTTCTATTCTTTGAGTATTCCTCAAGCAAACTGCGGTTTTCTCTTTGGTCAATAAAGAATCCTGTCTTCTGTCCTTTCAACCAATCGACCTTGAAAATCAAACCATTTTCAAGCGTTGTGCAATCTGTTTCTCCTCCAATTAAAAAGCCATTCTCTTGGTTTAAATCGGCTTTAAAAGGCAAGGTGGTATCACTTTTATAATAAACATTTTTGATTCTACCATCTAACACCTCTACAAGTGCTTTAGCAATAGCATTTCTTTCACAATGCATACCCACGCTATGAGCTTGCATAACAGCTGTTTCTCCATAGCAATCTACAATTAATCCAGGTAGATTATCCCCTTCTCCATGGACCAAACGATAAGTATTATTATTGGGATTGTCTACAACATCGAGTGCCAAACGCACTTCTAAAGCTGAATGTAAGCGTGATTTCCAAAATTTTTCGTCAATAACAATGTCTTTAAAAGACAATACTCGAACGGCAATTGAGCCTATTTGATAATGTCCTACTGCTATAAATGCTCCACTTGCAGTACACACTCTCACTACATCACCTTCGTTTAAGGATTCTGTTCCGCTGGCTATTGCACCAGAAAACACCCAAGGATGAAAACGTTTTAGGCTTTCGTCCTTTCCTTTTTTTAGATAAACTATTGGATACGACTTTGTCATTGAAAAGTATTTTATTTTGAATTTCTTTAGTAAATCAGTTTTACCTTATTTTCATTGCTTACTTTCTAACTCTTATTTCGAACTACAATTGAGCTAAAAGTATCGATATTCTAAGTATTTATTATATCTTGCAAAGATAAAAAAAATCATCTAACTATGCAAAACATCTATCAACTCTTATCCCTTTTACAAATAAGTTTTGCCTAAAAAGCAATGATACGACCTCTTTCACTCTGTTTATTTTCTGCCATAAACATATCTCTATAAATACTAAAATAAATATTATTATTTATTTGATATATAAACACTTATAAATATTTCTATTTTATTTGAAATTTATCAAAATCTAATCATAATAGAAAAGCTATGCTTTTATTATACAATAGCATTGCTTTTGAGGTATAAAAGTTATGCTTTTACACACTAATTGCATAGCTATTACAATAAAAGAAGAAATTCTTCGTTATCTACAATAATAATACATATACTATGACAAAAACAGAAAAGTATCATCTACTGCAGTCTTTAGCAGAGAAATATGAGACACATGATTTTCTAACAGACGACCCTTCGTACTTTATGCACCAAGTTATTGGTAAAGAAAATCAGGAGACAATGGCTTTTATTGCAGCCTGTTTAAGTTATGGTTCACGTAAACAATTCTTTCCAAAGATAAATTTTATACTCGAGAAGAGCAAAAAAGAGCCATACAATTGGATTAGAAATGGGGAATATAAAGAATACTTTCCTAATGACAAATCTTGCTTTTATCGCCTTTATTCTAATTCAATGATGCTGCAGTTCTTCGTCGCTTTAGAAACTTTATTCAAAGAATTCTATTCTTTAGAGAACTTTATTAGAACTACATCTGTAGACACTTTAACCGCAATAGATAGTATATGCAATTATTTTTCTCAGCAAAATGTAGTTGGAATTATCCCTAAGAATTCTCGTTCTGCATGCAAACGACTCTGTATGTTCTTACGCTGGATGGTTCGAAATGAATCTCCTGTGGACCTAGGTGTATGGGAACACTTTATTGATAAACGTAATCTTATTATGCCATTAGATACTCATGTGATGCAGCAAGCACAGAAACTGGGATTTATTAGCACTAAAACTGCTAATATGAAGACGGCTATTGAGCTTACAAAACAGATGAGAAAGATATTTCCACACGACCCTTTGAAAGGGGATTTTGCATTGTTTGGACATGGGGTGAATAATAAATTATAAAACGATATTGCGCTAGAAACAAATCTGTTTGGTTGAATACGTATCATTAGTGCATATTTATTTGTATCTTTGCAAATAAATATTTGTGTCTAGAAATATAAGCAGAATATTATCTACTTCCCTTTTAAGATACAATGCTCATTCTTTAAAACAACAAACATGGAAATAAAGAAGTCTGAATTCGTGGTTTCTTCACCCACAGTGAGTAAATGCCCCACTGATAATAAATATGAATATGCTTTTATTGGCAGATCAAATGTAGGCAAATCGAGCCTCATCAATATGCTTTGCACACACAAAGGACTAGCCAAAACTTCGTCAAAACCAGGTAAAACTCTACTTATTAACCACTTTATTATTAATAATGAATGGTATTTAGTGGACCTTCCTGGCTATGGATATGCCAAACAATCAAAAGCAGTTCAAAAGAAATTGCAACAAATGATATCTCAATATATATTGCAAAGAGAGCAACTTATCAACCTGTTTGTATTAATTGATATCCGCCATCCACAACAAAAAATAGACCGAGAGTTTATCGACTGGCTCGGAGCAAGTCAAGTTCCATTTACTATTATCTTTACAAAAGCCGATAAACTTGGTCCCGTTGCTGCTCAAAAGAACGCAAGTGCTTGGATGAAAGCATTGCAAGATGCTTGGGAAGAACTTCCTCCTTATTTTATAACAAGCGCAGAAAAGAAGACAGGTAAAGAAGAAGTATTGAATTATATCTCCCAAATTAACGAATCACTCAACAGCAATGGCAAGTAATATTCCTTATCTTGATATTCAGAATTTATCGAAATCGTTTGGCACACAAACGCTATTTCACAACATTTCGTTTTCTATTTCTGAAGGACAAAGAGTGGGATTAATTGCCAAGAATGGTACTGGTAAGAGCACCCTATTATCTATTCTCACTGGAAAAGAAAGTCAAGACGAAGGTAACATCATCTTTAAAAGAGACTTAACTGTAGGCTTTTTAGAACAAAGTCCACACTTTAACCCTGATGATAATGTGTTAGAGGCGTGCTTTAACCATAATGGTAACGAAGAAAAAATACTAAAAGCGAAGCAAATTCTAACACAATTAAAGATAACAGACCTTGCTCAACCTATTAAAGAGCTAAGTGGTGGACAGCAAAAACGAGTGGCTTTAGCCAATGTATTGATCACCAATCCAGATTTATTGATTTTAGATGAGCCTACAAACCATTTGGATCTTGATATGATTATATGGTTGGAGGGTTTCTTATCACGTGGAAATAAAACCTTATTAATGGTTACTCACGATCGGTATTTCTTAGATAGAGTGTGCAATAGCATCATAGAGCTAGACAATTCTATGATTTTTACCTATAAAGGTAACTATGCTTACTTCTTAGATAAACGACAAGAACGCATCAATAATGCTAAAGCAGAAATACAACACGCCAATAATCTATACAGAAGAGAATTGGAATGGATGCGCAGACAGCCTCAAGCTAGAGGACATAAAGCAAGATATCGTGAGGAAGCTTTCTACGAATTAGAGAAGATTGCCAAACAAAGAATAGAAGAAAGGCAGATTCGTTTAAAGTCGAAAAATGTCTATATTGGTTCTAAAATATTTGAATGTCAATATGTTTCAAAGGCTTGGAGTCCTGAAAAGATCATCTTAAAAAACTTCTATTACAACTTTTCTCGATTTGAAAAGATGGGAATTGTGGGCGATAATGGCACAGGAAAGTCTACATTTATAAAGATGTTACTAGGCGAAGTTGCCCCTGATAGCGGTCGATTTGATATCGGAGAAACTGTTAAGTTTGGCTATTTCTCTCAAGAAGGATTAAAGTTTAACGAGCAACAAAAGGTGATTGACATTATAAAAGACATCGCCGAATATATTGATTTAGGTGGTGGTAAGCACATGACTGCATCACAATTCTTGCAGCATTTCATGTTTACTCCCGAACAACAACACAACTATGTATATAAACTTAGCGGTGGAGAAAAACGCAAACTCTATCTCTGCACAGTTTTAATGCATAATCCTAATTTCTTAGTTCTCGACGAACCCACTAACGATTTGGATATTCAAACACTCCAAGTATTAGAAGAATACCTACAAGATTTCCCTGGTTGCGTTATAATTATTAGTCACGACCGTTATTTTATGGATAAAATCATAGACCACCTATTGGTATTTGAAGGTCAAGGACGCATTAAAGATTTCCCAGGGAACTACACGCAATATCGTGAATGGGCGAGCCTTCAGACTCAAGAAAAAGTTCCAACGGCTAATAATACGAAAGAAGATAATGATCCAAAGAAAAACTATCGTAACGAAACTAAACGTAAATTAAGCTATAAAGAGAAGCGAGAATTTGAGCAACTTGAAGAAGAAATAATCCAACTTGAAGAAGAACAAAAAACTTTGGAAGATGCTCTTTCGGGATCAGAACTATCTGTTGAAGAGATAACAGAAAAGAGTAAACGTTTAGCTTGCTTAAAAAGTGAGCTAGATGAAAAATCGTTTAGATGGCTAGAGTTAAGCGAATTAAACTAACATTCTCCACTCATTTAATAGAAACGGGAAGCAACAAATGTTTAAATTGACATTTGTTGCTTTATCATTATATAAAACAAGGATGTATAATTACGCTTATTTTAATATTTTCTTTGCACTATTTATAAATAAAACAAAACTTATTTATTGTACTTCTTTGAAATGCCTTGGCCCATAAAAAGATATGATTAATTTATAAAAGACTTGTATTTTGCAAAGACAAGGATCAATATTGCTTAAATAATGCTATTTTAATAGAAGGAATAAACTTTGAAATTACTTTTAAAAAAAAGATTTATAGTCTCAAAATTTATTCCTTATTATATTTAAATATAAACTTACTTAAGCGAATAAATCATTAAGCAAAAACCTATTCGCTTTATTTTTTATTTACCATAAATAGGTTCTTATAACCCAATAGCTAAATATTCCTATTAAATAACCAATAAATGTAGCTCCTGCCACACGCTTTAAATACCATCCAAAGCTAATTTTTTCGAGTCCCATAACAACTACTCCCGCTGCACTTCCAATGATAAGAATAGATCCACCCACTCCTGCACAGTATGCTAAAAGTTGCCAAAAGATTCCATCTACAGCCATATCACCTGTAGGAGTCACTGTATACATACCCATACAGCCTGCAACTAGAGGTACATTATCTACAATACTTGATAAAAGTCCAATAATTCCTGTTACAACAAAGTGGTTTCCTGCAGATACATCATTAAGCCAAATACCAAGATTTTCTAGTACTTTAATCTCTTCTAAACATGCAACTGCCATTAAAATTCCCAAGAAGAACAAGATTGTTGCCATGTCAATATGAGCAATTAGATTAGAAACTCTATTCTTTATACCTTCATTATCACCATGTTCTGAACGATAAAATATTTCAGTTGCAGTCCAAAGAACTCCTAATACCATTAATATTCCAACAAAAGGAGGCAAATGTGTGATTGATTTAAATATCGGAACAAAGATTAAACCACCCACTCCAAGAGCAAAGATAATTTTTCTTTGAGTCTTAGAGAAATCTAATACTTCGTAATCCGTAGCCATATTAGAGTTTACAAGGGCGAGTTCTCCTTTTAAAGAACGTTGTAATAGAAGTGTAGGAATAATCATTGACACCAAAGAAGGAATAAAAATCTCTTCCATTACTCCTGCTGCTGTAATAACACCTTTATTCCAAAGCATAATAGTTGTTACGTCCCCAATGGGTGAAAATGCCCCTCCAGAATTTGCAGAGACAATTACTAAGGACGCATATATCATGCGATCTTTATGGTCTGATACAAGTTTTCGAAGAATCATAATCATTACTATACTCGTAGTTAAATTGTCAAGAATAGCCGAAAGGAAAAAAGTTATAAACACAATACGCCATAATAGGGTTCTTTTTCCACGTGTTTGAAGGGTGTCTCTCACAAAGTTAAAGCCACCATTCTTGTCTACTACCTCTACAATTGTCATGGCTCCAATAAGGAAAAACAATGTTTCTGCAGTTCCACCAAGATGATGATCGATTATACCTGCAATGGTCGAGGCCGTCGTTTCGGGTGTTAATCCTGTTATATATTCACCTGGATTAATCATGAACAATGTCCAACAACCCACAAACATTAACAAAGCTATAGCCGCTTTATTTATCTTTGTAAATCCTTCTAACGCTATACAGAGATAGCCAAGCACAAAAATTACTACAATCAATAATGTTAAACTTACCATTTATTTATATATATTACATGTTTATTTTTCGTTACAAAGATAAGAAATATATTTTATTTACTTCACAATTATTTATTTTTCATTTCACATTATCTAACATATTTATATTTAGGAAAAATGCTCTTTTTTTTAAAGGATAAGGATTATAGATTATATCCGATAATGTTTCTTTACCCGAAAGGTTTGTAATTACAAAGGTAAACATCCATTTATTGAGTCTTATTCCTTTTGTTTCTTTATATGGAAGCTTTATAAGAACTTTATTCCAACCCTTTTCTAACGTTATCCGAACAGGTCTTCTCCCTGTAAAATTGGCATCTAATAAATCTGTTTCATTATCAATTTCTACTCCAGTCTGTATCCAATTAGGTGGCATAATCTCTTTACTATTCACCCAAATTCTACTTCCTTTATAATCCCAAGCACCTTTAGGGGGAGCTAAATCGTGCTCAGATCTACTATAATTCTGTAGCTCTATCAATGCTCCTACAGTTCTTTTAGTTGGAGAGTAAATACAAGTAGAAGCAAATACCGTATTTCCAAACTTCACATCGCTATAAAGTGATGGAACAATCTTTCCCCAAGTATGTCTTAAATAAATTCCTCCTCCAGCACATTCACGCACAGAATACACGCTATCTGCTATCTTTATTGCCTTAGAAGGATTGTAATTCTGAGGCAAGAACATAGAAAGAGTGTCGTATTTAGATGGAATAGGTTCTGTAATAAGCCATTTTATATTGGTTTGTTCCACGTAAGGAATAGGCTCTTTAGATAGAGATTGCTTTTTATGGAAGATAAATCTTTGTTCCCAATCACGAAAAGATTCAAACTCATCTCCTTGCAATGGCAACATTATTCCACCCTTTTCTATATATTCTTTGCCTCCTCCTATCCACGAACGTTCTGCAGTTGCCAACACACTGGCATAAAAATTGTTTTGCATAAGCATGTCTTTTGTAGACGAAAGCTTATGATCATTCCACAATGCAACAACTGCTCCTGCTATATTTGCACTGCCTTTAGATTGATAATAGATATTACTTTTATATATTCCCACCACATCTGCAAAGACATCGAAATGGTTTATGTAGTTATAACGACAATCAATATTAGGTATTCCTTTAACCATTTTTCCTGCAGTACTCCACAATTGAGACATGTCTACATCGCAAAACTCTCCTTGAATAGGCATCCAAATAACACATTTTCTGCCTAATTGATGAATATAACCTGCTATTTCTTTTATAAAATGAGGGTAAACTATAGGCTTTTCATCTGCTCCAATATGTATAAAAGGAGCGTTAGGAAAAGTCTGAGCCACTTCTTTTAGAATAACTTTCAATTTTTTCAATCCTTCCTCTGTTTGCATTTCGTGCCCCATTGCCCGCACAAAAGCATCACTATGCCCTGGCATATCAATCTCAGGAATAATGGTTATGCCATGTATTTTCGCATATTTTTCTAACGCTGTACATTCTTCTTGGGTGTAATACAAGCCTTTATGTCTTGTCATTGTAGATGAATGGGTGAGTTGTGGATAAGCTTTCACCTCAAATCTCCACGCTTGATTCTCCGTAAGATGCCAATGAAAAGTATTGATTTTGAAACGAGATAAAAGACAAATTTGAGTCTTTAAATCTTCTATTGAGATATAAGAACGACCTGTATCGTGCATAAATCCTCGTAGTTTAAACGCTGGATAATCCACAATCTCAACACATTCTATCAATGAATTGCTTGGAGTTCCTTCTGATAACTGTTCTAAAGTTTGTACAGCTCTTATCACTCCCACTTGCGAAATAGCTTTTATCGTAATCTTGTTTTCCTCAACTTTCAAAGCATAACTTTCATTTTCATACCCTGAAAGCTTATAATCAAAGGTATTTTTGATTGAATCTACCATTTGAACCTCAATAGAAATAGAAGATGAATTATCAACTTTTACTTTATGATTATTCAAAAAAAATCCTAAATACCAACATTTTACAGCAGACTTTATCTGTATTTTTCGATTCAAACTAAAACTTTTTGTTGGTGTTTCTTTATGCACATACTGTGGTTTAGGCAAGAGATGAGCAAGCTTTGCCATTACATTCGAAGTATAAAACACAAGTAAAAAGGATAGCAAAAGGGTTCTATGTAAAATCATTCTTACTAAGTTTTGTTTCATCTTGATATGTTTTTAGTTGTTATACACTAGTAAGTTTCTATTAAAATGCTTAGGTGGTATTTGTATTAAGAGTGACTATTCTTATGCAAATATAATGAAAAAGAGAATAATTTTGACATAAAAACATCGCATATCTAACGACTTTGAAAAGAATATGTTATCTACTTATTAAAAAAAACTATGCTATTAGCATGTAAATGCATTGTTATTAGGGTACAAAAGCTATGCTATTACACATCAAAAGCTATGCTTTTACTTCTCACTCATATTTGACTTAAATATTAAGCAGAATCATTCTACCAATAAAGATGCTAGAGAAAAGCTCACACAAAGATAGTTTTTGAAATAAAAGGAATTGTCTTTCGGCTCTTTTCTCAATGATTTTATGTAAGTTTGTAATGTTTTTAAAACATCTAGACAAATACAAACTATGAATGCTCCCTTAACAGTTTACAAGGCAAGTGCGGGTTCTGGTAAAACATTTACATTGACAATAGAATATATCAAGTTGTTAATTAAGGACCCTTTGTCGTATAAACAAATTCTAGCAGTAACCTTTACGAACAAAGCAACAGAAGAAATGAAGATGCGAATACTAAGTCAATTATATGGACTTTCACGTCTTCTCCCCGACTCTAACGCTTATTTAGAAATTATAAAGAAAGATACTGAGCTTTCAGAAGAACAGATTAGACAACGTTCTTCGTTAGCTTTGGGCTACCTCATTCACAACTATTCGTATTTTCAAATACAAACAATTGACACCTTTTTTCAAGGTGTTTTAAACAACTTAGCCCGTGAATTAGATTTAACGGCAAAACTTCGTGTGACTCTTAACGATGAACAACTGAAAGAAAGGGCTGTAGATAGATTGATAGAAGAGCTAGATCCTAAGAATAAAGTATTGAAATGGGTGCTTGATTTGCTTGAAGAAAACCAAGAAGAGAACAAAGCCTGGAATGTTATATCAGAGCTTAAATCGTTTGGAAAGAATATCTTTTCAGACTTATACAAACAAAATGAAAAACAATTGTCTAGTTTTTTAGAAGACGAAAATAAGGTTAAGGAATTCAAGAACACACTTATAAAAGTAAAAAAAGAGGCTATTGAAAAACTAGATAAAAGCGTTACTGCTTTTTTTGATATTCTAAATGAATCTGGATTAGATATCACTGACTTCAAAAATGGGGCAAGAGGAGTACCTAGTTACTTCCTAACTTTACAAAAACAAGAGTACACTAAGACTAATTTCCCTACGAAAACAGCTTTAACTGGCTTAACAAGTTCAGACGCATGGATTAGTAAAGGCGGTGAAGAAAAGAAGCCTTACCTACGCAGTTTAGTTGAACAACGCCTCATGCCACTATTGAATGACGTTGAAAGTATGCGTGTTCCACTTACTAAAACCATTCTTTCAGTCGTTCTAACACTACAACATCTTAATAAACTTCGATTGCTTAGTAACATTGAAAAGAAAGTACATGAAATCAATAACGAAAACAATCAGTTCTTGTTAAGCGACACTCAAATGCTCTTAAGCTCTATGATTGAGGAGTCAGACACACCTTTTTTGTTCGAAAAGATAGGCACTCGCCTTGAACATATCATGATAGATGAGTTTCAAGATACAAGTACTACTCAATGGAAGAACTTCAAAATACTCCTTAATGAGTGCTTGAGTCATGCCGAAAGTAGTAACCTTATCGTTGGAGATGTTAAACAAAGTATTTACAGATGGAGAAATGGTGACTGGAAATTGCTTAACAATATCGACCAAGATTTCAATCATTCTGAAGACATTTTAGATATAAAAAACCTCACTACTAATTATCGTTCTAGTAGAAATATCATCACTTTTAATAATGCATTCTTTAATTCTTTGGTGAAAACTGAAGCTGGAATATTACACGATATATCTGAGAAAGAAGAACAACAGCTACAGAGTGCTTATGATGACGTGGCGCAATTAGTTCCTAAAAATAAGCCTAATAAAGGCTATGTGCAAGTAGAATTCCTTAAAAAGGAAGTGTATGAAGAGGAGACTCTCTCACAAACTAAAGCCATAATTCAAGATCTTTTAGATAAAGGCGCACAGCCAAAAGACATCGCTATCATTCATCGTAAGAACGATAAGCTACAAGAAATTGCTAATTATTTAATGAATGAGATGCCTCATTTGCACTTTGTTTCGTCAGAAGCATTTAAGATTTACTCATCAAGTGCAGTGAATATCATTATAAAAGCATTGCAATTCTTAGTGAATAACGATGATAAACTGGCATTAGCAGAATTGGTTCAGACTTATCAAACAGAGGTATTGCAAACCAAAAACATCGATTCTTTAATGGTAGAGAATAGAGATTGCCTTGAAAATCTATTACCTAAATCATTCTATATCAATATGAATGAACTCAGAGAACTTGCCTTATTGAATTTGATTGAAACCATATTCAATGCTTTTTCGCTAGATACTTTGAAAGAACAAACAAGCTATGTTTGCACATTCTACGATAAAGTAAATGAGTTTATCACTGATAATGGCTCAAACTTACCGCTATTCTTAAATCAATGGGAAGACGATTTGTATAACACAACCATATCAACTGAGCAACTAGATGGTATTACGCTCATCACAATTCACAAGTGTAAAGGTTTGGAATACAAGCATGTTATTATGCCATTCTGCGACTGGAAGCTTAAACAAGATGCAACAATGCTTTTCAAAACACCTGAAGCTCCCTTCTCACAGATACCTATTCTGCCTATATATAACTCAAAAAACAAAATGATGAACACCATTTTTGAGTCACAATATATAGAAGAATACTCGCAAACTATTGTGGATAACCTCAATATGTTGTATGTTGCTTTCACCCGAGCATGCGACAGTTTATTCGTAATATCATGCGCAAAACAAAGCATTTCATATCGTGCTAGCTCCATACAAGCAGCAATTACAAATATAAAAGATCAATTGCCAGATTGTATTATAATTGATGAACTAGACAAAGATGATTGCTATTTCAAGTTCGAATATGGGAAATTAGAGGTTGAAGCGACGAAAAACGAAGAAGAAAAGTCGATGAATATCTTTAAAACACCTGTTATTTCACACCAAATAGACATAAAGAATTATGCTGAAAAGGCATCTTTCTTGCAGAGTAATAAAAGTAATGAGTATCTAAAAGGCGAAGAAACCGAATCTAAACAACAGCAATATATAGAGTTAGGGCAGATTCTTCACAAAATATTCTCACAGATAAAGACAAAGGAAGATATCGATTCTGCCATCGAAGAATTGAACTATGAAGGCGTAATTGATAACAAAAAGATAAACAAAGAGAATTTACAAAACCTTATATATAAACGTTTTGAGAATCCAATAGTAGAAGAATGGTTTAGCGATAAGTGGACCGTTTTCAACGAATGTGCTATTCTTAGCGTTGATCCTACAACCAATTCTGTTATTAAAAGACGCCCTGATAGAGTGATATATGATGGAGAAGAGATGATAGTTATCGACTTTAAATTTGGCTCTCCCAAAGATATTTACATCCAACAGATAGAGAGTTATATAACTCTTCTTAAAGAAATGGGTTATAAAAAGATTAAAGGTTATTTGTGGTTTGTATACTCTAACAATATAAAAGAGGTGAAATGATGAACTTTTTAGAAGCAGTTGCAAAAGATATTATAGCGAAATATGGAACCAATTTAGCAGATATTGCCATTGTGTTCCCCAACAAACGTGCAGCATTATTTATGAATGAATACCTTGCACGCATTGCTAATAAACCAATATGGAGTCCCTCATACCTAACAATTAGTGATCTTTTCTATCGCAATACTGATTTAGTTGCAGGCGATCAGATTAAACTTGTATGCGATCTTCATCGTTCTTTTACAGAATGTACGGGCTTAGATGAGACCTTAGACCATTTCTTTAGCTGGGGACAATTATTGCTTTCAGACTTTGATGACGTTGATAAAAACATGGCAGAAGCATCTAAAGTGTTTGCAAACATACAAAATCTACATGAATTAGACGATATTTCTTACTTGTCTGAACAGCAAAAAGAAATTATAAAGAAATTCTTTATCAACTTTAAAGACAACCATAATTCTGAGCTTAAACAACGTTTTTTGAATCTATGGAGTAAGCTTGAGGATATTTATAACAACTTTAATGCTCGCTTAAAACAGCAAGGTATTAGCTATGAAGGGGCTATTTATAGGGAAGTTATTGAGCAGAAGGCTCTTAAATTGCCTTATAAACACTACTTATTTGTAGGTTTTAACCTACTACAAAAGGTAGAGCAAGAGTTGTTTAACATTATAAAGAAAGAAGGAAAAGCTAAGTTTTATTGGGACTTCGATAAGTATTACACCACAAATAACCAACAAGAAGCTGGCTATTACATCAAACAATACTTATCAATATACCCCAATGAGCTTGACAATAGCGATGATTCGATATACAATTGTTTTAAGAAAGAAAAAGATATAACATACATTTCTGCCACAACTAATAATATACAAGCCCGCAATATTGCAGATTGGCTACAACAAGGCGATAGGATAAAGGCAGGAAAAGATACCGTTATTGTTCTGTGCGATGAAACGTTATTACCCACAGTTCTATACTGTTTACCCGAAGAAGTAGACAAAGTGAACATCACAATGGGCTTTCCTCTACAGCAAACCCATATCAGTTCGCTTGTAAAGAGCCTTATCACACTGCAACTAATAGGTAAGATTAATAACGAAGAACGATTCCGTTTGAAATATGTTGATGAGATTCTTAATCATCCTTACTGCCATTATATATCCGAAAAGAATAAGGAGTTGTATGCAAGTCTACACGAGAAGCATAACTACTACCCCACTTCTGAAGAACTTCAGATAGACGATTGCCTTGCTAAGGTTTTCTCGTCTCCTGCCAATATACACAAAAGTCATTTTGCATCGCTTGTTGATTGGATTATAGAAATAGTGGAAGTCATTGGCAATAACACCAAAGAAACAAACGACCCATTACTTAAAGAATCGGTATTTAGAATGTTTACGTTGCTCAACAGAGTAAGTTCGCTTATTAAAAGCAACGACTTAATTGTAGACCTTGTTACTTTAAAGGGCGTAATAGACCAATTTATTCAATCTACAACCATTCCTTTTCATGGTGAACCAATCGAAGGAATACAGATAATGGGAGTGCTCGAAACTCGTAATCTCGATTTCAAACACATCCTTATGATATCGTGCAACGAAGGAAATATGCCCAAGTCTCTTCACGACTCATCATTCATTCCCTATTCAATACGCAAAGCATACAACCTAACAATTATCGATCACAAGATAGCAATCTTTGCTTATTACTTCTATAGACTTATCCAAAGAGCCCAAGATATCACGATTTCGTATAACAACGCAACTGCATTTGGACAGAATTCAGAGATGAGTCGCTTTATGATTCAGCTCATGGTAGAGAGCAAGCACTCTATAAAAAGACAATCATTGCTTACCAATCAATATCTAGAACCGACACAAAACAAATGCATTTCAAAAACAAAAGAGATCATGAACATTCTCAATGGCATTGAAAAAATATCACCTTCGGCTATCAATGAGTATCTAAAATGTCCTTTTAAGTTCTATTATAGTAAAATTTTAGGTATTAGAGAGCCTGAAATTGAGCAAGAAGGGGCCTTAGATAACAGAACTTATGGAGATGTATTTCATAAGTCTGCCGAGCTGATTTATAAAAAAATGATGGACCCAAACAATGTCGTTTCAAAAGAAAGTATTGATAAAATACGTAAAAGTAGATCGACTATTGAACGTTGTGTAGACGAAGCTTTCAGCGAACTGGTATTCAAAACAACTTCTTCAAGATATCGTCCTAAGTATAATGGTTTACAACTTGTTAACCGAGAGAGCATTATTAACTACCTAATAAAAATGCTCCAACAAGACGAAAAGTCTGCTCCTATCACCATAAAGGGACTTGAGTTGCGCATTAATTCAGAGATCTCGTTCATTAGTAACAACGAAAAGAGAAGTTTAACAATCAAGGGTTTCATTGATAGACTAGACGAAGTTCATCACGAAAGTGAAGGAAGAATGATAAGAGTTATTGACTATAAGACAGGTAGACCTAGCTTAAAGCAGCCCAAAGACATTGAAGATGTGTTTAATAGAACAAAGATTCACGAGACAAAAGCAGACTATTATCTACAAACAATGCTCTATTCTAATGTTGTAAGAGATAATATTGAACTGAATAAAGAACAACTTCCTGTGAGTCCATGCCTTGTGTATATTCAAAATATAGGCTCTGAAACAAACAAAATTCACTTAGAATTGAAGAATGAACCTATATATGACATCAAGTCATATCAAATAGATTTCATGGCAAATCTTCAAGGAGTACTTGGTGAAATCTTTAATAGTGAAATTCCATTCACCGCTACTCAAGACACATCCTGGTGCAAATTCTGCCCTTATAGCAAACTATGTATTGAGAAACGACTAAAACAAGAGCAACCAAATTAATAAGTAGTATCTCGCACATACATATATAATAGGTGTTCAACTCTGTGCTTTGAATACCTATTTGCAATAGAGAACCAAAACAAAAGGGAGCTCAAGCAAACACAAGTTGCGCTCCCTTTATTTATACTCGGTCTGAAAGTGCCTTCCAATTACATTGCTTTTGTCTTTTAAAAGCATGTCTTTTATATATCAAAAACAATGCTTTTAGCACCTAATTACATCGCTTTTATTTTAGCTTTATAATTTCTTATAACAAAACAGGAAATGAGTTATAATTCACATCCTTAAAAAATACTAAATAAGAGAATTAATATTATCTTATATTCTTGTTTCAAATGATTTTTTATAACTTTGCATTCATATTGTTAACATCACATGTTTCTATCCAGGAAACATTTTTTATTTCAACAACATTTTATATATACAGATGTATAGTAAAGACGTATTAACATCCAAAAGTATATCTCAGCTCGAAGATATAGCTAAAGAAATAGGTGCCGAAATCAAATCGGATTTCAACCATGAAGAAATTATTTACGCTATTTTAGATCGTCAAGCTGTTGTAGAAGGTAATAAAAATCCTTTGGGAACAACAAGAAAGAGAACGAGAATAGCAAAGAAAGAAACCGATCGAGTTTATTCTGTTAACGGAAAAGAAGGAGAAAACTTCGATGTAAAGAAGAACAAAAAAATAGTAGAACAACCTTCTTTATTTAAAGAAAAGAAAACAGAGAATGAATTAACAACAGTCTCTACTAATGATAAAGAAATAACTGCCGAAGAACAATTGGCAAAGATTCCTAAGCATAGAGGACGCAAAACCAAAAAAGAACTTGAGCTTCTTGAACAAATAGAGAAGCAAGAAAAGGAGAAAAAATTAAAGGAACAAGAATATCAAGAACAAGAACCTGTAGCACAAGAAGCTATTCCTGATATTGAAACTCCTACTACAATTCAAAAAGAACCCATCGTTTCTGAAGAAAATTTTGTACCTGAAGCAGCATTCTCTGCAAACGACTTACCAAGCAATTCAGAAGCACTCAATCAAGATCATACACTTATTCAACAGCTTCAAGAGAAGATAAGCTCTCATAATGAAGCACAAGAAGAACCTCAAGAGATATTCCCTGAGGGTGTTTGGGAAGGTGATCCAGGAGACGGAACTGACTTTATTACAGTGGTAGATATACCTATCGAAGATCAAGGAGCAATGCCTACATACGACATTTTCGATAATCCTACGACTCCTCTAGCTGCAAGTTCTGTTGCACCTACAGCAGACTTGATTGAAGAACCACAACAAAGTTACGATTTCTCAGACATCATTACTTCATCGGGAGTATTAGAAATAATGCCCGATGGATATGGTTTCTTGCGCTCTAGTGATTACAACTATCTTTCATCTCCTGATGATATATATGTTGCAACTTCTTTTATTAAACGCTATGGGCTAAAGACTGGTGATGTAGTTTACTGCCATGTACGTCCCCCACATGATGGAGAAAAGTACTTTCCGCTAACAAGTATCGACAAGATTAATGGTAGAAACCCATCTGAAGTGCGTGATAGAATATCATTCGAGCACCTCACTCCACTCTTTCCTGATGAGAAATTCAATCTTTGTGGCGATAAAAATACAACCAATTTAAGTACAAGAATAGTTGATCTTTTCTCTCCAATAGGAAAAGGACAGCGTGCTCTTATAGTTGCACAACCTAAAACTGGTAAGACAATATTAATGAAAGATATTGCTAATGCCATTGCAGCTAATCATCCAGAAGCATACTTAATGATGCTATTAATTGATGAACGCCCAGAAGAAGTTACAGATATGGCTCGTACTGTCAATGCAGAAGTAATTGCATCTACATTCGATGAGCCTGCAGAAAGACACGTAAAGATTGCAGGTATCGTATTAGAAAAGGCAAAAAGAATGGTTGAATGTGGTCACGACGTTGTAATATTCCTCGATTCTATCACCCGTTTAGCAAGAGCATACAATACTGTTTCTCCTGCTTCAGGAAAGGTATTAACAGGTGGTGTCGATGCAAATGCACTTCAAAAGCCTAAGCGTTTCTTCGGTGCTGCACGTAATATCGAAGGCGGAGGCTCATTAACTATCATCGCAACTGCATTGATTGATACAGGAAGTAAGATGGATGAAGTGATCTTTGAAGAGTTTAAAGGTACTGGAAACATGGAACTTCAACTTGACAGATCACTATCAAATAAACGTATATTCCCTGCTGTTAACCTTGTTGCATCAAGCACTAGACGTGATGATTTACTACAAGATAGAACAACACTTGATAGAATGTGGATTCTTCGTAAGTACATTTCTGATATGAATCCTATTGAAGCTATGAATTCAATACATAATAGAATGACCACAACTCACGACAACGAAGAATTCTTATTGTCAATGAATTCATAAAATGGACAACTATATTGAATTAAAAGGAGCTCGTGTTAATAATCTAAAGAACGTGAGTCTCAATATACCCAGAAACAAATTTATCGTTATATCGGGTGTTTCTGGATCAGGAAAGTCATCACTTGCCTTTGATACTTTATATGCAGAAGGACAAAGAAGATATGTAGAATCATTGTCATCTTATGCAAGGCAGTTCTTAGGAAGAATGAGTAAGCCTGACGTTGACTATATAAAAGGACTCCCACCAGCTATTGCAATTGAGCAAAAAGTTAATTCAAGAAACCCACGAAGTACAGTAGGTACATCAACAGAAATATACGAATACCTTCGACTTCTATATGCCCGAATAGGTAAAACCTTCTCTCCTGTAAGTGGAAAGGAAGTAAAAAAGCATACAATTGATGATATTTTAAATAAGATCTCATCATTTTCTAATGGTACAAAGTTTACCATTATGGCTCCTTTTCAGCATGATAAAGGAAATGAATTAACAAGTCAATTGGAGCTATTACAGCAAGAAGGGTATAGTAGGATATGGTGTAATGACGAGTTTTATCGCATCGATGACGTTTTAGAAGACACTAGCTTACTAAGCAATATCCCTACTGATAAGATTGCACTTTTAATTGATAGACTCTCAAAAAACGACAACCAAGAGTTTGTTTCTCGTGCAACAGATTCAATAGAAACAGCATTATATGAAGGGAACGGAACTTGTTTGGTTATGATGTTACCATCAAATATCATCTACCAGTTCTCTACTGTATTTGAAGAAGATGGTATAACATTCGAAGAACCCAATAACAATATGTTCTCATTCAATTCACCTTTGGGCGCATGTCCTAAGTGTGAAGGATTTGGAAACATTATAGGTATCGATGAAAAGTTGGTTATTCCCAAGACATCTCTAAGCGTTTACGATGGATGTGTGCAACCTTGGAGAGGAGAAAAGGTTGGAATTTGGAAAGATGAGTTTATTAGAAGGGCTCCAACAGATAACTTTCCTATCTTCGAACCCTATTATGCTCTATCACAAGAACAAAAAGACCAGCTTTGGAATGGATTGCCTTCAGAGCAACACTTACCACTAAAAGAACGTATATGTATCAACGCTTTATTCCTAGTTCTTAAGGAAAGCGTATATAAAATGCAAAGTCGTTTCATGATAAGTCGATTCTCTGGCAAAACAACCTGTCCAGAATGCCATGGCACTCGCTTAAAGAAAGAGGCAAACTGGGTAAAGATTAATGGAATGAGTATCACAGACTTAGTTCAGATGCCCATTGCAAATCTCATAGAATGGTTCAACCATTTAGAGCTAACAGAACAAGAACAAACCATCGGAAAACGTCTTCTTATAGAAATAAAGAATAGGCTTTCATTCTTAAGAGATGTGGGATTAGGTTATTTAACGCTCAATAGAGCATCTAATTCACTAAGTGGTGGAGAAAGTCAACGCATCAATCTCACCACATCTCTTGGCAGTTCACTTGTCGGTTCATTGTATATTCTAGACGAACCAAGTATCGGTTTGCACACAAGAGATACCGAACGACTCATTAAAGTGCTCAAAGAACTACAATCATTAGGCAACACTGTGATTGTTGTTGAACACGATTCTGATATGATTAACGCTGCCGACCATCTTATTGACGTTGGCCCTAACGCAGGAAGACTAGGTGGTGAGATTGTATTTAATGATGATTTAAAGGTTATTCTTGATGGAAATACCGATGAACTAATAAAAAAATATCCTCATTCTCATACCCTTAAGTACCTAAAAGATATAGAAAAGATTTCTACTCCTGCAGCAAGAAGAGCATGGAATCAATCAATTCTACTTACAGGAGCACGAATGAACAACCTTAAAGGAGTTGACATTGAAATTCCATTAAATGCCTTTACAGTTGTAACAGGAGTGAGTGGCTCGGGTAAATCGTCGTTAATTAAAGGTACATTATACCCTGCTTTAAAGCGTCATTTAGATGAAACTGCAGATCTACCAGGAGAATATAACGAACTAAAAGGAGATTGGGAAAGCATTAAACATGTTGAGTTTGTAGACCAAAACCCTATCGGTAAGAGTTCAAGATCTAACCCTGCAACTTACGTTAAGGCTTATGATGCCATTCGACAGCTATTTGCAGAACAACCATTGGCTAAACAAATGGGGTTCTCTCCACAATATTTCTCATTCAATGCAGATGGTGGAAGATGTGAAGAATGTAAGGGAGCAGGTGTTATTACCGTTGAAATGCAGTTTATGGCAGACCTTGTTTTAGAGTGTGATGCATGCCACGGACAACGCTTTAAACAAGATATTCTATCGGTAATGGTAGATGGAAAGAATATAAATGATATTCTAAACTTAACCGTTTCTGAAGCGATTGAATTCTTTACACAGCATAAACAAAAGTCAGTTGTTAACAAATTAAAGCCTCTAGAAGATGTTGGACTAGGATATATCAAACTAGGTCAAAGCTCATCTACATTGTCTGGTGGTGAAAGTCAGCGTGTAAAATTGGCTTACTTCATTGGACTTGAAAAACAAGAACCTACGATGTTTATCTTTGATGAGCCCACAACAGGTCTCCATATCAATGATATTAAAAAGCTTTTGGCTGCTTTTGACGCACTAATTGCACGTGGCCACAGCATTCTTGTGATTGAACACAATCTAGAAGTTGCAAAATGTGCAGACTATATTATTGATTTAGGCCCCGAGGGAGGTGACAAAGGCGGTAAACTTGTATTCCAAGGAACTCCTGAAAACCTTGTAAAATCAAAAGAAAGTGTCACAGGGAAATACTTAAAAGACCTACTTTCTAAGAAATAACTCAAACATAATAGGTGATAAGATATTATCAATTAAGAGCAATATAAAATATAATTATCTAGCAATCGATAAACTATTTTATATTGCTCTTTTCTTTTTACTTTCTTCCCTGCCTCCTATCTGCTTTTTGATTAACATTCTTTATATTTAAAATTCAATACCTTTGCCCACAATCTATCGCAAATGATAGTCTTTTTAAAATATTTCTGTCCATCAAAAGATATTCAATCTCTTTCCATTTAATACTTCATGAGCTTAAAAAACCTTCTTTTACCACTCTAGCATAAAATTTATTGCCATAAAAACGACTATGGAATTCATACTAAAACCTATTCTTTTACATCCTAATAACATTGAGTTTACATTATGAAAGCATTGTTATTACATTGCAAAAGCATAGTTTTTTGTCAGAAAAGCTGTCTATTTATGAAATAGATTCATAAATAGAGCATTTCTTATCAAAACTTTATTGCTATCAATTTCCTATTTATCAATAAGTTATAATACTTAAAATTTAACAGAAGAAGCCAAACATAAGAATATAATGTCTTTAATATCATTTCATTAAGAAATTCATTCACAATATTAATTTAGAGTAATTAGTCCTCTCTACACTAATAAATCTTACTCTAAAGAACGCTCGTTAATTGTAGTTTATTCACATCTAAACCGCAACTAAGCGTTAAAACATCCTATATCCCCTAAACAAAGAAAAGAATAATCAAATACATTGTAATATAAACTCAATCAATATATACAAAGAATGCCCAACTCTTCACAGAGCTAGGCATTTAAACCAATAGGTATTAGTCTTTTAAAGGTAAAAAGATTGTATTCAGGATAACGTTTACAAAGATAATCCTTTTAGTGTAAAAGACCAAATATTTCAGAAAGATAATTATTTTTTTACATAAAAAAGAAATATTAAAATCATCCTTTTCAAACATAAAGCGCATGACAGTAATATAGAACTATTACTAAAAGAAATCCCTCACAAGATATATTTCCATAGAAACAAATAATAAAAGATATTTAAATTAGTTTATGTATAAATATTCCCCAAACAACTGTAGCATAAAACAAATTAAATAAAGTGTATTAATAATATAAGAAATCCTCTTTTATTGCTTTGTTCTTCACCCTATTTTAAGTATCTTTGCAGGCATAATTAACATAATAAAGTTATGACAACATTAGAAGGTAACAATACAGAAGAAAAGAAAACTTTAAGTTTTGTAGAACAATTGATTGAACAAGACCTTTCAGAAGGTAAGAACGGAGGTAGAATTCAAACCCGTTTTCCACCAGAACCAAATGGTTATCTTCATATAGGACACGCCAAAGCGATTTGTATGGACTTTGGTGCTGCAGAGAAATATAAAGGAATTTGCAACCTAAGATTTGATGACACTAACCCAAGTAAAGAGAATAATGAATATGTAGACAATATTCTTAACGATATTAAATGGTTAGGTTTTAAATGGGAAAACATTTATTATGCATCAGATTATTTCGATAAATTATGGGAATTTGCAGAATGGCTCATCAATAAAGGTCTTGCTTATATTGATGAACAAAGCGCAGAAGAAATAGCAAAACAAAAGGGAACTCCAACAACTCCTGGTGTTAATTCTCCTTATAGAGACCGTCCTATTGAAGAGAGTTTAACTCTTTTTAGAGCAATGAACACTCCTGAAGCAGTTGAAGGTAGCATGGTTTTACGTGCTAAACTCGATATGGCAAACTCTAACATGCACTTCCGTGATCCTATTATTTATCGTATAATACACACTCCACACCATAGAACTGGAACAAAATGGAATGCATATCCAATGTATGATTTTGCACACGGACAAAGTGATTACTTTGAAGGTGTAACTCATTCAATATGTACACTTGAGTTTGTTCCTCACCGCCCACTATACGATAAACTTGTTGATTTCTTGAAAGAGAAAGACAATCAAATGGATAATCTACACGATAATCGACCTCGACAGATTGAGTTTAACCGCTTAAATCTCACATATACAATGATGAGTAAGCGTAAGCTTCTAGCTTTAGTCGAAGAAAATCTAGTGTCAGGATGGGACGATCCACGTATGCCTACATTGTGTGGAATGCGCAGAAGAGGATATTCTCCTGAAAGTATCCGTAACTTTATCGATTCAATTGGATATACTAAGTTCGATGCTCTCAATGATATGGCATTATTAGAAGCTGCAGTTAGAGATGATTTAAATAAGAAGTCGATTCGTGTTTCTGCTGTTCTTAATCCTGTAAAACTAGTTATCACAAACTATCCTGAAGGTGAAATAGAACAATTAGAAGCTGTTGATAATCCTGAAGACGAGAACAGTAAGACTCATACTATTGCCTTCTCAAAGAACTTATGGATTGAAAGAGAAGACTTTATGGAAGATGCTCCAAAGAAATTCTTCCGTATGTCACCAGGTAAAGAGGTACGTTTAAAGAATGCTTATATCGTTAAATGCACTGGATGTACAAAGGATGCAGAAGGCAATATCATTGAAATTCAAGCAGAATACGACCCAACAAGCAAAAGTGGACTTGAGGGAGCGAACCGCAAAGTCAAAGGAACTCTACACTGGGTATCTGCTGATCAATGCAAAAAAGCAGAGGTAAGAATCTACGATAGATTATTTAATGTAGAAAACCCATCGGCAGATGAGAGAGATTTCAGAGAGCTATTGAATCCAGAAAGTAAGACTGTTCTAAGCAACTGCTATATCGAAGATTATGCAGCAGATATGCAACCTGGACAATATTTGCAGTTCCAAAGAATTGGATACTTTATGAAAGACCTCGATTCGACAAATGAACAACCAATCTTTAACAAGACTGTTGGTTTGAAAGACACATGGGCTAAACAAAATAAAGGATAAGAGATAATGGATTGGTTCACAAGTATAATAGACCAAATAAGGAACTTTCCAGAGCTACTTAACACACTTTTAGAGCATTTAAATTATGGAACTATCTTTTTTTTAATGCTTCTTGAAAGTACAGTTATCCCTGTTCCATCAGAGTTTGTGGTGTCTCCTGCAGCCTATAAAGCTGCTTCTGGAGAGCTAAACGTATGGCTCGTGATCTTATTCTCAACACTTGGAGCTAATGTAGGCGCATCAATTAACTACATTGCAGGTTACTATTTAGGTAGACCTGTTATCTATCGCTTTGCTAATAGCAAGTGGGGTAAGATGTGTTTGCTAAACCAAGAGAAGATAGAAAAAAGCGAAACGTACTTTGATAAGAATGGAAAAGCAGCCACAATAACAGGTCGTTTAATCCCAGGAATTAGACACTTAATATCTATTCCTGCAGGACTTGCACGAATGAACTATTGGAAGTTCTTGCTTTACACGACTATTGGAGCAACTGCTTGGCACTCTATTTTAGCAGCAATGGGTTGGTATCTTCATTCAATAGTACCACAAGAACAACTTCATGAGAAGATAATGGAATATGGAGAGTATCTTAAATTTATTATTCTTGGTCTCGTTGTTATTGCAATTATCTTCTTCTTAATTAAGAGGACAGTAAAGAATAAGAAGAAAGAAGCTTAGTATAAAGAAAACGGAACGATTGATATTGAATCACAATATATTTGATTATTAATCGTTTCTTTACAAAGAAATAAGAAAGAAGTCGCTCATATTTGAATTTCAAAATGAGAGACTTCTTATTTTAATATATTCGAAATCGAAATATAATCTTTTCAGAAATAAAAAGCGAATAAATCTTTTATGCTTCCTTCAAGCTTTCTTTGTACCAATCAAATAAACGTTGAACGCCTTCTCCAATCTCTACACTATGACGCCATCCAAGTGCATTTAGTTTTTCAACACTAATCAACTTGCGTGGTGTTCCATCAGGTTTTGAGGCATCAAAGCAAATATCTCCGTTGAAATCAACAACCTTCTTCACTAAGAACGCCAAGTCTTTTATTGTTATTTCTTTACCCGTTCCAATATTAATATGGCAATTTCTTATTTCCCCTAAAGATGGAATTGCTCCTCCTCTGCCTACACTTTCGTTTCTATCAACAACACCATCGACCTTTGAACCATAGCATACAGAAGAGTATTTGTCTATTCCTATAATATCTTTAAAGTCGACATTCAGAAGTAAATGCACACAAGCATCAGCCATATCTTCGCTCCATAAGAATTCACGTAAAGGCGTTCCAGTACCCCAAAGCTCAACTTTATTATCAGAAATGCCATACTTTTCCAATATAGATAAAATCATATTCCTATCACATTCACCGTTAACTCCAACCACTGGGCGTAAATTTAAGTCTTGTTTTATCGAACCCCAATCATTCTCATGAATAAGTTTTGCTAGATAAATCTTACGCATCATTGCTGGCATAACATGACTATTCTCTAAATGGAAATTGTCGTTTGGACCATAAAGGTTTGTTGGCATCACTGCAATATAATTGGTTCCATATTGCAAGTTATAGCTTTCGCACATCTTTAAACCTGCTATTTTTGCGATAGCATATTCTTCATTAGTATATTCAAGTGGGCCTGTTAATAGTGAATCCTCGGTTATTGGCTGTGGAGCAGCTTTGGGATAGATACATGTTGAGCCTAAAAATAAGAGCTTTTTTACACCATATTTATATGCCTGTCCTATAACATTGCACTGCATTTGCATATTTTGCATAATGAAATCAGCACGATATATAGAGTTAGCCATAATGCCACCAACAAACGCTGCAGCAAGAACTACCACCTCAGGACGTTCCTTCTCAAAAAAAGAAGCAACACTACTTTGGTCTGTCAAGTCGAGTTCAGAGTGTGTTTTACCAATAAGATTATGATAACCTCTATTCTTTAGATTTTTCCAAATTGCCGAACCAACAAGTCCTCTGTGCCCTGCAACATATATTTTGGTATCTTTCGATAGCATATTTGCGATATTGTTAGGGTTTAGTCTTTATGATGTAACTTATCAACATACTCTAAATCGTGTTGCACCATCAATCGAACTAACTCTTTGAATGATGTCTTTGTAGGATTCCAACCAAGCTTTTCTTTTGCTTTAGAAGGGTCTCCTAAGAGCTGTTCAACCTCACATGGACGGAAATATTTAGGATCAACTTCAACTAAAACTCGATTAGTTGCAATATCAATACCACGTTCTTCTACTCCACTTCCCTCCCAACGAAGTTCTATTCCAGCTTCTTTAAAAGCCAAATCACAAAACTCTCGTACAGTATGCATCTCGCCTGTTGCAATCACAAAGTCATCTGCTTCAGGTTGTTGAAGCATTAACCACATACATTCTACATAGTCCTTTGCATATCCCCAATCACGTCTTGCATCCAAATTACCTAGATATAATTTATCTTGATAACCCTTTGCTATGCGTGAAGCAGCAAGAGTTATCTTTCTAGTTACGAACGTTTCTCCTCTACGTTCACCCTCATGGTTAAATAATATACCATTACAGCAATACATACCATAGCTTTCTCTATAGTTTTTTATAATCCAATAGCCATATAATTTAGCTACTGCATAAGGAGAACGAGGATAAAATGGAGTTGTTTCTCGTTGTGGAATTTCTTGTACTTTACCATATAATTCTGATGTAGAAGCCTGATATATGCGACAAGTTTTATCAAGTTGACAGATACGAACTGCCTCTAATAAGCGCAATACACCAATTGCATCGGTATCTGCTGTGTATTCTGGCACATCAAAAGACACCTTTACATGACTTTGTGCCGCTAGATTATAGATTTCAGTAGGACGAATTTCACCAATAATTCTTATCAAAGAAGAAGAGTCTGTCATATCTGCCCAATGCAAATTAACAAGTCTTTTCTGCTTCATGTCTCTCACCCACTCATCTAAATACAAGTGTTCTATACGACCAGTATTAAAAGATGACGACCTTCTTAATAGTCCATGAACTTCATATCCTTTATCTATTAGGAACTCAGCAAGATGAGAACCATCTTGACCAGTAATGCCTGTAATAAGTGCTACCTTTTGATTCATTGCTTTCTTTCTATCAAATTTCATCACGAAATTGTCTGATTCGTTGTTCTTCAGACATCTTACATATTAATAATTTACCATCTTGTTCTGCCACAATATATCCATCTAAGCCTTGAATAATCACTTGCTTGGCTTGTGTTGTGTGAATGATGCAGTTGTGAGATTCAAATAATTTGATATTATCTCCTATACAACTATTTCCATAAAGATCGTTCTTTGTATGCATAAGAAGTGATCCCCATGTACCAAGGTCACTCCATCCAAAGTCTGATGGGAATACAAATATCTCATCAACTTTCTCCATAATGGCATAATCCACAGATATATTCTCACATTCAGGGTATCGTCTATCGATTTCTTCTTGCTCTTTTTCAGTTCCATAGATGGGTAACATTCCTTCAAAAATCTTGCTCATTGCTGGCTGATAAATGCGGAAAGCATTGACAATTGTACTTACATTCCAAATAAATATACCTGAATTCCAAAAATAGTTATTATGTTGAATATACTCTGTAGCTGTTTCTAAATCGGGTTTTTCACGAAAAGAATCAACTCTAAAAATTTCGTTATTAAGTGGAGAGCCTAAGCGCAAATCTGCTTGAATGTATCCATATCCAGTTTCTGGACGTGTAGGTTTCATACCAAGAGTAACAATAGAATCAGTTTCACTCGTAAATTTTAAAGATGCTGTGATAACTCTTTTAAACTCATCAATATCTGTTACAATGGCATCACTAGGTGCTACTACAATATTTGCTTTAGGATCTTTCGATTTTATTCGCCAACTTACATAAGCTATACATGGTGCAGTATTACGTCGACAAGGCTCTAATAAAATATTAGATTCATCGAGTTCTGGAAGCTGTTTCTTTATTAAAGATAAGTATTTACGATTAGTTACCACCCAAATATTTTCTTTTGGGCATATTCCACTAAATCTGTCGATTGTCAATTGTATTAAAGTACGTCCAACTCCTAATACATCTATAAATTGTTTCGGTACATCTGCAGTGCTCATAGGCCAAAACCTACTGCCTACTCCACCTGCCATTATCACTAAATGATTATTATTGTGACTCATAAGTATCTCTTTTTATAATTTACAAATATAGTATAAATAATCTGATTATAGAAATTTAAACGACCTTTTTTATTCTACAACCACTATAAACAAAGCATCTTTAAGGTTATATCTCGTTGCTCATTGTGATGTCTTACTTATAACATAAATTGTTTTTCTATTTGGTTAGGTTTCAATAAGATTGCTATGTTTTTATAAAGTAATAACAATGCTTTTATGAAAGGAAAATAAAATTCTATTTCTGCTATATATATTAAATAATAATAAAAGAGTTACGAGAAAATTCAATTAAGATAGAAATAGACAAAAAAGAAAAGTACAGCATTTATTGTAATAAAAAATTACTCAATAAAAACTATACTTTCTATTATTTATAACACTCGCTTTTCTTGCAAACGAGGTCTTTTTGTTTTCAATTAACCAAAGTTATCGAACATAATGCTTTCAGGTTCAACACCAATGCTATACAACATACCTTGCACTGCGTTAGACATTGGACCAGGACCACACATGTAATATTCAATATCTTCAGGTGCATCGTGATCTTTTAGATATGTTTCGTACATCACTTGGTGTACAAATCCTGCTGTATAAGAAACTCCTGCTTCATCTGCTTTAGGGTCTGGACGGTCTAAAGCTAAATGAAAATGGAAATTAGGATATTCCTTTTCTAGAGCATGGAAGTCCTCTAAGAAGAATGCTTCACTTAATGAACGAGCACCATAGAAATAGTGCATTTCACGATCACGAGTGTGCAATGTCTTAAGCATATGCATGATTTGAGCACGCAAAGGAGCCATACCTGCTCCACCACCAACCCATATCATCTCTTTCTTTGAGTTGAAAATAGGATGGAAATCACCATAAGGTCCACTCATAAGAACCTTATCTCCTGGCTTACGAGAGAAAATATAAGAACTTGCAATACCTGTTGGTACATCTTGGAAACCTACTTCTGGACGTGGTTTAAATGGTGTTGTTGCAATACGAACCGTAAGAGTTATACGATCACCTTCAGCAGGATAGTTCGCCATAGAATATGCTCTTACAGTATCTTCTGCATTGTGTGCTTTCAAAGAGAATATGTTAAAGTTCTCCCAAACAGGTACATAATCTTCTCCGATATCTTTCTTATCGAAATCTTTATCGTAATCAATGCAATCGTAAGCAGGAATCTTTATCTGTGCATAAGAACCTGGAATGAAGTCCATGTGTTCTCCAGGTGGAAGCTCAACAATAAATTCTTTAATGAAAGAACTTACGTTTTTATTCGAAATAACAGTACACTCCCACTCTTTTACACCCATAACACTCTCAGGAACTTTAACCTTTAAGTCTCCCTTTACTTTGCATTGACAACCTAAGCGCCAATTATCTTTAATTTCTTTACGTGTAAAATGAGAACGTTCTGAATCGAGAATCTCTCCTCCGCCCTCAACAACTTGAAGCTTACATTGTCCACAACTAGCTTTACCTCCACACGCTGAAGGAAGGAATATACCATTTTCATTCAGTGTATTCATTACTGAATTACCTTGTTCTACAGATAACTCCTTTTCTCCATTAATGTTTATTTTAACATTACCACTTGGTGATAAGAACTTCTTTGCTATCAATAAGACAACAACTAACAGAAGAATAATAACCAAAAAGACAATAATGCTAACAATAATAAAACTTTGACTCATAACTTATTAGTTTTCTTCTTCTTTTAATTAAATCTTAATTCCACTAAAACACATCATTGCTAATGCCATCAAACCTACGGTAATGAAAGTAATTCCAAGTCCTTGCAATGGCTTAGGCACATCGCTATATTGCATTTTTTCACGAATAGCTCCCATAGAAGTGATCGCAATTGTCCAACCAATTCCACTGCCAATAGCATACACGATACTATCTGCTACGCTCTTAATAGCTTGAGTATTTGATGCATCCATATTCACTCTTTGTTGCATAAATAATGATGCTCCCATGATAGCACAGTTTACTGCAATCAAAGGAAGGAATATTCCTAGAGCTGCATACAATGATGGTGAATATTTTTCTACTGCCATTTCAACCAATTGAGTGATACCTGCAATAACTGCAATGAATAGAATAAAACTCAAATAACTTAAGTCTGCTCCTTCAATAAGTAAGTCAGGACCTAATACTTTTGTTTGCAATAAATAGTTAATTGGCAATGTTACAAACAAAACGAATGTAACAGCAAGACCTAATCCTAACGATGTTTTTACGTTCTTCGATACTGCTAAGAATGAACACATTCCTAAAAAGAATGCGAAGATCATATTATCGACGAAGATAGATCTAAAGAATAAACTTATTAAATGTTCCATTTTACTTTCTTCCTTTATCAAAATAAGCACGATGAACCCAAATAACTACTCCTAGAAGTATCAATGCCATTGCGGGCATTGTCATCATACCATTATTTAAATAACCTGCATCATACACTCCTTGCGGAATAATTTGGAAGCCTAACAAAGAGCCTCTTCCAAAGAATTCACGAAAACCTCCAACAATAACTAATATCAAAGCATAACCTAATCCATTTCCTATTCCATCAAGGAAGCTAGGCCAAGGTTTGTTCATCATTGCGAAAGCTTCGAGTCGACCCATAAGAATACAGTTGGTAATAATCAATCCAACATATACAGAAAGGGCAACACTCACATCGTAAACAAATGCTTTTAATACTTGACTTACAATTGTAACAAGTGCAGCAACCACCACTAACTGAACAATAATTCTTATTCGTGTAGGAATGGTATTACGCATTATTGAAATAATTACATTTGAGAATGCAGTGATGATTGTAACAGCTAATCCCATAACTATAGCGGGTTTCAACTGCGATGTTACAGCCAAAGCACTACAAATACCCAACACCTGAACCAAGATAGGGTTATCTAGGTTAAGCGGTGTGAATAAAACTTCTTTGTTTTGTTTTGAAAATAATGACATGATCTATTATTTTTTATCATTAAAGAACTTAATATATGCTCCTAAACCTTCGTGAAGCATTTCTGTAACACCATTCATTGTTAAGGTAGCTCCTGTAACTGCATCAACCTGATTAGCTTGCTTTTCTGGTTCTATCTTCTTTGAAATAGACAACGCAACGGTATTTCTATCATTCTCAAAGATGTGCTTGTTCTTAAATAAAGCTTGCCAATTAGCATTATCTTTGATTTCAGCTCCAAGTCCAGCAGTCTCACTTGCGTGATTAAAATATACGCCATAAATGGTTGATTTATCATCATTTACAGCAATATAGCCATTGATTGGTCCCCAAAGTCCCATTCCATATACAGGAATAACATAAATTTTCTGACCATTTACATTACAATCAAAAAGAGCAAGTTTTCCATTTTTGAAGTCATCTCCAGTAAGTTTAAAACCATCTTTTACTCCTCCTTGCTCACCATTGCTAATAACTTTAGCATTTGTATCAATCACCTTATCTCCCAAAACGATATCATGATATGCCTTATTGGTCTCTTCGTCTGAAAGATTGCGTATATTTAGCGAATTAAGAATCTGCTTTTTCTTATCTAATGCCTCATTAGCATCTTGTCGAGATTTAAATACTTGGAAGACAAGAGCCAATAAGAAGGCTACTACAACTACAAGAACTGTAGAATATATAATAATGTATGAGTTTGAATTGGTATCAAATCTCTTTTTATTTCCTTCTGCCATGTCTTTATTTCTTTATTTTTAAACGTTTCATTCTTTTATCTATATTACGTTGAACAACGCAATAATCAATTAAAGGAGCAAACATATTACCGAATAAAATAGAAAGCATCATTCCCTCAGGATAACCTGGATTCATAACACGAATAATGATTGTCATTGCTCCAATCATAAAACCAAAGATGTATTTACCTGTCTCTGTTCGTGCTGATGTAACTGGATCGGTTGCCATAAATACCGCTCCAAAGCAGAATCCACCTAAAATTAGGTGCTCATACCACTCTATTGAAGTCATACCTAAAGACTTGAAAAGAAGCGACATCACAATACCTCCGAAGAAAACACTAAACATTGTCTTCCAACTTGCAATACCTGTCCACAATAATATAATAGCACCTATTGCAATTGCAATAACACTTGTTTCTCCGATAGAACCTGGAATGAATCCTATAATCATATCAGATATTGAATAAGTGATTGGTGTATGTTGTGCCAACTCACCTAAAGGAGTCGCAGCAGTGAACGAATCGGGAAGATTATTTCCTACTCCTAAGATAGATTTGGTAGACACCCAAACGCTATCTCCTGTCATTGTTGAAGGATAAGAGAAGAATAAGAACGCACGAATACATAATGCTACATTAAAAATATTCATTCCTGTTCCTCCAAAAATTTCTTTACAAATAATTACAGAGAAAGCTGTTGCAATTGCAAGAGTCCACAATGGGCAGTTAACTGGAACAATTAAAGGAACCAAGATACCTGTAACTAGGAATCCTTCTTGTATCTCTTCGTTCTTCCATTGCGCCCAAGCAAACTCTATTCCCAATCCAACTGCATAACTTACAATTAGCTTTGGCATTACAGCAAGGAAACCATAAAAGAATACTTCGAAGAAACTTGCATCGTTATAAGTATTTGATAATGTATAATTGAAATAACCAACGTTATACATTCCAAATAATAATGCAGGAAGAAGTGCAATCACTACAAAACTCATTATTCGCTTTGAATCAATCGAATCATGAATATGAACGCCCGTTTTTGAAGTCTCATTGGGAACATATAGGAATGTTTCTAATCCTTCAAACACACTTTTGAAAGCATGAAGTTTTCCTTCTTTCTCAAAAGATGGCTTTATCTTATCTAGATAATTTCTTAAAGACATAAGAATATATTAATTATAAAACAATCTAATTTTATTAACAATAAGGTTTAAGCATTTTCCTTTCGAAGCATATCTAAACCCTTACGAACAATTGATTGAAGCTCTAGTTTAGATGAATCAACAAACTCTGCAAGTGCAAAATCTTGTGGAGTTACTTCGTATATACCAAGTTGTTCCATCTTATCTATATCTTCTGCAATGATAGCTTTTATGAGGTACTCTCCAAAAATATCCATAGGAAGAACCTTATCATACTCTCCACTCATGATCATATGACGCTCTCCCCCCTTTATTCTACTATCTAAATCATACTCTTTCTTACCTAATAGCCAAGAAAAATAGCTTCTATTAGCAGAATATTGATTGAAACGAGGAAGAATCCAGCCAAACATTTCGTTATTATCATCACCTTCTGGGATTACAGTTACTTCAGAAGAGAAAGCTCCAAGATAACCTTCTTCACAGCTTTTTATGCCCGTTAGAGGATTACCATCAATTATTCTAACATGTTGTTCTTTAACTATTCTATCCTTTAAAATAGCTGATAAAGGAGTTCCTACTACTGTTTCAACGTAAGAAGGTTCGTTTATCATACTACCAGCAACTGCAACTAAGCGAGTAAAATCAAGTGTTCCTTTATTCAATAAACGACCAATAAAAATCACTACCATTGGATCTACCATCCAAACGACTTCTCCTTTATTCACAGGATCAAGATGATTCACTTGAATAGAAGCATTACCTGCAGGACAAGGACCGTCAAAGACGTTTACTTCTACATCTTTTGCACCAAGTAAAGCTTCACTACTTTGATAACGCCCAATGCCTAAATAGGTTTTTGCAACATGTGAAAGAGCAGTCAAACCTATTTGAAACTCTTTCTCATTTCCTTTTAATTCAAATTCAAAGTCTGCAGAAAGAGGCATATCTCTGAAGGCTGAAACAACAATAGATTTAGGCTTTACTGATACATTTGTTGACACACCATAAGGTAATTGGGTAATATAACCCAACAATCCTGCTGAAGATAAAAGTGCAAGTAACTCATCATCTGAGAAGTTCAAATATCCTTTCACCTCAAACTCTTTATACTCCTGCACTTCAGAAGCAAGAATTTTAACGTAAAGAACCTTACGCCTATCTCCACGAACGATTTCTTTAACACTTCCACTTACTGGAGAAGTAAATACAACATCTTCAAAATCTTTGTTCACAAATAAAGGATCTCCAACCTTAACATTATCACCTTCTCGCACAACTACTTTTGGACGTACTCCAATAAAACTGCTTGGAGCAAGTGCATACTCGCCTTTTATCCCCAAAACATCTTTTTTTTCCTTCGCTTTGCCTTTTAGGTTTATGTCTAAGCCCTTACGTAACTTAATTACATTTGCCATAAATTTTATATAAAAAATAGACTAAAAAGTTTATCAAATCAATTCTTCCTTTAGAAAAGAGAATATCAAATATACCATATTTAATAACTCTTAATAGGCTGTGCAAATTTACTAAAAAAGAAATAGAAATGAAAGAAAACAGCTCTTTTATTCCTCTTTCCTGCATAATTATTGTAATTTTGTCCAGGCTTTTAGTTCTTTAAGGGGGTTGAGACGTCTTAGAAAAATAATAAACACAGTAATATGGTCGCTAGTTGGACTGTATTTACTTTCCGTAATACTATTGCACATACCAATAGTACAATCTTTTATTGGCTCAACTATAGCTCAAGCGGTTAGTAAAAAGCTAGGAACAGAAGTTGTTGTAACAAGAGTTGATCTTGGTTTTTTTAATAGAATCATTATTGATAACTTTTACATTAAAGATCAAAAACAACAAAACCTCTTTAATGCATCACGTCTTTCTGTAAAGGTTAACCCTTTATCTATTTTAAAAAGAAAGTTTATTATTTCCTCAATACAACTATTTGGCTCTAAATTTAATTTCTACAAAGAGAACAACACTGCAAAAGCTAACTTTCAATTCATTTTAGATAGTCTTGCATCGAAAGATACTTTAAATGAAGTTCCGCTACACCTAAAAATTAATTCCATCATCATTCGGAATGGAAAAGTGCGCTATAACATTCTCAATACACCTCATACTCCAAAGAGATTTAACACAAATCATATCAACATTAATAATCTAAGCGGACATATTATTCTTAACGCTCTTACCAATGATTCGATAAACATCAATATAAAGCGACTAACTTTAAAAGAAAAAAGTGGTATCGACCTCAAAAATATTCAATTGAGTTTAGATGCAGGAAAACAAGGTGCAAGACTTAAAAAGCTACAAGTTCAATTACTAAAATCTACAATTCAAGCCGATAGTATAACCGCCTTTTATCGCATTAAAGATAAGACAATTGAACTTCCCTCGCTTACTTTCAATGGAAGATTGAATAAGATTGATATAAATCCTTATGATTTAAGTATTTTAGAAAATACATTAAGTAAAATAAACCACCATTATATTGGTGCATTTTCTTTTGAAGGAACCTCCACATCACTCAACATTAAGGACTTTACTCTTCACTCTTTTGATGGTGGTCTAAAACTTAAAGCTAACATATTTATGAAAGGTGAATTCAAAAAGCCTAAATGGTTTGTTAGTATTCCGCAATTAATAATTAACCAAACTCATATTGGCTATATTCATAAGCTTATAACATCGCAGAAAGAACAGCCTCATTGGCTAACCCAACTTGGTAGAGTTTTGTATACAGGAGAGTTGGGGGGATATGGAAAAGAACTATCTAGTCGCTCATATCTTAAGACCAATATAGGTAATGTTCAAGTAGACTTAGGTGTTCACGGAAAAGATATTAATGGGCATATTAATTCTAGTAATATTAATATTAAAGAACTTACAGATAATCAAAAATTTGGGAATATATCTTTAAAGTTAGACTTTAATGGAATAATCAATAAGAATAAACTTAGTAAAATAAGCCTAAAAGGCATTTTTCCCCTATTCGATTACAACAATTATTCTTATAAAAACATAACCATTAATGGGTCTTATGAAAAGAACTTTATTAATGGAAAACTTGCATTGAACGACCCCAATGGAAATATAGACATTGACGGTAGAATGAATATTAGTCCTAAAAATTTTATGGTTAATATCGAAGCGAAAGCTAATCAGTTAAATATCAATGCGCTAAAGATAACCAGTAAGCATCCACAAACTAACTTCAACTTTGTCCTTTCTACTAATTTCACTGGTAAAGACATCTATTCTCTCAATGGTAGAATTGACCTTAAAGACTTTAGAATGGTATCTGATAAGTTGAATTATACACTTAAAGAATTCAATATCACAGCCAAGAATAAAGGTAAGACCCAAGAGGTAAATCTACACTCTGATTTTGCAAACGCTCAAATAGAAGGCTTTTTTCAGTATCAGACATTATATAATAGCATCCTTAATCTCATCAATAGTCGCCTTTCTATCATACCAGGACTCCCTAAAGCAAAAGGTATTACAAAAAATAACTTTACGATTAATGCCACTTTATATAAGGCAGACTGGCTCAATCACTTCTTTAATATACCCTTAGATATAGCTCAACCTATAGCTATTGCAGCAAAGGTGAATGATAAAGAGGAAGATATCGATCTTACACTTACTGCCAATAACTTTGTTTATGCAGGAAAAGAATATCAAGAAGGCTGGCTAAGAATCACTTCTCCAGGCGATTCCTTATGTATCAAAACAAACATTTCAAGTGTCAATTCTCAAGGAACAAAATTAGACTTAGGCTTAAATGCTATTGCAGCAAACAACCAACTAAGCACCCAACTTTCCTTTAATAATAATCAAGACAAAAGACTTAAAGGTGAGATCAATGCTAATACACGCTTTTTCAAGAATATTAATGGTATTTCAACTGCTACAATTCATGTCAATCCATCAACAATTATGATTGGCGATAGCACGTGGTTAGTTGAGCCATCTTCCCTTAATTATAGCAAGGATCTGATCAGTATCAACAATTTTAAAATAAGTCATAAAAAACAATATCTCAACATCAATGGAAATGCAACAAAAAGTTTAAACGAGTCTTTGCAAATCGATTTTAATGATATTGATGTTGATTATATCTTAAAATTTGTAAACTTCACTGCAGTTAGCTTTGGTGGTCAAGCTACAGGACATGCTTTTATAAGCGGTGCTCTATCGTCTAAACCTGAAGGTTTCTCTACGTGTGATGTCAAACAGTTTACTTTTGAGAATAGCCCAATGGGTACTTTATCTGCAAATGTTCTATGGAATTCTAAGGAAGAACAAATAGAAATTGATGCCATAGCAAACGAAGCTGATGATAAGAATACCTTTATTGAAGGTTATGTATCTCCTAAACGCAATTATATCGATTTAGACATCAATGCTCATAATAGTAATTTGGGATTTGTACAGAGCTTCACTAAATCATTTATGAAGAATGTTCACGCCACAGGAAAAGGTTCTCTGAAGCTTTCTGGGCCTCTAAATATGCTAAATTTAACAGGAAAGATTGAGGCAAATGGGAGTCTGGATATCACAAGTTTAAATACAACTTATTATCTAAAAAACGATATTGTAACCTTCATTCCTAACGAAATTAGATTTGAAAATGACTCTATTTACGACCGAAACGGCAATATTGGGATCGTAAACGGAACTCTTTATCATAAAAATCTCACCAATCTTACTTATAATATTAGTGTAAAGGCAAAAAAGCTACTTGCATACGACACACATACTTTTGGCGATAATACGTTCTATGGAACTGCATTTGTAACAGGAGAGTGTAATATAAAGGATAAAAATGGAGACGTTATTATTGATGTAAATGGAACTACAGAAAAGGGGTCTATACTTGTTTACGATGTTTCTAACAAGAATTCATTGAGTGACAATAGCTTTATTCATTGGAACACTTATAAAGATAGTCTTGAATTTGAGGATGATTCTATAGCAATAGAAAATAGAACCATCTACAAAAAAGAAATCTTTAAACCTATAGATATACCCACTAATATCCATATAAATTTTGCAATTAACTGCACAACAGATGCTTCAATAAAACTCATTATGGATAGTAATAGTGGAGATCACATCATGTTAAAAGGTGAAGGTGGATTGAGAGCATCTTATTATAACAAAGGAGCTTTCGAGCTATTTGGTAATTATCTTGTTCAAGAGGGAGTGTATAAACTTACCATTCAGAATGTAATTAAAAGAGACTTTACATTCCAACCTGGTGGAGTTATCAACTTTGGAGGCGACCCTTTTGCTGCTGCTCTAAACTTAAAGGCTGTATATACGCTCAATAGTGTTAGTTTATCTGAACTTAAACTGGGACGCTCTTTCTCTTCGAACAATATCAAAGTAAATTGTTTAATGAACATTTCAGGCACTCCAGAGAGCCCAAAAATCGACTTTGGACTCGACATGCCAACCATTAATAGCGACATTAAGCAAATGGTATTCAGTCTTATCAACGGAGAAGAGGAAATGAATCAACAGGTTTTATATTTACTTGCCGTAGGTAGATTCTATAGCAAAACAACCAATACGCCCGACAATAGTAACATAGAACAGCAAAGTCAGGCATCTCTTGCTATGCAAAGTATTCTTAGTGGAACCATCAGTCAACAAATAAACTCTGTACTTAACTCAGTTATCAACAGTTCTAATTGGAGCTTTGGAGCAAATATTTCTACAGGAAATAACGGTTGGAACAATGCAGAATATGAGGGTTTATTGAGCGGAAGACTATTTAACGACCGACTACTCATCAATGGTCAGTTTGGATATAGAGACAATATCAATAGTACAACGAACTTTATTGGCGACTTTAGTATTCGTTATTTACTAACTCCCAAAGGCGGATTCTCTGTAAATATCTATAATCAAACCAACGATAAATACTTCACCAAGAACAGCTTAACTACACAAGGAATTGGTATTTTAATAAAAAAAGAATTCAATAGTTGGCGTGATTTGTTTGGAAGAAAACGCAAAAAGAAAGCCAACGACTCTATTGATGTCAATAAGAAAGATATTATTCAATAGTAATACACATTGCAATCATTCCCCTACTTGCTTTCTATTAATCTTTTCCTCTCTGAATTTTTCTTCTGAAAATGATAGCTTTTACCTCATAAGAGCATTGATATTATCTTCTAATTACATCGTTTTTATAATGCAAATACAAAGCTTTTATAACACCATGTTAATGAGTATAAGCTTAAATAATTGAAAAACTCACCCCCTGTAAGTATATAATCCATTATTATTCAATACATTTGTACTATCCAAACAATTATAGTCACCATATAGAATACATATATGATTAACCCTAAAAAATATTATAAAGATCAACAGCTTGAACATAGAAATATTTTAAAAGTATTACAGAAGAAAGAGTTCAATCTTTTTATTGGTAGATTATTTTGGGGCTTTTCCTCTTTATCTCTACTTATATGGGGATTTTATACCAAATCAATAGGACTTGGTTTAGGTGGCGTTATCTCATTGTTACTATTTATTGGTTGTGTATATTGGTATAAAAGCAATCTCAATAAAATCAAACAATGCAAGCAAATCCTTAAAGCTGTTAATAATGAACTACTCTATTTCAAAGGAGAATTTACGACATACAATGGCAAAGACTATGTTTCTGCCCAACATCCATTTACATACGATATCGATATTTTTGGCGAATCGTCTTTGTTTCATCGCATCAACAGAACTATAACTCAAAGTGGATCTAAGCAATTAGCCTCTTTCTTATCGAATGTAGGATGCGGGAAACATGCTATTTTACAACGACAAGCAACCCTAGATGAGCTAGAAAAACAGCACAACTACTTAATTCATCACAAATCAATTGCTGAAATAGAAAGTAAAAAGATTCGTTTTAATATAGAAAGCTACTCTTCTATATTTAATATAAAGACACTAAGTATTATCATGTCTTTATCTCTTTTCATTCTAATAAGCTGTTGGGGAAATCTTTTCACATGCTTGTTTTTAGGAAAATCACTCATTCTACCTATTTATATTCTTGCTAGTATCATCTTCATTAATGGCTTAATTAGTACATTTTACTTTCAAAAGGGAAATAAAATCATACTAAAACTCAAGCAGTTAATATCTTTATCTGAAAGTTATGCCCCTATTATATCTTTAAATACAGCCATAACATTTAAAAGTAATACTTTAAAAGAAATTCAATCAGCCTTACTACTGCATAAAAAGAGTTTGAAAGAACTCAGTACGATGAATGAAATTCTTGGCTTTAGGAATAATGTTATTTTGTGGATGGTTAGCAATACACTTTTCCTTCTTGATGTATTTATCTTTATCAAGTTCATAAAATGGGAAAAGAAAAACTTGTCAAAGCTTCATAATTTAGAGGACACTATAGGACATTTAGATGCTTTAATAAGTTTAGCAACATACAATTTAAATCATCCTAATGCTGTAACTCCTCAGATTGTAACAAGTGGTTGCATATCAGGAAAGAACATCTATCACCCATTTATGGCCTTTAAAGAAGCCATAGGAAATGACTTCACTCAAGAAGAAAGTATAATTACAATTATTACTGGTGCAAATATGTCTGGAAAGAGTACTTTTTTACGCACCATTGCTCTCAACATTGTACTTGCAAATACTGGTTGTAAAGTGTGTGCAGAGTCCTTTCTGCTTAATCCTTCAATCAAATTGTTTACAAGTATGCGTACTCAAGATAATATAGTTGCAGGCAAATCCTATTTCAATGCAGAGATAGACAGGTTAGAAAGTGCTATAGATTATGGAATGGAGCACCCTTCTACATTGTTTATCTTCGACGAAGTTTTAAAAGGAACCAACTCGGAAGATAAACTATTGGGCTCTATTACCCTTTTAAAATTCTTCTCTCAAAAGCAATTTATGGTAATTATTGCTACGCATGACCTAGGAGTTACACACCTAGAAGAAAAGTTTGGCAATAATAAGTATATCAATTATTGCTTTGAAATAGAATTAACAACTCCTATTTTGTACTCCTATACAATCAATAGAGGTGTTTGTAAAAATAAGAATGCATCTTTTATTGTCAATAAGATGTTGGAGTCAAAAATAAAGATGAATAATAATATAGAAGAAAAATAAACATTTCTTTCAAGAAACATCCTTTCATTGAGTTATTGAATTCACTTCAATAACTCTTTTTTATACTGGACTTTCACACTAAATTCATTTTTCTTGCACCATCAACAATTACGAAAAGCGTTTTAGTTTAAACACAATTACATATAAAACGATGGGGGCTCCAACCAAAGAAGTAACTGCATTAAGGGGTAAAGTTCCCCTTTCACCTGGCAATATACATAAAAGATTACAGAATAAAGCCATCGCTACCCCTGTAAAAAGGGTTAAAGGCAAGAGCCATTTATTGTCTTCTGAACTAATGACTAAGCGTACAAGATGCGGAACAGCAAGTCCAATAAAAGATATAGGACCACAAAAAGAAGTAACACTAGCAACAAGTAGACCAGTAACGATTAATAAAATACTGCGCAAGGTTTGCACCTTTACACCTAAATTACGGGCATATAACTCTCCTAAAGAAAAGGCATTTAAAGGCTTTATCAAAAAAAATGTACAGATTAAAACGGGTATAATAAGCAGTGAAAAGATTGGTATTTGCTCTAAAGTAACACTATTAAAGCTACCCATTCCCCACAATAAATACGATCGAACTCCATCGGCTGTAGCATAAAAATTAAGAAGTGTGATTGCCGAAGATGTCAAATAACCAATCATTATACCAATAATCAATAGTACAATGGCGTTTCGAACAATACTTGAAAACAATAAAATTATCAATGCAATAGTTATAGAACCCACAAAAGCAGCAATTAGAACAGCAGCATAACCACTTGCAGTTAAACCGCCAAGAGTGATGTTTCCGCCCATCATAAGTAGTACTAAAGCAACTCCAAGTGCTGCTCCTGCATCAATTCCAAATAGAGATGGACCTGCCAAAGGATTCTTAAATGTTGTTTGAAGCAACAAACCTGATGTCGCAAGAGATGCTCCACATAACATAGCTGTTATAACTTGAGGAAGTCGAAGATTATAAATAATATAACTACTTGCTTGCAATTCATTAGAACTGTCACCACTCAAAATAGCCATTACATCACTAAAAGAAATGTAAACACTACCCACAAGAATGTTCAAGACTATCAATAAAGGAATAAAGATTGCAAGAACGATGCTATATGTATAAAGCTTTGTTTTCAAAGTTTCTTGTAATATTTTAATTGATTTGCCTGAAAATGGTTCGGGTGAAGCATGATTATAAAGTCGTGAAGGAGCCAATCTGGACGGAAAGGAGTCTCTTCAAAAAATGGAACTTTAGAGGCATTACAAGCATAAATAGCTCCATTCACAACCACTTTAAGAGCCTTATATCGGTCATTCTCTTTCAATAAATCACCTATAGTCATATCTTTCTCACCATTATAAGTAAACGCCCACATCTTAGCTTGCTGCGTTTTTGCAAACACTTGCTCGAAAGTTAAGGGAATAGAGCCTGCCCTCTCATTATCAGAAAACGAATAAATACCATTTGCATCCTTTATTAATTGCGCTATAGTACTTTTTCCTCCAGGACAATACCATGTGCTAGACATCAAGCGTTCGGTAAATATTTCGTTCTTGGAATGAAGCTGATGAGCCATAATGGTCTGCGCTTTATAGTTTCTTTCCACCTCATCAAATAAAATTTCTGCAAGTTCTTCGCAATCAAAAAACAAGCTATAAACCTTCATCCATTCAGCTCTTGCCAACGAAGAAGATTCCATATAGTCGGCACAAAAAATGATAGGAATACCTAATTTATCTAAGTTTTGATAGCTTCCTGCCTGCTCATAAGGAGAAAAAAACAAAGCATCGGGATTTATAACTATTAGTTTCTCAATATTAGGTTGAAACTCTTCACCTGCATCGACAATATTTCCTTTTTTTATTTCGTTTTCTATTACAGGAATATGAATATATTTTCGCCCTAAAACAGCTGCAATACTACTTGTTTGTTTCAATCGATCTAAAAGATAGCAATGGGCTGCTGTAGATATAACACATCGTTCTAAAGGAACTGAAACCTTTGTTCCTTTGAGAGAAGAAGGTATCTTTTGAACTTTATCTCGGGTACAAAGAATATATCGTTGCAACAGTTCTTTATCCTTCCAAGGATTCTTTATATCAACAATTGTATAATCCTGAAAACGAATAACATCAACTCCACGAGCATATTTCAATTGAAGTGTATCGCCCACTTCTGTAAGTTCTCGTTGTTTTGAGAAATTACATGAAGTGAACAACACACTTAATATAACTATAATACAATAAATAACAGAATGCATTATCTTAAGAATACTACTGCATTAGGATTGATACCGCCTGCACTAAACTTATTAATGTAAGTACCATTTTTATCAAAATGATAAACAACACCATTACTAACATAGTCTGTTGTACCAATATAAAAGCTTCCATCAAATGAATTTCTTGTAACCATATACACGGTGTTAGAATGCAACTCTGTAGGAGCTTTTTTCAAATTCCATGTACTTGTTTGTTTAGTATCGCTATTATATACCGTGAAACTATTTACATCTTGAGAGATTGCAGCAGATTTATTCTTCACCATATAAAGTAAATTATCTACAGCAAGCACCTTATCTACTTGTGCAATGAGTTGATATTCAAACTTATTTAAGTCATAAGAATAAACTTGTCCATAATAAGTTGACCAGTCTGCGCTGTGATATAACGCAGTGATATAAGTATAATTACCAGTAGAAACAATACTAGTAGGATTGTAAGGAGCTGGATGTGTCGTTGAAGTTTTAAACTGTTGGATATCAATTGCAGATAAAGTATTTCCTTCTCCATATCCTGAGTTAACACAATAGAGTTTTCCTTTAGATTCAATTATTTGCTCAGGATTAGCTCCAACCTTTACACTGTCTTCAAGAGTTAGTGTCTTTGCATCAAAACGAGCAACATATCCACCATAACATGTCACATAAAGTTTATTGTTAACTGCCACTACTTTACGTGGAGCACCAATGGTATTAAACTTTTCAAACGCAGCAAGTTGAAGTCCTGCACCACTCAAACGCAAAAGTCTTTTTGAGTTATTCACTACAACATAAATATCACCTTCATAGGTAATCATATCATTTGCAGTGTCACCCAACTTCTGTTTGTTTTGTGTTTCGTAGATATCTGCATTAAAAATGGTGTCGTTCTGCGGATTAAAGAAATAAAGGTGAGAGTTGTTTTTACCAAAACTTCCTTCACTAAGAACAAAACCTCTGTATGAAGGTAAATCCACTTTAGAAGCTTTTCTCCACTCTTCCATTTCATTACCATCATCTGAACATGACGTGAAAAGAGATAAAGAACTTACAAGACACAAGGCAAAAAGCCATAAACTAGTTAATTTTTTCATCTATTAAATTGTTTTTATAAAGTTAGAGATGTCGTGAATCGCACTTGACGACCAGGCATCGGATAATATTTTATAATATCATATTGTTGATTTGTGATATTCTGTAAAGTGAGAGAACACATCATTTTGACTTGCTTCAACATAAAATCTTTACTAAAAGTCACGCTATGTTCGGTAAAAGGAGCAAGTCTGTATTCACTTGTTTGTTGCATCATACTATAACGTTCGCTATTAGTAGACATGCTATAACCAACGCTTAACCAAGGCAATTGAGCAACAAGCGTGCAATGAGCACTATGTCTTGGAGTGTAAGGTAATTGCTTATTAAAAGAATAAGTAGTGCGGTCACTTTTGTCTAATGCCTGTTGTTGCGAATAAGAAAGAGTTCCTTGTAGAGAAAATGATTTGGAAATAGGTAGAAAAATGTTCGTTGTAAAATCTAATCCATAAATATTTACTTTTCCAAAATTAACCATTTTCCATACATATAGTGATGGAAAAGCAACTAATTTGTCTTTCACCTTATTATAATATGCATCTACTGTAGTCTCTATTTTTGCCTTACTAAAAAGCAATCCTTTATAAGTTAATCCGCAATTCATCATAATTGCTTGCTCAGGTCGAAGCTGTGTATTTCCAAATTTCAAATAATAAAGTTCATTAAATGATGGCATTCGATAGCAACTCTTCAACATTAAGCGCATCAACAAACTGTTATTAGGAAGCAAAGCATAAGACATTGCAATTGAAGGAGACAGATTGAATCTTGTAAGAGCAGATGAGCTTTTCGTTGTTTTTTCACTACTAAAAGAAGAAACCAATGTACCTTCTCCTTTAAAACGCTTATAATGGTATTTTACATTGAATGCAGTTAAACTTGTAAAGCGAATAGGCTGCGATGTTATAGCTGCACTTTCAAGAAGTTTATTCAATGAAAAATCTTGTGAAAGAGATAGCGTTAAAGCAGGAGAAAATGTGTAAGCAAAGGCAGAAGAAAGATATAATTCGTTCTGGCTATTGATTTCTTTCAACATTCCTGTCGGATATTTACTACCCAAATCTACATATTTATTTCGAGCATAACTATAGTTTAAGATTGCTTTCATTTGCATTCTCTGATCTAAGAGTGGTGCTTTAAAATTCGTTTGGAATGCAAAATTATCGTCCCATAATCGCTCTTTAGCATCGTGATTATACAAAATCACTCCACCAGGAAGCCCTCTTTCTGAATGATAATAATTGACTTTGGAATGTAATAAAACTCCTTCTTTAAACAAATGGAAAAGGTTTAATTCTGAATTAAGAGAAGAAATATCATCGTTTTGGCGTTTCTCTTTGGTTATTAACCTTCCATTTTTCAAAATAAAAGGATAATCACCCTTACTCTTGATATATGTAATATTAGCTCCAATTGATGTCTTGGGACTTATTTTTTGCCACAAACGAAAAGATGGTTGATAGTAATTAAAAGAACCAAAAGTTAGACTTCCGTTGACACTTGTATTCTTATTCGAATAGAGAAAGGCTTTTCCATCAGTCTCAATCATTAGTATTCCAGCAGAAGCATAATGTCTTGCAGTTTGCAATAAAGCACTACTATGCCCTAAAGCCACACTTGTTTGAGCCACTCCATCTGTGGTAAATCGTCCTATATCAATCTGTCCTGCTTGTAAATTGCTAAGAACTAAAGCATCATAACTAACTGCTGTATGATGAGAAGATAGTCCTCTAAGACTAATTGTCTTCAATCCGCCCAGTCCCCCATAATCTTTTACAGCTACGCCAGAGAAATATTTCACCGCATCTGATATACGATGAAACCCTAATTGCTGCATTTGTTGGTTATCAAAGGTCTGTATGGGCTGTAAAGCAAGGGCATTAATGGGTTGCTTACTACCATATATCTTGACTCCTTCGAGCTGATATGTGGTAGTAATACTATCATTCTGTGCATTAATTGACAATGCACACAAGAATAGGAAGAAGAGAATTAGATCCTTTCTTAACATATTGTATTTCCACAAAACATGTTTTTGACAGTCTTCCTCGAGACGAATCAAAACTTAAAAAGCATAATGGCAGGTCTTCTGACTTTGCAAAACGAAGATAAACGTCTTCCCAATTACATCAGTGACATAGTGTTTAGTTCGTAATAATTATTGCTTACAGCAGCGGGACTGTTCAAGACTTTCACTTGATTCCCTTTTAATTCGTCTCGTCTACCCATATCATACAGAATATCTTGCAATTCTTTACATATTATTAAGTAGGACGAAACCATTTGCATTTGCAAAAATACAATATTTATTTTGAAAGACGTATAAATTCGTCCTTAGCTTTTTGCAATTGTTTTATAAAAGTCTTGTCTGCATGTAAACGAGCAACCGCTGCACTGCCTGCAAGACGAGCATAATCCACATCGCTTTGATAATGAAATCCTGCAATAACTCTACTCTCTCCTATCTCATATCCACGTTTAAGGATTTCCTCTTGTCGTGCAGGATTAATCTCTGAGAGCACTAATGCAATTCCCCAACCTGTGGCAGAATGTCCTGAAGGATAAGAACCAGTATTACGATAATGTGGTTCTTTAACAGGAATAGAGGTCAACTCGTGGAATTGAACGAATGGACGTTTGCGCATATAGTAATGCTTTGCCGTTTGAGTTGCATATCCACAATCTGAGTTTAACAACGAAAGAAGATAGAATATCTGTGGAGTTGCGGTCTGAGATATTTCTAATCCAAAAACTTCAGAGAACTGTCTTGCCAACGACTCTGCTGTTTGTGTTGCATCATCAATAGCTTGTTCTCCTCTTTTTGTATTTCTTATAGACTTTCCCCACTGATATCTTGAGAAGTCATTGAGAAATGCAACACTAGAAGTATCAGGTGGAGCAGGAAGGTATTTCACACCATCTGGAAGCTCTTTAACACTTAAAAAAGAAGGATACTTATCGTTCTTTGCTTGTGAAAAAGCCACATTTGGACTACTAGCCATAAAACAAAGTGCTAGTATTCCCACCATTTTATTTTTCAATATCAATTTCATTCTTATATTATTAATTAAGGTATAAGTAAGTTTTAATTATTCATCTTCAATTTCACATTCGGTAAATCCCATTTCGGCTGCACGTTTCTTACCGAATGTAAAATAGGTTGCAACACCATTAACGCACACTTCATGATTCTCATTTTCAATGCTAGCCTCTATCTTTACAATGTTCCTAAGAACCGAGGAGATATGAGAACGTACGATAATTACTTTTGAAGAAGAGAGTATTGGCTTACGATAAATCACCTCTAATTTACTTGTTACACCTGTTGTTTGCATCTTTCTCAGCACAACCCAGCCTGCAATTTCGTCTATTATTGTACTTAATATTCCTCCATGCATCACATCTACCCAACCTTGATAGTGGTCATTGGGATGCCAATATGATATAATCTCATCGCCTTCCTCATAAAATTCCATCTTTAAACCTAATGGGTTATTAGGACAACATCCAAAGCAATTATAATCATTTTTATGTAACCAAGGGTTCTTTATCTTCTTCATTTTAATTTATTATTTAACATCTTAATTTTTACAATTGTTAATTCTTAACAGAAATACACAAACTTCATTCCATTAAGCAAAACAAAATTACTTATTTCCGTTGGAATAAAAGTTTTTTATACATTTTATTCTACAACCTATAAGTTATTTTTGTACTTTTGCAATAACCACTATAAACCTACAAACAAATTAATTTATGAATGACAAGGCGAAAATGATTAAGATTTATATAAGTAATACGGACTTATATGAAGACGAGCCTTTATATCATTTTTTAGCTCGAATGGCAAAAGAATTCAATATGGCAGGAGCTACAATATATAAAGGCATTATGGGATATGGATGCAGTTCCTCAACAATATTGCATTCACACTGGGAATTTACAGATAAAGTTCCTATCACCGTTGAGATTGTCGATAATGAAGAAAAAATTCATGATTTTTTGGATAAAATTAAGCCATTGCTTCAAAAAGGATCTGATGGTTGCATCATCACAACACAAGATGTTGAAGTTTCACTTATTACTTTAGATTCAAAGTAATAAGCCATGAGCTCTAGTTTTAGTCTCTTTTACCCATAACCTCTGACCAAGCACATAACAAGTAAAATGCTATTCTATAATAAAAATTAAAGTTACAATAAGATAAGAAAGATTACTCTTTTGCACTTTTTATTATTAAAAGTAAAAAAAACACAAATACCACTCTTTTATAGGAATGGTATTAGCTATAAATTGCTTATAATTAATTTTATAAACTGATTGCAAATTAGAAAGATAGAATCATCTAAGAGGAGTCAACATACAACAACTCCTAATCTCATCCTTAATATTCTTACCTTTATTACTGCACAATAATTGATCGAATCTTTACATTTGAAGACCTTTCAAAATGCTTGCCATTTTTTGTTTTGTAGTAATACGGGTTGGGACTAATGGTAATCGAAGTACATTTTGAATGAAACCCATTTCGCTTAGTAATGCTTTCACACCCGCAGGATTACCATCTACAAATAACAAATCATACAATTCTGCAAAACAATGATGAATTGTTCTTGCTGGTTCATATTCTCCATTAAACTCAAGACGTATCATTTTAGAGAACTCTCTTGGTAAAGCATTACCAATTACCGATATTGCTCCTGCTGCTCCACTGGCAACCATCGAGAAAGTTAGAGCGTCATCACCACTTAATACATCAAAACGATTAGGCTTATTTTGAATAATTTTATCCACTTGTTCTAAATTCCCACTAGCCTCTTTAATTGCAATAATATTCTCACAATCATTTGCAAGGCGCACAGTTGTATCCCATTGCAGGTTCACTCCAGTTCTTCCTGGAACATTATAAAGCACAACCGGTAATGGACTTTCTTTAGAAATAAGTTTAAAATGTTGATATAAACCTTCTTGAGAAGGTTTGTTATAATATGGACAAACACTCAAAATGGCATCTATCCCTTTAAAATCTGTAGTTTTTAACTCATGAACTACAGCCTGTGTATTATTTCCTCCACATCCAATTAAGATGGGAACTTTACCTCTACACTGATCTACAACAATATTTTTTATTGTCCGTTTCTCTTCAATTGACAAACAAGGCGTTTCTCCTGTAGTTGCTAATATGCACAAAAAATCGGCTCCATTCTGCAATTGATAATCGATAATATGTTGCAAAGCATCATAATCAACACTTCCATCTAACTTGAATGGAGTTACAAGAGCTGTTCCTAGACCTTTAAATATATTACAAGCCATAATTTTATTGAGATAAAGTTATGATACCACAGTATCCATTTTCATAAAGAAAATACTTCATGTTTATCTACCATTAACATTTTAACACAATATATCTTCTGCGTTTCAATAAGTAGAAATACCGTGAATCTATGCAAAGATAATAAATTTATTTGAAGAAATAATTGTAAACATACAAAATAAAAGAAATAAAGACGCAACATCATATAACACTCTATGTAGAAAACTATTCAAAAGATAATTATGAAAAAAGAGGGATAAACTTGCAATAGATTTCATATTTTTTGTAAATTTGTAAAACGATATTAACCAAAAACAACGATAATGAAAGCATTTATTTATTTTATTCTTACACTACTTTTTATCAGCTTATCTGCTTGTGAAAAGCCTTATTTTGCAGAAAAGAAGAAAGATAAGAAAGAATCTACGATCAATTCTGAAGAAGAGAAAGAAGAAGAACAGAATTCATCTGATAAAAAGAAGAATCCTTCTAAAGATAAACAGGAATCGGGAAACAACACTCCCACCCCCCAAAAACCTAATCCAGGTAAAGAGAAAGAAGATTCGTTACCTAATAATCCATCAAAAGACAAGTATGATAACGGCAAAAAATCACCTACAGAAGACTATGTTTCGATATCTGACTTCTTAAAAAAAGACTACCTATATCAAATATGGGTACAAGGTTATATTGTGGGTTCATGTTCAGGAAACATTAAGAATGCCACATTAGAAGCTCCCTTTAACGGGCAATCAGCCATACTATTAGCAGATAGCTTCAATGAGAAAGACATAAAAAAGATGATTGCCATTGAGCTAAAAAGTCGCTCTCGAGCAAGAAAGGAACTCAACCTTGTAGATAATCCCAATAACTTTGGACGAAAAATAAAAGTATTTGGTTATCAAGAAGAGTATCTAAACATTCCAGGAATCAAGTCATGGGGCAACTCATACGAATGGGTAAAATAACGATATCGTTATTTATTACCCTTATAATTAGCTTTAATAAAAAGAAATTGTAAAGCAAAATTCTCTTTAATTCAACGAGAAGAAAAGATATCTCGCTTCGATTTTGAACGTACAACAAGCCAAACTCCTATAAAAATAAAAACTACAGCAATAAAATGGTTGAAAGTTAATGCTGCCAAACCCAAAGAAATGCTTACTATTGTTGCTACAACTGGCTGCATATAGTTATACATGCTCACTACGGTAGGACGCAAAACACGTTGTCCTGAAATCATCAACAAATAACAAATAAAGGTTCCAAACACAATAACATATCCTACTTCCAAATAGGTTTTGAGAGATATTTGAGAGAAAGATATGGCTTGGACAGAAGGAAAGGCAAACGGAAACAACAAAAGTGTTGCCCAAAGAAACATCCATTTATTTATGGTAAAGGCAGAATAACGCTTCACAAGTTTATTAAAGATGGTGAGATAAAGTGTATAAGATAATTGAGCAGCTAGGCATAAGAGGTCTCCTTTGATACTTCCTACTCCATTTATTCCTGCCATTCTCAAACTTGTTGAGAGCAATAACACAGCACCAAAGAATCCAAGAGCAACACCAATTGCCTTTTTTAACGTAATTGGTTCTTTCAAAATCAAAGCAGAAAGAATCAAAGTAAAGATGGGCATTGTAGTAGTTATGATGCCAGCATTTATGGGAGACGTAAGACTTAAGCCTATGGTATAGCAGCATTGGTTGCAAATTAAACCCAAAACTGCAGCTAACATAAAAAGAAAAATATCTCTTCGGCATACATTCTCTTTCTGAACAAATAAGGAAGTGAGGCCAAATAGTGTTGTTCCTCCCAAAATACGAAACATAACTAATGCCACTCCATTAATGCCATTATTCATTGCGTCTTTACCTAAAGGAGCCATTAAGCCCCAAAATGTTGCAGCACCTAACAAACAGAGATGTGAAAAAAGAGGTTGCTTTGTATTTTGATTCATATTAGTTCTGTTTATTAATATCTTTATCTTAAATTATAATGTCTTTATTTCAGAATACTCACTTCGTTCACTTTAAGATATAATAGTATAGCTTTGGGAATGCAATTACATTCTTATTAAGATGTAAAATCATAGCATTTTACTTTCATAATTACCCTATCTAAATCATATATATTGCACTTAGAAGTTCGAATTTTAAGTAAATCCATTCACAATTCATACCAATAAAAAAAGGAATTGCGCCGTTTATTGACACAATTCCTTTCTAATTTAATGGGTGGTAGATGGGACTCGAACCCACGACATTCAGAACCACAATCTGACGCTCTAACCAACT
>JBQMYA010000004.1:0-84265 GCA_052173735.1 Prevotella sp.
ATAGGGCTTTATATCATAAATAGGAGTATTATTGATAAGGTCTGCGCCAAGTACTTCAATCGTAAGAAGTCCTTTTTCGTTGATCGCAATCTTACTTATTTTGACAGAAGAGAGTCCTAAACCATTTGGACGGAAAGGCGAACGAGTAGCAAAAACACCCATTCTTACATTGCCACCCAATAGTGGTGGACGAACAGTTGTGCCGTGGAAGTCCTCCTTATTGGCTGAGAATCCCCATATCATCCATAGGTAGTCGAATTCTTCTAGACCTTTAATAATTTCCATATTGCTATATTCTTTCTCAAAAACAATTGTGCCTTGTAGTGTATTAACAAGTCCACTTTGCTTTGGAACACCAAATTTTTCCTCTAAAGGAGAGCAAAAGTGTGCAATAGGTTTAATTATTTTATTTTCCATGTCTCTGTTTGGGTGAGTGGTTTTACAATTTGCTTCTTGTAGAATAAAATAAGTATAAGTGCAAAAAAGTTTAATTTATTATAGAATAGTCATTTTCTTATGGTTTGGAAGTCTTAGAATAGGAGAGCGTTGCATACTTGCAACTCTCTAAAAATTAAGCTTCTCTCATTTGTTTTAAGAGCTCTTTTTGTTTTTCAGATAAGTTTGTAGGCAACGAAACACGATAAGTAAGAATTAGATCTCCCTTTGTTCCATTTCCTAAGTCTTTCCCTTTTCCTTTTAGTCTAACCTTACTTCCGTCTGTAGTATAAGGTTTTATCTTTAATTTAATTTTACTTCCATCTGAAATTTGGGCAATAATTTCTCCACCAAGAAGCGCAGTATACATGTCAATATTGATGTCTGCAGTTGCATCATTGCTTTTTCTTGTTCTTTGTTTGCTGTTGCAACTTGATTTACATTCGCCTCCAAACATGCTCTCAAAGAAACTAGAAAAACCACCACCTCCATTTGAAAAGCTATTAAAGTCGAACCCTTCAAAGCCTCCAAAGTTGGTTCCTGCGCCATATTGTTGATTATATGCTCCTCCATTTGCATGGTTATTAAAAGCATCCATATCCTTCCAACGCTCTCCATATTGGTCGTATTTTTTGCGTTTTACAGGGTCGCCAATCACATCGTAGGCTTCAGTTAATGCCTGAAACTTTGCTTTTGCCTTTGGGTCATTAGGATGTAGGTCGGGATGAAATTGCTTTGTACGCTTTCTAAACGCTTTTTTCACCTCGTCTTGTGGTATGTCTTTTTTCACACCTAATATTTTATAATAGTCTATAAATGCCATAATTGTCATTCTTTATTTATATTGTTAATGTTATCAAAAAGCATACCAAAGGTTATAGAGTTCTTCTATAATATCCTTTTTTAGATATTTTTTATGTCATTGCTTCTAATTTATACATATAAATGTGTACGATATATAGCATAAATATAAAATAAACAATTTTTATTTTAATAAAACATATAAATATACCATGGAGGTTTTTAAAAATGTTTCTTTATTATTGACTAGATAATTCTAGTTAGTCTTGAAATAAAAAAGAATCCTAATTATGAGAATATCATATTTGGAATAGATCTTGTTTAGATATATAGTACTATATAATAAGATGTTAATAGCTATTTAAACTATTTGAGAAAGAGTAAAATGAAAAAAAAGATCTTTCTTTTCTTTTAAAGTGTTAATTGTATTAATCCTCTTTATTTTATCAAATTTATGGTGTTTTTATGTTTAGTTTTTCTTTCTGAAAATATCAAAATATATCTTTTTTGAGTTTAAATAGACAAATAACATATAATTAAAGTTTCAGTGTAAATAAAAACAAAAGTAGAGAATTATTTAGTTAACAATAATGAAAAATCGAAAGATTATACCTCCCTTATTGTTATATGTATTGTAAAAAGCGCTAACTTTGTGACGTGTTTTTCATGGTATTAGATTATTAAGGTTAAGAAAGATTGGCTGTCGTGAGACAATCAATCTTTTGCTTTTTTTAGTCAATTTCTCATTCTTTTATTCCTAGTTGTGATAAAGTATAGGCTATTTCCTCTTTATGCAAAATGAAAATAGATACAATTTTGTTATATGTTATAGAGGTTTTTCAATGGAAATGAAATTCTCTTTTATATCAGTTATTCTGTTTTTCTTATTGTTTCTTAGTCTTTTATTTTGTCGTTTTGTGTCTCAATAAAAGTTATAGATATTGTAGATTTAAAGTAAAAGCTATTCTTTTCCTTTGTAAAAGCAATGCTTTTGGATCGTAATAACATTGCTTTTATATGCCAAAAGCATTGATATTGCAGGTCGTTCTTATTTCTTTGAAATCAAAGAACTTTCTAGTCGTGTAATTTTGGCAGTACACTCGTTTCAGCAATCCAATTCTTTTTTATATATTTGCAGATACTTTATCTTTGGGTTTGTTGTGTTGGAACAAACTCGAAAATAAAAGATTGCAAAGCAAGAATATTTCCTTTTAAATAAAAGAATTCAGCAATAAAATGGCAAAAAAAATAGATAATCAATACGGACACTTGCAACCTCAGGCGTTAGAGTTAGAAAAAGTGGTACTAGGAGCATTAATGATAGACAAAGATGCCTTTTCTTTGGTGTCTGAATCATTGCGTCCCGATACGTTTTATGAACCAAAACACCAAAAGATTTATCGAGCAATTCAGGCGTTAAGTATGAACGAACGACCTGTCGATATAATGACTGTTGCGGAAGAATTAAAACGTGAAGGTACTCTCGAAGACGTGGGAGGACAAGGCTATATCCTTGAGCTTAGTTTGCAAGTGGCATCTTCTGCACACATAGAATATCACGCTCAGATATTAAGTCAGAAGTTTCTTGCACGTCAGTTGATATCTTTTGCCAGCGTTATCGAAACAAAAGCTTTTGACGAAACCGTTGATGTAGATTCATTAATGCAAGAAGCTGAAGGGTCACTTTTCGAGATTTCGCAAAAGAATATGCGCCAAGATTACACGCAGATAGACCCCGTTTTGCACGAAGCTATTGGCATATTGCAGAAAGCTTCGGAGAATTCTGGAGGCTTAACAGGTATTCCTACAGGTTATACAGGGCTGGATAAGATGACTAGTGGATGGCAAAAATCAGACTTAGTAATCATTGCTGGGCGCCCTGCAATGGGTAAAACGTCGTTTGCTTTGTCGTTAGCTAAAAATATATCGGTTGATTTTAATGAGCCAATTGCTTTCTTTTCACTTGAAATGGATAATGTTCAGTTGGTAAATCGCTTATTATCTAATGTGTGTGAGATACCTGGTAGCAAGATTCTTAATGGTCAATTGTCGTCTGATGAGTGGGGAAGGTTAGACCAAAACATCAGAAAATTGGAAGGAGCACCTATCTACTTAGACGATACTGCTGGTCTTTCTGTATTTGAACTGCGTACTAAGGCACGTAGACTTGTTAGAGAAAAAGGAGTGAAACTCATTATGATTGACTACTTACAGCTAATGAATGCGAATGGAATGAAGTTCGGAAGTAGACAAGAAGAGGTATCAACTATCTCACGCTCGTTAAAAGGTTTGGCTAAAGAATTACGCATTCCCATCATCGCTTTGTCCCAACTTAGTCGTAATGTAGAAGGCAGAGAGGGGGTCGAAGGTAAGCGTCCTTTGCTGAGTGACTTGCGAGAATCGGGTGCAATTGAGCAAGATGCCGACATGGTTTTGTTTGTTCATCGACCTGAATACTATAGAATTTTTGAAGATGAACAGCATCGAGATTTACGGGGAATGGCTCAAATTATCGTAGCAAAGCACCGTAAAGGTGCTACAGGTGATGTGCTATTGCGATTTAGAGGCGAGTTTACTCGATTCCAAAATCCTGACGAAACCGACCTTGTTCCATTTGAATCTGAGCAAGGAAATACTTTCTCTGATTCGAAAATGAACATCGAAAACATGCCAATAGGAGAGATATCTAACGTTGATAGCTTCTAAATAAGCTGGCAAGTGATGAGTATTTATCTTTTAAATAGATAGCAAATGAAAAGAATTATATATGTTGCTTTGCTTTTATTGCTTCCCAAAAATGCCTTTTGTCAGTCAAAAGAGCAATTGAAAGACAGCTTAACGGTAATAACAACTCAGCTAAAAGTCTATCCTTCTTCAATAGATTTACTATTGAAAAAGGCAGGATATAGCATGCAATTAGAAAACTGGCAATATGCAATAGATGCCTATTCCGATATTTTAAAGCAACAACCACGCAACCAAACAGCTCTTTATTTTAGAGCATATTTATACGATAAAACCAATCGTTTGAATCTTTCAAGAACCGATTATGAGGATTTGTTAAAAGCATATCCAAATCATTTCGAAGGTCGTTTGGGATTAGCTTTATTGAATAATAAGACCCATCGCACTATAGAAGCAATGGATATTCTGAATCAACTCATTGAAGCTTATCCAGATAGTGCCATTACTTATGCAATAAGAGCAGGATTTGAAGAGGAGCAACACCAATATGAATTAGCAGAATACGACTTTGCGCAGGCAGAAAAACGAGCACCTTCTAATCTTGATTATAGCTTAGGTCGAGTAGAGATGCTCATTAATCAAGAGAAATACGCAGAGGCTTTAGAACACTTAAATACACTTTCTATTCGTAAAGTGCCTAGAGTTAACCTTGAATATTATTATCGCTTATGTGCCAATCACAATAAGAAGAAAAAGAAATAAACAATCAATTAGATAACAAGAAATAACTATGTTAAAGAGAACAGGGCTGTATACCTTATTAATAAGTATGTTTCTTTGGGCAAGTTCTATTGTAGCTGAGGCTACGGTAATAAAGAAAAGAGAGTTCAGAGGAGCATGGATTCAGGCTGTAAATGGTCAGTTTCAAGGTATGAGCAAAAGCGAAATGCAACGTATTTTGACCTATCAATTAAACGAATTACAGCGAGATGGAGTGAATGCAATTATCTTTCAGGTTCGTCCCGAGTGTGATGCTTTATATCAAAGTGAATACGAACCATGGAGTAAATTCCTTTCTGGACGACAAGGTTTGGCACCAAATCCATACTGGGATCCACTTACTTGGATGGTAAATGAATGTCATAAACGAGGCATGGAGCTACACGCTTGGATCAATCCGTTTAGAGCTAAGACCGCAGGAACAAAGGACTTGTCGAACAATCATGTTGCCATTAAATACCCCAATCGTGTATTTAGCTATAATGGACAATTGATTTTAAATCCAGCTCTTGCAGAAAATAGAGTTTATATCTGTAAGGTTGTAAATGACATTGTGCGTCGTTATGATATTGATGGATTACATATTGATGATTATTTCTATCCTTATCCTGCTGCAGGATTCACTATTGACGATGATAGAGAGTTCAGACAAAACAACAATGGAATAACTAATAAAGACGATTGGCGAAGAGATAATGTTAATATTTTCATTAAACAATTGTCTGATTCTATTCATAGTGCAAAGCCATGGGTGAAGTTTGGTATCTCACCTTTTGGTATTTATCGTAACAAGAAGAGTGCACCTCAAATAGGAAGTGACACCAATGGTTTGCAAAACTATGACGATTTGTATGCAGATGTGTTGCTATGGGTGAACAATGGTTGGGTTGATTATTGTGTACCTCAATTGTATTGGCAGATTGGAAACAAAGCCGCTGATTACGAAACGCTTATAAAGTGGTGGAATAAATATGCTTCGAACCGTCCTTTATATATCGGAGAAGATATTGAAAGAACGGTGAAGTATCAAGATATTCAAAACCCTTTACAAAACCAAATGCCTGCAAAATATGCATTACAGAATAGGATGGAGAACGTACAAGGTGTGGTGCTGTGGTATGCAAAGACTGCGGTTGACAATATTGGAAACTATGGAACCAGCCTAAGAACAAACTATTGGCGTTATCCAAGTCTTCAACCTAGAATGCCATTCATTGACGATAAAGCTCCTAAAAAACCTAAATGTTTAAAAAAAGTGTGGACAAAAGATGGCTATATGCTATTTTGGAAAGAGCCAAAAGGAAAGACTTGGGACGATATGGCTCATAAATATGTGGTGTATAAGTTCGATTATGGCGAAGAAATAAAAATCAATGATGCGTCGAAAATTGTAGAAATTACATCGAAAAATTACACCAAGTTGCCTTATAATGATGGTACGAAGAAAATGAAATATGTTGTTACTGCATTAGATCGAATGAGTAATGAAAGTAAGATGGCAAAGAAAAAGATTAAGCTTTAAAGCTTAATCTTTTTCTTTTAATAAATCAATTAGGAATGAATCTAAATCCTCTTTGAGACCTTCCATTAAATCTCCGCCTATAATTATGGTGTCATCATCAGCAAGATATAGTTCAGATAAGTCTTCTTTCTCTTCGTTTTGAAGAACAATGCTGAATGGTTTTAAAATACCCATATTATCTATTGTGGCTTGATTTGATCTGAGAACATCTCGTAAAAGAGTTGTTATATGGTGATAAAATTTCTCGTCTTTATTGTCAATCCATTCTTCAACAACACATCTTGTTATCTCTCTGTCGTTATCGTCGTAAGCAATAAGGTCGCCAGATTCTTGTGAAACAAACAGATGAACATCAGTAATGATTGAAGGTTCATTTGTTGTTGGAAATTGTTGTGCTATCTTATGAAAGGCACGTTCAATTTGTTGAATAGTTAGATTGGATGTATTCATGTTACAAAGCTTTTATCTTTATTATTGCAAACTTACATAATTTATCTGGAATAATGAAGCATTAAAGATAGAAATCTTTAGAAACGAGAGAATATAAAGATATATTTAAATAAGAAGAATAAATAAGGTGCTTGTTGATTACAATGAAACATGGTGATAAAGGCATTGTTTTTGTGGTGTAATGTCAATGCTTTTAGGTTATAATTATATTGCTTTTATATTGCAAACTCATTGCTTTTATATTGTGGAATTTTAATGATTATGGGGAAATGTTTATACTTGATGTGAGCAAATGAAGTGAAAAGATAAAATAAAATGGAAGTATTATACATACTTCCATTTTGTGTTTAAAACCAACTAGTATAGTGAATAAATTAACAATTAATAGTTGTTAGCTTCTAATTCGAAGAAAGCTTTTGGGTGACGGCATACTGGACAAATCTCAGGAGCTTTCTTTCCAAATACAAGGTGACCGCAATTGCGACAAACCCAGATGCAATCTCCGTCACGAGAGAATACTACTTCATCGTTAATATTCTTGAGAAGCTTGCGATAACGTTCTTCATGTCTCTTTTCAATAGCACCAACTCCACGCATTTGACGTGCGATTTCAGGGAATCCTTCTTCCTCTGCTTCACGTGCCATACGGTCATACATGTCGGTCCACTCATAGTTTTCACCATTCGCAGCCTCAACTAAATTCTCTGCAGTAGATTTAATTTCACCTCCTTCAAGGTATTTAAACCACATCTTTGCATGTGCTCTTTCGTTGATTGCAGTCTCTTCAAAGATTGCAGCAATTTGTTCGTAACCATCTTTACGAGCTTTAGCTGCAAAGAATTCGTACTTGTTTTTTGCTTGAGATTCACCTGCAAAGGCTTCCATTAAATTCTTTTCTGTTTTTGTTCCTTTTAAATCTTTCATAATGTTTTGTATTTAATTTGTATAAAGTATAATTCTTTTGGAACATTAAGTGCATAGCACTCATATTGTTACGCATTACTATTACCTTCTAGTAAAAGGTTTGTTTGCTATTAATGTTAGGGCATATGTTTTGTATTCTTATTGCAAAAGTAATAAAAATATTCTTTTATTAGTGTATTATTTTATACAAAAGTACTTCTTTTAATGGCTTTAGTACACCAAAATAACTATATTGTTATCTCACCAGCGATAGGAGTTTGCATTAAACGAATAAGCTCTTCGTTGGGTAGGTTCATTGCTTTTAGGTGCATAAGTTTTGTTGCTGCAGCCTCAACAGTAGAGTCGAATCCACTAATAACGCCTGCATTTTTAAGCTGATGTCCTGTTTCATAGCGTTGCATTTCTACCTTTCCAGATATACATTGACTAATATTTACAATAGTAACACCACGTTTAGAGGCTTTAGAAAGAAGGTTCATTAGCCATTGTTGATGTGGGGCATTACCACTTCCAAAGCTTCTTATGATTACACCTTCAAGCTCTGGAGCATCAAAGATGTGCTTTGTTATATTCTCTTGTATGCCAGGGAAGAGTGAAAGAATAACGATGTTGGGATTCAGATCTTTGTGTATCACAGTTGGTTTGTTGTAGTTTGGCTTGAGAATAGCATACTCGTGAAAACGAATATTAACACCAACGTCGCATAAACGAGGATAGTTAAAGCTGTCGAATGCGTCGAAACCATCTGCATTTCGTTTGGTACTGCGATTACCTCTAATAAGTTGCCCATTGAAATATATGCATACTTCAGGAACTAAAGGATAACCGTCATCGTTGTGAGCTGCAGCTAATTCTATACTAGTGATGAGATTTTCTTTTCCATCAGTTCGCAACTGTCCTATAGGAAGCTGACTTCCTGTAAGTATGATGGGTTTTGTTAGGTTCTCAATCATGAACGAAAGGGCAGAAGCGGTGTACGACATTGTGTCTGTTCCGTGGAGAATTACAAATCCATCGTATTGACTATATTTCTCTTCTATTAATGAAACAAGACGTGTCCACAGTTCAGGTGTCATATCACTAGAATCGATTGGTGGTGTGAACTGATAAGTATCGACTGCCGTTTTTAGGTGTTTAAACTCAGGAACGTTATTAACAAAGTTGTTAAAGTCTAACGGATGCAATGCACCTGTAGCGTGATTAACTCCCATTCCAATGGTTCCACCAGTGTAAATGAGCAATACTTTACCTTCTCGTGTCATCATATATTATTTTTTATGTTGCTTTTAATGTTTCATTATGCCCTTCTTTCAAGTAAAACAACATTCTCAACGTGTGGAGTATGTGGGAACATATCAACAGGTTGTACTGCTGTTACCTTATAGTCTTTGTTGAAGTCTGCCAAATCTCTTGCCTGAGTAGCTGGATTACAACTAACATATACAATGCGATTAGGGGCTGCAGACAAGATGGTTTGAATTACATCAGGATGCATACCTGCTCTTGGAGGATCGGTAATGATCACCTCAGGGTGTCCATGTTCTTCGATAAACTCTTGAGATAGGATATCTTTCATGTCGCCAGCATAGAACAATGTGTTGTTAATATTGTTGATTTGACTATTTACTTTCGCATCTTTAATAGCCTCAGGAACATACTCTATACCAATAACTTTCTTAGCTTTAGGAGCAACGAAGTTTGCAATTGTACCAGTTCCAGTATACAAGTCATACACTAACTCATTGCCTGTGAGTCCTGCAAACTTACGGGTTACATCGTAAAGATGATAAGCTTGCTCGGTATTTGTTTGATAGAAGCTCTTTGGTCCCACCTTAAATTTAAGGTCTTCCATCAACTCATAGATATAATCATTACCCTTATACACTTCCACAGTCAAGTCGTTGAAAGTGTCATTGCATTTCTGATTGTCTACATATAACAACGAAGTGATTTGTGGAAAGTGGTTAGCAAGGTTTTCAAGAAGTGCTAATGCCTTTTCTTTATCATTGCTTTCGTCGAATCTAAACTGCACAAGTACCATCCATTCATTATTGTTAGAGTTTCTAACCATAATGCTTCTTAATAGTCCGTGTTGGTTTCTTAGATCGTAAAAAGAAATGTTTTGCTTGATAGCATACTCATAGATGTGGTTCCTTATTTGGTTTTGTAGGTCGTCCATGAGTTGACATTTGGTGATAGGATAAATCTTATCAAAGGCTCCAGTGATATGAAAACCAATCGCGTTCATATTATCAAAGGTCTTCTTAGAGTCGATATCTTCTTGAGTTAACCATCTTTTGTTGGAACAACCGAACTCTAATTTATTGCGATATTGCATAGTTTGCACCGAACCTAGAATATAATTGAATTCAGGAAGCTCGATTTTACCAATGCGAGAGAGTTGGTCGTATACTTGTTGATGCTTGGCTTTAAGCTGGTCTTCGTAAGGAAGTATTTGCCATTTGCATCCACCACAAATACCAAAATGAGGGCAAAAAGGTTCTTTTCTGTTATCGCTATATTGAATAAAGCGTACAACTCGACCTTCACAATAACTCTTTCTTTTCTTTGTTATCTGCACATCTACAACGTCTCCAGGTATTACGAATGGAATGAAAATAACCATATCATCTACTCGTGCCAATGCTTTTCCTTCAGCAGCAACGTCTGTTATTGTGATATTTTCTAATAATGGTAATTGTTTTTTCTTTCTGCTCATGTGTTAATGTATAATTATCTTGAAGCATTAAACCCTTCAATAAAGGTATAATGGCTATTGTTTATTCTATTACTAATGGCTCTTATCCAGAACTTATGGGTTGTAATAAAGATAAGACCGCCTATCGTTAATATTATTTCCGTTGTTGTTTCAGAAGCGTTTTTTTGCAATGTTGTAACGAAAAGAGATGGAATGATGAATAGAAGAATAACCACAATAACCAGTACGTGGTTGGCATTCTTCCAGCCTCCTGTTGTATTTTTGTTGTTCAACTCAATTATTTGTTTATTAAATAGAGTGAGAAGAAGTACAAAGAAATATTGAACTCCTGCAGTGAATAGGGCATATCCGATGATAAAAGCAATACTGATATTGTTCCACCTCGTTGCAATTAAGAGTATTGTTATGGGAATGAGAAGCATTATTGTATTTAAAATATACTTTGCTCTCATGTGTTGATAAATGAAATCTTTATAAGAGAAAATTACACTAGAATAATTTCCTTCGTATGACATCGTAGTTGATAGGTTTCTGAAGCCTATTATAAATAGTGCATAACTGATGTAAAAATACTGCTGAAAGCCGTAATCTGTGTCTTGAGGGAGCACAGATAGAAGGGCAAAAATAACTGAAAGGAATATTGATAGTGTGATTGCCTTTCGTGGATTCTTGTTCCTTTGAATCTGAAAGAGTTCTAATTGTATGAAATGACGTAGAGAAGTGTCTGAAGAAAAAGCACTAGTTGAACCTGTAAATCGTGTTCTTTTACTTTTATCTTGTGTTAGTTGGGTCTCAAAAAGATAAAAATCAACTTTAAAATAGATTGCTATGATAATGCAAAGAATAAGTATTTGCAAAAGAATAAAGCAGATTGGGTGCGCAAGGAATATGCTACCTACTATGCCATAGAATTGGATAAACTGAATAATGACATTGTTTTGATTCAATAAACCCACCGAGAGGGTGCCAAGATAAGCACAAATTGGGATGAAAAAAAATAAGACATTGTGGTTAAAAAGCGAATGGAATAGGTTATACCAAATACTGTTTAACACAATAAAAAGATAAAAAGAAAGAAGGAATAGAATAAGTATTGCCACACCATGAGTAGGAAGAATGCTGATAAATCCATAGGGAATGGCGCATGCAAAGAATATTTTATCTCTGAACTTAGGTATTGATTGTAGGATAAATGATAGTATAATATCTTTTCTTCTTAATGGACTTAATAGATAAGGTCTTATCAAATGCGATTCAGATTGCTTTATTAAAAGTCGTCCAAGAAAGTCTATTAGTGAAAAAATAGGTAACAATCCAAAGAAAAACACCATCTCATTTACTTCTATTATTTGCTTTTTTATAAACGATAAGCCGACAGAAAGTAAGCAAATATAGGCAAAGAGAAAGAACAAACCAATGTATAGAAACCATTTAGCATATCTGTTTTCTTTGTAATCTATAGCTCTTTTAGATGCAGTTAACTTGTGATTATAAAGAATTTGATATGCTTTAAATAGTTCGTTTAATCTTTTATAAAGTTCTTTTGTCATTTAGTTGCTTGTTTACCAAATTGTCTTTTAAAGAAAGAAACAGATGAGTTGCTCTCTCAAAAGAAAGCAACAAAGTCGTGAAAGTTTATCTTAAATCGATTACTTCTGCTGTTGGAAAGTCCTTAGAGTTAAATATAAACGCTTTATCTGCAATGTTTCTAGCTTGGAAATTACTAATAGAAATCGTTGTCCATGTGCTATTTTGCATGAATTTTACAATAGAAGGAATATACGAACGTTTGTTGATTGTGATGTAAAGTTCTTTCAATGTATGGGTTACATCAGTTGCTTTTAAATGTACTTTATAGTCTGTTTTTGTTGCAGTGTAATCTAATTTATATCCTTTCTTATATAAATTGATAAAAGCATAAGGGTTCATTGATGCTTGCTTTGCTGTATTTGGCTTACTAATGTTCACCTCATTGTTATTCTTTAGATAAGTCCATTGAGTTGTTCCATCGTACCAAATGGTTGCTTGTGTCGTGGAAGCACAGAACTTATTCTTTTTAATTGAGATGTTTCCATTTGTATTTATGCCTCCAGTTGATGATACTTTAAAGTTTGCATGCACACCACTTGGAGCACCAATAACAACAGAAGTTTTGTCTAAAATCTCACGAGCTTTCTTATCATTTTGTGCATAAGTCTTTTCAATAGCAAAGAAAGTAATTGAAAAGACTATGATAAGTGTTTTTAGAGTATGTATCTTTTTCATATTAATAATGATTTATGATCGTATTTTTGCCAATAAAATATTCAACGAATTCTCATCAGTGATAAGTACATCTCTAGGCTTGCTACCTTGTGCTTCGCCCACAATTCCAGCCGCTTGTAATTGATCCATGAGTCTACCTGCTCTGTTGTAACCAATAGAGAAACGTCTTTGAATCATACTTGTAGAGCCTTGTTGTGATATAACAATAGCGTGTGCTGCCTCTTCAAAGAAAGGGTCTAGGTTTTGAATGTCACCACTTCCATTTCCAACACCACCCATTTGTGATTCTGTTTTGGGCTCAGGTAGCTCTAAAGGAGTCTGTGGTCCAGGTTGTTCGGCGATGTATTTGTTTATAACTTCAATCTCAGGAGTATCAACAAAAGCACATTGTACGCGTACAGGTTGATTTCCATCAAGTATGAGCATATCACCTCTACCAATTAATTGGTTTGCTCCTGATTGGTCAAGGATTGTTCTTGAGTCGGTCATAGAACTAACTTTGAAAGCCATTCTTCCAGGGAAATTGGCTTTAATACTACCCGTAATGATGTTAGCTGTTGGTCTTTGGGTTGCAATAATCATGTGAATACCAACAGCACGAGCCAACTGTGCTATACGAGTAATAGGTAATTCAATTTCTTTTCCAGCTGTCATTATTAGGTCACCATACTCGTCTATAATCACAACTACATAAGGCATGTATTTGTGACCCTTAGTTAAATCGAGTTGATGGTTAACGAACTTCTGGTTATATTCTTTGATATTACGAGCTCCTGCAATCTTAAGTAAGTCGTATCGAGTATCCATTAAAGTTGTTAAGCTGTTCAATGTGTTCACCACTTTTGTTACATCTGTAATGATTGGTTCATCTTCATTGCCTGCAACTGTTGCCATAAAGTGGTCTGCAATAGGAGCATATACACTAAATTCAACTTTCTTTGGGTCTACAAGAACAATTTTCAATTCATTTGGGTGTTTCTTATAAAGGAGCGAAGTGATGATGGTATTCAAACCAACAGATTTACCTTGACCTGTTGCACCTGCAACTAATAGGTGAGGAATCTTTGCCAAGTCTACCATGTATACCTCGTTAGTGATGGTCTTTCCGATAGCAAGTGGAAGGTCCATTGTTGTTTCTTGGAATTTCTTTGAATTCAAAATACTTTCCATTGAAACAATGTTTGCCTTCTTGTTTGGTACCTCAATACCGATAGTTCCTTTCCCGGGAATAGGCGCAATGATACGAATACCAAGAGCAGAGAGACTTAAAGCAATGTCGTCTTCAAGATTTCTGATTTTTGAAATACGAACACCTTCGGCAGGAGTAATCTCATATAGAGTGATAGTTGGACCCACAGTAGCTTTTATTTCTCGAATAGCTACACCGAAACTATTAAGAACTTCAACAATTCTTGCATTGTTTGCTTTTATTTCATCCATGTCAACTTGGGGCTTACCATCATTGTTGTATTTCTTTAGTAAGCTTAAAGTAGGATATTTATAGCGTGTAAAAGGCTCCTTTGGATTAATAGGAGTCTTCATAATTTCTTCAATCGTAAGTTTTGACCCCTTAGCTTCTTCAGTCTTCGAAGCCACTTCTACAGTTAAAAGATCTTCTTTTTCAATAGACTCTATGTTTTCTTTAGAAGTTGTAGAAGATGGAACTTCAGGAGAAAGTAAAAAAGTTTCAGCAACTTCTTCCACTCTTATGTCTTCCTTTATAGGCTCTTCATCAATAGAATTAGCAATTAGTTCTTCCTTTACTTGCTCTGTGGTTGTTTCCTCATTTTCATTGTTTGTGACAGTAAAACGGATCCTATCGGTTAAGAATTTTACTGGGTTTAGAGCTTTTCTAATGATATTTATTGTTTCAGAACTAAGGTATGTAAGGAAAGAAATGGCAGTGATGAGTAAGAATGCAATAAGACCTGGTGTCCCGATAATATTCTCAAGATGTTGAACACAATATAAACCATGTCCTCCACCTGGATTAAATACTTGATCGGAAATGATTGGTGTTAAGAATTTTGATAATGCAATAGAGCTCCATACCATAGTGATAGAACTGCCAAGAAACCATTTCCAGAGGTTAATTCTATATACTTTCATCATTTTTAAACCAATAAGTATAAAGAAAAAAGGAATGATGAATGCAGCCAAACCAAATTCCTTGGTTATAAAGAAATAAGATAAAATAGCTCCAAGGCTTCGACATTTATTTTGGAACAAATCGTCGTTATTGAGCCATTCTCCAGGTCTAAGGTCTTCCAAGATGCTTTGATCGGCTTTTCCAGTATAAAAATAAGATACAAAAGCAATTAATAAAACAACAGAACAAGCAACTAATATCAAACCTATAATGAAATCTACCTTTTCATTGTTGATAATATTTTGAAGTCCCTTTGCTTCGCCTATGTTTTGTGTTTTCTTATCAACCTTTTTCTTTGCCATCTTTTTTTGCTTTAAATTTAACTGCAAAAATAGCGTAAAAAACTAAGAAATGACCAATTTATCGCAAGTTTTTTCTAATTTTGCAAAATGTTATTGGTATCACAAAATAATGAAAAAAATAATATATAATAAAATAGATAAACGCATACTATCAACGTTACCACAGGTTAATTTTACAGGAAAGATAATTGTTATTCAAGGAGAACAAGAGGCTGAAAAGGCGGTTGAATATTTAATGCAGCAAGAAATTTTAGGAGTAGACACCGAAACTCGTCCTTCATTTAGTAAGGGTGTAACACATAAAGTTTCGCTTCTTCAAGTTGCATCACGTGATATATGTTTCTTATTTCGCCTAAATATGATAGGATTACCCGATTGTTTGATAAAATTGTTAGAGAACAATTGTATTCCAATGATTGGTCTTTCGTGGAACGATGACTTGTTAGCACTACGCAAGCGCAGAGAGTTTAAACCAGGACATTTTATCGATTTGCAGAAAATTGTAGGTGCAATAGGTATTGAAGACTTAAGTTTGCAAAAGCTTTATGCCAACATTTTTGGTGAAAAAATAAGCAAACGACAACGCTTATCGAATTGGGATCACGAAGTTTTAAACGACAAACAAAAGACTTATGCAGCCATTGACGCATGGGCTTGTATTCAACTTTATGAAGAAATTGCACGTCTTATCACCACAAATGATTATCATTTTGAAATGATTGATGAGCCAGAAGTAATTGAAAAGCATTTAGAAGAATAGTGTAACAAACAGTAAACACATCTTATTTTGTTCTTAGGACATATTGTTGAAAAACTGTTTAGAGATTATAGTAAAGCTCTCAAAGATCAATTCGTGAAGGGTTGATTTTTAATAAGAAGGATAACAAAGTTCGAAAACTATTATTAGACTGAGCTATTTTGATAAGTCTAGATTGTTTATTTTACTATTTCGTACATAATAAATTGATATTCAAATATTAGTAGAGTTATAATAAAGTCCTTGTTTGAATATTTTAAAGGCAGAATTGCTTATACTTTTCGCTCTCTTTTTATCTTGTTTAAATGTTGAACTTAATGCCTTGTACATCTTAATACAGATTATTTCTTTTGTAATTCTTTTCTTGTTAAATTACTTTTGTATTGCAAAAGTTTTATACAAACCATTTTATTAGAAACCAATAGCAAAGAAAGAAGGAAATGAATGGTGCGAGGTAAATTTCTTTTTAAAGTTGTTTTTCAAGTTAAGAGTAAGGTTTTTATACGTTGTTCTTTTGCTTTTTATTCATTGCTTTTATTCCTCTTTGCTGTTTCTTCCTCTCTTTTTAGAACGTATTTCTTTATAAACATCTTTTTGAGAATGGTATGAAATGAAGAAATAACAACGAAATGATTCCTTTTTCTCATATCTTTGTAGAACTATTGAGTCTTTTAAAGTTGCTTTTTATTGTGCTTTTACTTTTCAAAAGCATTGCTTTTAGTGCATAATAGCATTGTTTTTATCCTGCAAACTCATTGCTTTTATGTCACAAAAGATCTGTTCTTCCATATTAACTCAAGCAAAACAGCTTCGTTTTAGTTCCAAAAGCAATGCTTATGTTGGTGATATAGTCTTAATTTTCTATTTTTGTAGAGATTTTAAGAAAGAAAAATAGCAATAATGAATCCGACATTTATTAGACAACTCAATCAAAGTCTTATTTGTTCTGAATTTAATTCACCCGAAGAGGTGGTAGATTACATGGGTGCAATGCAAGCACAAGACTATCGTATGATGCGTTGGGCTGTGGCAATGAGAACCCAAAAACCATCAATGTTGGCGTTTAAGAAAGCATTTGACGATGGAAATCTAATTCGATTGCATCTAATGAGGGGTACTTGGCAATTGATTTCGGCTAAAAACTATTGGTGGTTGCTAGAACTTTTTGCTCCGAGAGCCATCTCAATTATAAGAGGCTGGATGCGGAGTAATAAAATTGAAATATCGGAAAAAGAGTTGATGAAGATAAGAGAATTTATTGCGTTGGCAGCTGAGGAGAATGGGTGTGTTTGCAAAGAAGATATTGTAAGGTTTTTAAAAAAGAAAGATATTGAGCTAAATGAGAGGTGTTTGAGTTACCATATTCGTTTTGCTGAACTGACAGGAACTATTTGCAGTGGAGAATTATTGCCTAATAAAAGTACCTATGCACTTGTTTCAGCAAGAATTAAGACTGCTAATTTGATAGAAAGAGATGAGGCTTTGATGAGAATTGCTCGTTTATACTTTAAGAGTAGGCAGCCTGCAACACTCGAAGATTTTGTTTGGTGGACGGGATTAACAATAAGTGATTGTCGAAAAGCCGTTCGTCTATTGGGAAACTATCTGCATAAGCAAGAATTCTTTGGGCAAGAATTTTATCTAACCGACGATTGTAAAACGCAGGGTTCATATCAAGAAGAAAATCTATTGATCTCTCCTTATGACGAATATCTCATAAGTTATAAGAGCCGTTATTTGGTTTTAGCAGAAGAATATAAGCATAAAGCACATAATAATAATGGTATATTTCAGCCAATTATAGCTCACAAGGGAATTATATGTGGTAATTGGAAACCTAATTTTGATGATTTACAACCTTCGTTTTTCTTTGAAGAACATAGTGGAAGTCTTCAAAAAGAAATCCATAGATATAAAGATTTTCTATTAAAATAATTAGGAAAGCTGTTCGATACTCATTTCTTTTGTATGAATGTCGGGGAAAATAGAAATACCTTTTTCTTGCTTAATTCATTATAAATCACTAATTTTGAAGTAGAATTATTATAGTGATTGTGATTTCCTACATTATATGTAGATGTGTTGTAGTGCATAAATATATAAGTATTTTAGAATAACTCTTTTACATAAAAAAAATATATTCTTATACTTATTAATCCTTTAGATGGCATTTAAAATAATTATAGAATCCCACTAATAGTTAAAGGATATTGTATTGAGAATTCTAAAAAATAAAAAATATAAAGTATGCAGAAACATTTAAAAGCAAAAATTCTTTTTATTCCCACCTTATTATTTACTATAGAAGTAAATGCTCAGTCGTTTATATGGCACAATCCATTACAAGAAGGTACTCTCGTTATTAATGGAAGAGTTTGGAATGAAGAGGTAAAGGGTGGCTATACACGGCTACCAGAACGCTTAAAAACAACTGTTCCAGCTAAAATTTGGAGCCTTTCGGGTAACTCTGCAGGACTAACAATTAAGTTTTTTACCAACTCACGTAATCTACAAGTAAAATATACCATAGCGAAAGCAAAACAATTGCCCAATATGTCTCGCCTAAATCAAGAAGGAGCAGACCTTTATGCCACCAATAAAAGTGGAATAACACATTGGATAGGTAACCATATGCAATGGAATTGGGGTGATACCCTTAGTTTTACTTTTAGAGATTTAGAAACAAAAGAAGGAACTTATGAATTGTTTTTGCCTCCTTATAGCACTGTGACAAGTTTGAAAATAGGTAGTGATAAAGAAGCAACATTCCGCTTTTTGCCTGTAACTAAAGAGAAACCTATTGTTATTTATGGTTCTTCAATCGTTCAAGGAGCATCGCCTTCTCGTCCAGGACTTACGTGGATCAATACACTTAAACGCCTAACTGGGTATAATGTCGTAAACTTGGGCTTTAGTGGTTCATGTTTAATGGAGCCTGCTTTGTTTGATGCTTTGAGTGAGATAGATGCTAGATGCTTTATTATTGATCCTATTCCAAATAGTTATCGTTTAAGAGATGAAGAGATTGCAAGTCGTCTTCGTTATGGAATTCTTCGTTTGCGCAGTAAAAGTAAAGCTCCCATTCTTGTGTCGGAGAGCTATCCACAGATGGATATTGCGTTTAATCCACACGCAGAAGACCGTATGCGTGCTGCCAATAGGTTCTATATGAAACAGTAAAACAATTGCAGAAAGAGGGAGTTGGTAGACTTTACTATCAGTTTAGTAAGGAAATAGAACTCGTAGAAGATGCAATGATTGAGGCAAAGCACCCTAACGACATTGGGTGTGTGGCTTATGCAAAAGCCTATAAAAGAAAACTTAGAGCAATTCTTCGTTAATTCTTTGTCTTTATCTCGTTTAAAACTCTATGTTAATCTTAACTTTATTGTATAGAGGTAGGACCAGGGAATAAGAAAAAGGAAAAGAAATTTGTTTGTGATAATATTGTTGTGTCTTAGGTATTTAATATTCACTATTTCGTGTAAAAAGACAAAATAAATAGAAAACTTTATGGTGTTTGTCAGAAAATATTAATATTTTTGCATCAGATATATCATAATCTATAAAATGAAGAATCAAAAAATGTACGAAGCTGATGATAAAATGATATCTATCATCAGAGATAATTATAGTATCCTTCAAAGTCTTGGAGCCTTTGGAATTAATCTTGGATTTGGAGATAAGACTGTTAAAGAGGTGTGTGAAGAACAAAAGGTGGATACATATACTTTCTTAGCGGTCGTTAATTTTACAATCAATGGCTATCGAGATTATGATGATGCGGATAGAATGTCTATCCCAACACTCTTGCATTATTTACAAGCTTCGCACGATTACTTCCTCGATTTCTCTCTTCCTTTTATACGAGCAAAACTTGTTGAGGCTTTAGATGTAAATGATAATCTAGCTCGTTTAATTCTTAAAATATATGATGAGTATTCGCATAGTATACGCAATCATATGAAATATGAAGAGAAAAATGTGTTCCCTTATGTCAATAATCTAATTAATAACGTAGTAACGGGAGCATACGATATCGACACTTATTCTAAGCATCATGGACAAATAGATAATAAACTCAAAGAATTAAAGAGTATCATCATAAAATATCTTCCTTCGGATGGCTTGCGTAATAATTTGTTATCGGCAGCTTTGTTTGATATTTATAACTGCGAAACATGGTTAATGCAACATGCTTTGGTAGAAGATGAGATTTTTATTCCTGTAATTAGAAGACTAGAACATAAATCAAAGCAAAACGATGTGTCGTTTAAAATATCGAATATGATTAATCAAGGAACAGAAACTGCCGATAATTTAAGCGATCGTGAACGTGATGTTATTGTTAGTTTGGTTCAAGGGATGACCAATAAAGAGATTGCAGAACATCTTTGTATTTCTATTAATACAGTGATTACTCATCGTAGAAATATCGCTCGAAAACTTCAAATACATTCGCCTGCAGGATTGACAATTTATGCAATTGTGAATAATTTGGTAGACATATCTTCTGTTAAATTGTAATAAGAATATGCCTGTTTTTGTGTGTTTTTATTCGATATGTGCATTATGAAATTCTTTCTTATAAAGTCTTTTAGAGAGATAAAATGTAAGTTAAATATTTGTGATATTAGATAAATCTTTTTATATTTGCATTTATTAAATGATATAGTCTCATTTCAATGAAAAAGATTGTTATTCCCTTTGTGTTGTTATTCATGGTTTTAGCCATGGTAAGTAGTTGTGTCAGTACTAAGGATGTTCCTTATATGAAGAATGCTGATGTGGTAGATTTTACATCTTCTCGTGGATTATATGATGCAAAGATCATGCCCAAAGACTTATTGACAATAACTGTTAGTACATTAAATGCAGATGCTTCTGCTCCGTTTAATTTTGGGAGTCTTCCTAGTTCAAATCAAGGAAATTCTAATTCTGCTATAAATCAAGGTTATTTGGTAGATAATAATGGTGATATAGAATTTCCATTAGTAGGCAAGATACATGTTGAAGGTTTAACAAAAACACAATGTCAAGATATAATTCGTGAAAAAATTCTTCCTTACTTGGCAAAAACAGAACGTCCATTAGTTTCTGTTCGTATGTCAAGTTATCGTGTAACTGTGCTCGGTGAGGTTGGGCATCCTGGAGTAATACCTGTTACTTCTGAAAAGATGAGTATTTTAGAAGCTCTTGCTCAGGCTGGTGATTTAACAATTTATGGTGTAAGAAACAACGTAATGCTTATTCGTGAAGATCAATTTGGACAAAAAAGTATTCATCGTTTAAATCTTAATGATGCCAATATCATAAATTCTCCTTATTACTATTTACAGCAAAATGATATTATTTATGTTGAGCCTAATAAAGTGAAAGCAAAGAGCTCAGATGTTGGAGCATCAACAACTATGATATTCTCAATAGTTGGTTTGCTTACCTCTTTTGCAACTTTAGTGGTTAGTATTTTGAGAAGATAAATATTAGAGCTAAGAAGCTGTTTTGCTTCTTGGCTCTAATATTTTAAACTTCATGAAAACCTCTCTTTTAATTACATTTAGAATAAAACGGAGATAAATAGAAATGGAACAACTAAAACACGAATGTGGAATCGCAATGGTGCGACTCTTAAAGCCTTTAGAGTATTATCAGCAAAAGTATGGAACATGGATGTATGGTTTAAATAAACTATACTTGCTGATGGAAAAGCAACATAATCGTGGACAAGAAGGGGCAGGCTTGGCTTGTGTTAAACTAGATGGAGAACCTGGAACCGAATACATGTTTAGAGAAAGAGCAGAAGGCTCTAATGCAATTACTGAAATTTTCGCAAATGTTCATGCAAACTTTAAGAACATAAATAATAGCTTATTGTCTGATGTCGAATATGCAAAAGAGCATCTTCCCTTTGCTGGAGAAATGTATATGGGACACTTACGCTATTCTACAACAGGTAAAAAAGGATTGAAGTATGTTCATCCTTTTATGAGAAGAAATAATTGGAGAGCTAAAAATCTATGTCTTTGTGGTAATTTCAACATGACGAATATTGATGAAGTGTTCGAATATTTAACTCAACAAGGACAGTTCCCGCGTATCTATAGTGATAGTTATATTATGCTAGAACTGCTTGGGCATCGATTAGATCGTGAAGTAGAACGTAATTTCATCGCTGCTAAAGCAATGGAAATGGAAAACAAAGAAATTACGTCTTATATCGAAGATAATATTAAAATTAGTAATGTTCTCAAAACATCGTTAGACAAGTTTGATGGAGGCTATGTGGTTTGTGGTTTAACTGGTAGCGGAGAATCATTTGCAATGCGTGACCCTTGGGGAATACGTCCCGCCTTTTTTTATATGGATGATGAGATTGTTGCAGTGGCAAGTGAACGCCCTGTACTTCAAACTACATTTGACTTGGCAGTAGAAGATATTCAAGAACTAGAGCCAGGTACAGCTCTTATGGTGAAGAAAGATGGCAAGTGCGCCATCAAACGCATATTAGAACAACGTGGAGATTCTAAATGTTCATTTGAAAGAATATACTTTAGCCGTGGTTCTGACAGAGATATTTATAATGAAAGAAAGAAGTTAGGCGAACAATTAACAAAGCCTATTTTAAAAGCAATCAATGATGATGTGGCAAACACTGTCTTCTCTTTCATTCCTAATACTGCAGAAGTGGCTTTCTTTGGAATGTTAGATGGTTTTAAATATTATGTTGATGAACAGAAAATTAAGCAGATAGAAGCTTTAGATCATAAACCCACTCACGAAGAATTGCGTGATATTATTCATAACTATGTACGCAGTGAGAAGGTTGCTATCAAAGACATTAAGCTTCGAACATTTATTGCTGAAGGTAATTCTCGTAATGATTTGGCTTCGCATGTCTACGACATTACCTATGGAAGTATAGATGCTTACAAAGACAATCTTGTGGTTATAGACGATAGTATCGTTCGAGGTACAACCCTAAAAAAGAGTATTTTCCGAATATTAGATCGTTTGCATCCAAAGAAAATCGTTATAGTAAGTAGCGCGCCTCAAATCCGTTATCCAGACTATTACGGTATAGACATGCCTCGATTAGAGGAGTTTTGCGTGTTCCAAGCAACCATAGAGTTGTTGGAAGAGCGTAGAATGACCGACTTGATAGAAACCGTTTACAACGATTGTGTAAATGAGTTAGATAAGAGTAAAGAGGAAATGCAGAATTGTGTTCGTGCTATATATGAACCATTTACTGTTGAAGAAATAAATAGTAAGATAGTGGAAATGCTTCGTCCAGAAGGAGTTACCACTCCAATAGATATCGTCTTCCAATCTATTGAAGGACTTCGTGCTGCAATTCCTAATCATAAAGGAGATTGGTATTTCACTGGTTATTATCCAACTCCTGGTGGTACAAAGCTTTGTAATCAAGCTTTTGTGAATTTTGTAAATAATAAGTATAAGACAACTAACAACAAAGAATCATAGAAAGTAATGAAAAATGTGACGTTATTGTTGAGTGATGGAACTCAATTTCATGGTAAGAGTTTTGGCTATGAAACGCCTATTGCAGGTGAGGTAGTATTTAACACTGCAATGATGGGATATCCCGAAAGTCTTACCGACCCTTCTTATGCAGGTCAATTAATGGTTCTTACATATCCATTAGTTGGCAACTATGGTGTTCCACCGTTTACTTTTGAAGAGAATGGCTTGCCTACTTTCATGGAAAGTGACAAGATTCATGCATCTGCAATAATTGTTTCTGATTATTGCGAAGAGTATTCTCACTGGAATGCTAAAGAGAGTTTAGCTGCTTGGTTGCAAAGAGAAAAGGTTCCAGGAATAACAGGAATTGACACAAGAGAGTTGACAAAAGTATTGAGAAGTCATGGAGTGATGATGGGAAAGATTATCTTTGACGATGAACCCACTAATATTCCAGAAGCAGATTATGAAGGAGTTAACTTTGTAGATCGTGTTAGTTGTAAGGAAGTAATACGTTACAATGTTGGTGCAAGTAAAAAAGTTGTCTTGGTAGATTGTGGAGTTAAGGCCAATATTATTCGTTGCTTAATTAATAGAGGTGTAGAAGTTATAAGAGTTCCATGGGATTACGACTATACAAATATGCAGTTCGATGGTTTATTTTTGGCTAATGGTCCTGGCGATCCAGATACATGTGAGAAAACAGTTGACATCTTAAAGCGTTTCATGAGCACAACAACCAAGCCAATATGTGGTATCTGTATGGGTAATCAATTGTTGGCAAAGGCAGGTGGGGCCACTATTTATAAATTGAAATATGGACATCGTTCGCACAATCAACCTGTTAGAATGGTAGGCACAGATAAGTGTTTTATCACCAGTCAAAACCATGGTTATGCTGTAGATTCAAAGACATTAGGAAGCGATTGGGAAGAACTATTTGTTAATATGAATGATGGTTCAAACGAAGGTATTCGTCATAAGCACAATCCTTGGTTTTCTTCTCAGTTCCACCCCGAAGCATGTTCAGGTCCTGTTGATACTGAATTTATTTTTGATGACTTCGTGAATTCACTCTAATATTCTATTATAAGCTAATAAAACGATTTACAATGAAATACGATAATATAAAGAAAGTTCTTCTATTAGGTTCGGGAGCATTAAAGATTGGTGAAGCTGGTGAGTTTGATTATTCAGGTTCACAAGCCTTAAAAGCATTGAGAGAAGAGGGAATTGAAACAATTCTTATCAATCCAAACATTGCAACTGTTCAAACATCTGAAGGTGTAGCAGACCATATTTATTTTTTACCTGTTCAACCATACTTCGTAGAACGAGTAATAGAAAAAGAGCGTCCAGATGGTATTCTACTCTCTTTTGGTGGACAAACAGCCCTCAACTGTGGTGTAGAACTATTTAAATCGGGAGTATTAGAGAAGTATAACGTACAAGTTTTAGGAACTCCTGTACAAGCTATTATCGATACAGAAGACCGAGAAATATTCGTAAATAAGCTGAATGAAATTAATGTAAAGACCATTAAGAGTGAAGCTTGTGAAACCATAGAACACGCTCGTAAGGCTGCAAAAGAATTGGGTTATCCAGTTATTATCCGTGCAGCTTATGCCTTAGGAGGGTTGGGTAGTGGTTTTTGTGATAACGAAGAAGAACTCAATACACTTGCAGAGAAAGCTTTTTCGTTCTCTCCTCAAGTTCTTGTTGAAAAGAGTTTGAAAGGTTGGAAGGAAGTAGAATACGAAGTAGTACGTGACAGATACGATAATTGTATCACTGTTTGTAACATGGAAAACTTCGATCCTCTTGGTATTCACACAGGAGAAAGTATCGTAGTTGCTCCTTCTCAAACCCTAACCAATAGCGAATATCATAAGTTAAGAGCTCTTTCTATAAAGATTATACGCCACATTGGTATCGTAGGAGAGTGTAATGTGCAATATGCTTTCGACCCCGTTAGCGAAGATTATCGTGTAATTGAAGTGAATGCACGTTTGAGTCGTTCTTCTGCTTTGGCTTCAAAAGCAACAGGATATCCACTTGCTTTCGTTGCAGCTAAATTGGGTATGGGGCATGGCTTGTTTGAGTTAAAGAACTCAGTAACCAAAACAACCAGCGCATTCTTTGAGCCTGCACTAGACTATGTCGTATGTAAAATACCACGTTGGGACTTAAGTAAGTTCCATGGGGTAGACAAAGAACTTGGCTCAAGCATGAAGTCTGTGGGTGAGGTGATGGCTATTGGTCGCAATTTCGAAGAAGCAATACAAAAGGGATTGCGTATGATTGGACAGGGAATGCACGGCTTCGTTGAGAATAAAGAATTAGAAATCAATGATATAGACAAGGCTTTAAGAGAGCCAACAGATAAACGAATCTTCATTATCTCAAAGGCAATGCATCGTGGTTATACTATTGATCAGATTCACGACCTTACAAAAATCGATCGTTGGTTCTTGTCTAAATTAAAGAATATCATTGATATTGATGAGCGTTTACGAGCTTGCACAAGTGTAAATGTAATTGATAAAGCATTACTAAAAGAGGCTAAGGTTTACGGATTTACAGACTTCCAAATTGCAAGAGCCGTAGGACTTGAAAAAGAATTAGGCAGTATGCATAAAGCATCTCTTGCTGTTCGAAACCTCAGAAAGTCGTTTGGAATCTTACCAGTTGTTAAGCAAATAGACACACTTGCAGCCGAATATCCAGCTCAAACCAACTATTTGTATCTTACATACGCTGGAGTTCAAAACGATATAGAATTCATTAACGATAAACGTTCGATAATTGTTCTAGGTTCAGGAGCATACAGAATTGGTAGTAGTGTTGAATTTGACTGGTGCGGAGTGCAAGCTCTTAACACCATTAGAAAAGAGGGTTACAGATCAATTATGATTAACTATAACCCCGAAACCGTTTCTACCGACTATGATATGTGCGACCGTTTATACTTCGATGAATTAACTTTCGAACGTGTAATGGATATTATCGACTTAGAAGTACCACACGGAGTTGTGGTATCTACAGGTGGTCAGATTCCTAATAACTTAGCAATTAAGCTCGACGAACAACACGTTCCAATTTTAGGAACAGCTGCTCGTGACATTGATAACGCTGAAGACAGGGCTAAGTTCTCATCAATGTTAACACAAAACGGAATTAATCAGCCAGAATGGAGTGCTCTTACAACAATGGAAGATATTGACCAGTTTGTTGATAGAGTAGGATTCCCTGTATTAGTTCGTCCTTCTTATGTACTTTCAGGTGCTGCAATGAATGTATGTTCAAATAGAGATGAGTTAGAGAAGTTCTTGAAACTTGCTGCAAACGTGTCGGAAGACCACCCTGTTGTGGTAAGTAAATTTATTGAATATGCTAAAGAAATAGAGATGGATGGTGTGGCTCGAAATGGTGAAGTTTTAGCTTATGCAATTTCAGAGCATATCGAATTTGCTGGAGTACACTCAGGTGATGCCACAATTCAATTCCCACCACAAAAACTTTATGTTGAAACAATGAGACGAATCAAACGTATTAGTCGTCAAATTGCAGAAGCATTGCACATCAATGGTCCTTTCAACATTCAGTTTATGGCACGAGATAACGATATTCTTGTTATTGAGTGTAACCTAAGAGCGTCTCGTTCATTCCCATTTGTAAGTAAGGTTTTGAAGATGAATCTTATTGATTTGGCAACAAAGGTGATGTTAGGATTACCCGTAGAGAAACCAAATAAGAACTTATTCGATATAGACTATGTGGGAATAAAGGCGTCTCAGTTCTCTTTTAACAGACTTCAAAAGGCTGATCCAGTGCTTGGTGTAGACATGGCTTCAACTGGGGAAGTAGGCTGTTTGGGTGATGATACCAACCAAGCACTTATGAAGAGTATGTTAAGTGTGGGTATGCGTATTCCTAAGAAAACAATTCTTATGTCGAACGGAGGAGCAAAGCAAAAGGCAGAAATGCTTGATGCAGCTCGCATGCTCGTTCAAAAAGGATATGAAATTTATGCAACTTCGGGAACAAGTAAGTATCTTCTAGAGAATGGTGTTAATAATACACGAGTTTATTGGCCATCAGAAGAGGGACAAACTCCACAAGTTTTAGACCTTCTTCGTGAGAAACAAATAGACATGGTGATCAATATGCCAAAAGACTTAACGGTTCATGAGTTGACAAATGGTTATGCAATTCGTCGTGCGGCGATAGATCTTAATATTCCGCTCATTACCAACTCTCGTTTAGCAAGTGCCTTTATTCATGCATTTTGCACTCTTTCTCTATCGGATATTGATATTAAGAGTTGGGAAGAATACAAGTAAGTAAATTTTTTGCTTTAAGATTTATAATAGCAATTTGCTTCGAAGCACGTCTATTTCAGCATTGATATAGATGTGCTTTCATTTTTTATAACGATAATTGGACGAAATTTAAAGGGAATGGGTCTCCTCTTTTTCTATCTAAAGAAAGAATCTTTCATCAAAACTTGGCTTATATGCTATTGAATAGCTATACTTTTATGGTCTAAAAGCAATCTTTTTCCATAGCAAAATCAATCCTTTTATAAGATAATATCACTTCTTTTGTAATGTCAAGGTAAAGAAAAGAAGATACAGTAAAGGGAGAGAATAGGGAAAATGAAATGTTTATGGAGGTTTATAGCTTTGTATATCCGATAGATAATATGCTTATTTTGATCTCTTTTATTTTTCCTAATTCTCGTCCGCATGCTGCAATGGTAGAGCCAGTAGTGATAATGTCGTCTACAATAAGAATATGTTTTCCTTCTAGTTGCTCTGTATTTTGAAGAATAAAAGCGTCTTCTACATTCATCATTCGTTCGAGTCTGGCGTTTTTCGTTTGACTGTTTGCAAACTTCTTGCGTGCAATTGCATTGGTTCTTACAGGTATTGAGGTTACTTTAGAAATACCTTTGGCAATCATCTCACTTTGATTGTAGCCACGCTTTTTCAGTCTTTCTTTCGTAAGTGGAACAGGGATGATATACGAAATACCCTCAAAGAAGTCTTTTTCTTGAAACTCGTGTGCAATAAATCGTCCTAACTCTTCTCCTAAATCAGGGCGATAGAAATACTTTAAGAGCTGAATAGGTCTACTAACTTTAGAACCTGTTTCGTAGTAAAACAATGCTGCAGCCCGCTCAATGGGGAATCTTGCCCAAAAGGTTTTAGCCATATTGTTATCGTAAGGATTGAGAATATGGTTGGTTCTAGGTAGCGTTAAATTACAAACCTCACATATAAACGTGTCGTTGTGATTAACTCTATTCTCACAAATTACGCATATCTTGGGCGCAATTAGATTAAAAAGGCAACTTATTAGGTGTAGCATATAAATAAAAAGAAGGGACATCTATCTTTCAATAGTTATCCCTTCTTTGTCTAATTAAAATTATGTTTACTTATCTTTCGATATAAGTATTATTCGTTGATTGCTGCAACTCCTGGAAGAATCTTACCTTCGATAGCTTCAAGCATAGCACCACCACCAGTTGAAACGTAAGAAACTTTTTCTGCAAGTCCAAACTTATTAACAGCTGCAACAGAGTCTCCACCACCAACTAGAGAGAATGCACCATTCTCTTGTGTTGCTTGTGCAACGTATTTAGCGATTTCGCCTGTTCCGTGTGCAAAGTTTTCAAATTCGAAAACACCTACAGGACCATTCCAAAGGATAGTCTTAGAATTAAGAATAATTTCTTTCCAATGTACTAAAGATTCTTCAGAAGCGTCCATTCCTTCCCATCCTTCAGGGATGTTAAAGATGTCAACAATCTTGCGATTTGCATCATTTGAGAAACGATCAGCAGCAACTGTAGCTGTAGAGAGTGAAAGGTTAACACCTTTTTCTTTAGCTGTTTTCATTACATTAAGTGCTTCTGGCATTAAATCATCTTCGTGAAGAGATTCACCAATGTTACCACCTTGTGCTTTAATGAATGTATAACCCATTCCACCACCAATGATAAGATTGTCTACTTTGTCTAGCAAATTTTTGATAACAGCAAGCTTAGAGCTTACTTTAGAACCACCGATAATAGCAGTGAAAGGATGTTGTGAGTTCTTTAAAACGTTGTCGATTGCTGTTACTTCTTTTTCCATTAGGAAACCTAACATCTTTGAATCTTTATCAAAGTAGTCTGCAATTACAGCAGTAGAAGCGTGTCTTCTGTGAGCAGTTCCGAAAGCATCATTAACATAAACGTCAGCATATGAAGCAAGAGTCTTAGCAAACTCCTTTTGGCGTTCTTTCATTTCTTTCTTTGCTTCGTCAAATTTTGGATCCTCTTTATCAATGCCAACAGGCTTACCCTCTTCTTCTGGATAGAAACGAAGGTTTTCTAATAATAAAGCTTCTCCACACTTTAAGTCTGCAGCTTCTTGTGCTGCCTTGCCGCAATCATTTGCAAATTTAACTTCAACACCAAGTGCATCAGAAACATTTTTCACAATTTGGCTAAGAGAAAGTTCTGCTTTTACCTTTCCTTTTGGTTTGCCCATGTGGCTCATCATGATAAGGGCACCGCCATCATTCAATACCTTTTTAAGTGTAGGAAGTGCACCACGAATTCTTGTTTCATCTGTAACATGTCCTTCTTTATCAAGAGGAACGTTGAAATCTACACGCACAATTGCTTTTTTACCAGCAAAGTTGAAATCATTGATCTTCATTGTTTATATTTTTTATTTATTTGATAATACTAAAATTTATTACGCAAATATAGCAAAAAAAACTGAAAAAGAGGTCCTTTCATATATAATTTTGCTGTTTTTTGTTTTCTGTTGGCACAAAAGAAAAATATCTTCAGTGTTATAACTCTTTTCCTTTTATTCTGAAGATGTAATTTCTGAATAAATAGTAGTGTCTTTAATACCAGCTTCTTGTAATGCTTCTTTGCGTTCAATGCATGTGCCACATACTCCACAATGATGTTCTTCTCCCTTATAACAGCTCCAAGTTTCAGCAAAATTAATGTCTAATCTCTTACCAATTTTTGCAATATCGCTTTTTGTTATGTGAGTATAAGGTGCTTCAATAGAGATATTTACAAATGTACCTGCTTGAGAAGCCTGGTTCATTGCCTCGATAAATTCGTTTCTACAATCAGGATAAATAGTGTGATCTCCGCCATGATTGGCAATGAATACCTTTTTTAACCTGTTGCTTTCTGCTATTCCAATGGCAATAGAAAGCATGATACCATTTCTAAAAGGCACAACTGTTGATTTCATATTGTCGCTTGCATAGTGACCTTCAGGTATCTTTTCTGCACCTTCTAGTAGACTACTTTTAAAATATTGATGCATGAAATCTAAATCAATGGTGATGTGTTTAATTCCTAAACGCTCACAATGCATCTTTGCAAAGGGTATCTCTTTGTTGTTATGATTACTGCCATAGTTAAACGAAATGCCTAAAGCTATCTCGTCTTTCTTATCATAGAGTAGGGTGATAGAATCCATTCCACCACTTACAATAATAATAGAATCCTTCATATTGATATATAAGTAAGTTATCCAAACAATATTCTTAAAGCCTCTTCAACCTTTTTCACTGGGTGAAGTTGTATCGAATACTTTTTTACATCGAATCCTTGTAGGTTGTTTTGAGGTATTATCATGTGGGTAAATCCAAGCTTTTCTGCTTCTGAAATGCGCTGTTCAATTCTACTAACCGTGCGTACTTCACCGCTAAGTCCAACCTCTCCAGCCATACACCAACCCACATCTATTGGCGTATCTACATTACTTGATAATACAGCAACAATGACACTGAGGTCCATAGCCAAATCGGTTACACGCAAACCACCAGCAATATTAAGGAAAACGTCTTTCTGCATCAGTTTAAATCCTACTCTTTTCTCGAGTACAGCCAATAGCATATTGAGTCTACGTTGTTCAAAACCCGTTGCAGAACGCTGTGGAGTTCCATAAGCAGCAGTTGACACTAATGCTTGAGTTTCAAGCATTAAAGGTCGTGCTCCCTCAATTGCACAACTGATGGCGACACCTGATAAACCACTAAGATCTTGCGATAAGAGTAGCTCCGATGGATTTTCTACTTGGCGAAGTCCTGTATCTCTCATCTCATAAATACCCAATTCAGAAGTACTTCCGAATCTATTTTTAGTGGACCTAAGTATTCTATAAACGTGATGCTGGTCGCCTTCAAACATAATAACCGTATCTACAATATGCTCAAGTACTTTTGGACCAGCGAAAGTTCCTTCTTTATTGATGTGTCCAATGAGAAGAACTGGTGTATTCGTTGTCTTTGCAAAGCGTAGAAGTTGCGACGAACATTCTCTCACTTGTGTGATACTTCCTGGGCTACTTTCTACTTGTTCGGTAGAAATAGTTTGAATAGAGTCTATAATTATCAACTCTGGTTGAATGTCAATTATCTGCTCAAAGATAGTCTCCAATGATGTTTCACATAATATAATAAGGTTATCATGGTCGATAGAAGTATTCTGTAAGCCTTTAGATAAACGTTCGGCACGCATCTTTAGTTGGTATGCACTCTCTTCACCGCTTACGTATAACACTTTAAGATGCGACAAAGATAAAAGAGTTTGCATTGTGAGCGTACTCTTTCCAATACCTGGCTCTCCGCCAAGTAGGGTGATCGAACCTCTAACAAGTCCACCTCCAAGAACACGATTTAGCTCTCCGTCGTTCATATTAATACGTGGAGCTTCGGTTCCCGATATTTCATTTAAGAGCAAAGGCTTATTGTCTTGATTTGCAAGGTGATGTATGCTACTTGTTATTGTGCTTCTGTTTGTTGTTTTTTTGCTATTACTTCCGAGTCTAAACTCTTTGAAAGTGTTCCATTCTCCACACGCAGGGCACTTGCCAATCCACTTTGCTGAGTCGAAACCACAATTCGAACAAACATAGGCAATCTTGTCTTTTACCATCTAATTGTTTGTTATATTTTGTTGTTGTAAATTGTCTTTATTTTGCACTAGAAATATTATATAAATAATGTTACATATTAAGTGCTAGACAAAAGTAATAATAATTTCTTAGTTAGGAAAATAATTATTACTTTTGCAATACTATGTTATAGTATGAAATGAATACAATTATATGAAAAATATTATCATCTTATTGTTTGCTTTTCTTATTTTCTTAGGAGGATGTGCAAACAATAGCTCACAAAAACAAAAAAGACAAGAGAAAGAAAAGCAAAGAAAACTAGACTCTTTAGCACTAAAAATAGCAGTAACTCCAACGTTAGACTGTCTGCCTTTATTTATTGCGAAAGAAAGAAACATGTTCTCTGCAAAAGAACTTGATGTTCGCTTAATGCGATTTAAGGCAGATATGGATTGCGACACAGCTTTTGTTTCAGGAACAGTTGATGGTATGTTTTCTGATCTTGCACGTACAATGCGTATCGAAACCAAAGGTTTGCCCGTTCAATATTTATCAGTAACCAATAAATCATGGAAGTTAATAGCTAATAGAATTGCTCGTTTAAAGCACACCTATCAGTTTAATGATAAGATGCTTGCAATGACTCGCTATTCTACAATCGACTATTTAACAACCAAAGTATTCGAAAATGTAAAATTAAAAGATCCTTTTTACAGAATTCAGGTGAATGATGTTGCGATACGATTAAAGATGTTAACCAATAATGAACTGGATGCTGCATGGCTCCCAGAGCCACAAGCTGCGGTGGCATTGCATAGCAAGAACAATTTATTAAGTGATAGTAGAGATCTTAAAGTGTCGTTAGGTGTGTTGGTCTTTAGAAAGAAATCTTTCTCAATAGAGCATAAAAGACAACAAATAAAAACATTGGCAGATATTTATAATGCTGCTTGCGACTCTATAAATAAGAATGGATTATCTGCTTATTCTGCAATTATTAAGAAATATTGTAATCAATCAGAAGATGTTGTAGCAAGTATTAAATACGATAAATATCAGCACATTACCCCAGTAAGTAATGATTCTAAGACTTTAATGCAAAAGTATTTAGGCAGCAATTGATAGGATATAATAAATAAGAACTTATTATTGTGATACAATCGAAAACATTAAATGAGGTAAAACACCTTATTATTAAAGATAAAAATATTAGTAAAGCAATTGCTCTTCTTCATCAATATCTTTCAAAAAATGAGTCTTTTTCACAGTTAGAACGAATAGAAGAAATAAAGAAAGAGTATGACTTGATGAAAGAATATATGCTAAAAGGCTATGTAGACCAGCAACGCAATCATCTTTATTCCTCTCTTTTACAAAGGCTATATGTAATAGCTATGAACGCATCTATTGATGTATTCAAAAATAAAAATCTAACTCCTATAACAAAAGAACCCTCTTTAGGAGAGGATATTTTTACCTTTGACGAAATAGAAAAAACGCTAACAACGTTTGTACAAGAGGTTACGATGCTATCGTTAGAGTTAGATTCAAACAAAGAAACCAAACAAAAGCAAATTTATTCAGACCATTATAATTATCTATCACGATTGTTTGATGCCATTGTTGTGTCGCATCAATGGAGCGAATCTTTTACTCTTTCATTTCAAGACCTATTGCTTTCCCCAACAATAGAAACGTCAGATGTTCTGCAAATAGTATCTGCAATAACACTGGGAGCAATGCAAGTATTTGATATCAATAAGTTTAAAACGCTTATTATGCTATATCTAAATACTGAAGATGAAGAGGTTAAACAGCGTGCTTTGGTTGGATTCGCTTTTACTTTGCCGTCGTTAGAAAACGAATTATATCCCGAAGTGAAAGATATTGTAGATGAGATAATTGCTAAAAAAGGTGCTAAAGAGCTATATGAGTTGCAACTTCAAGTGTTTTATTGCAAAAATACCGATGTCGATAATGAAGAACTTCAAAAGAATATTCTGCCCAATATCATGGGAAATGAACATTTTTCTTTGAACTCATCCGACATCATTGATTTAGAAAAAGATAATCTTAAAGATATTTTAGGGCAAAATTCTAGCGAGCAAGACATCGAAAAGTTAGAGGCAAGTATAGATAAAATGAAAGATATGCAGAAAGCAGGTGCTGACATTTATTTTGGTGGTTTTGCTCGAATGAAAAGCTTTTCTTTCTTTTATAGATTAAGTAATTGGTTCACTCCCTTTAGTTTTCATCACCCAGAGGTAACTTCATTGGTAGACAAGATAGGCGAGAGTAAGTTCATAAAAGAATTGATGAACAATGGACCTTTCTGTAATTCTGATAAATATTCCTTGGCTTTATCTTTGTCGCAAGTTATTACTTCTTTGCCAGCAAATATGAAAGAGATGTTTGAAAACAACGGAATGTTGCCCGATAATATGATTGTTGGTGATTTAAAAACTCCTTCTTACATTCGCAGAACCTATCTGCAAGATTTGTATAGATTTTTCCGTTTGTCTACATTTAAAAATGTATTCTTCAATCCCTTCAATTATAGTCATTCAGAAAAGCAATCCTTTTTCTTTGTAAACTCATTGCTTTTAGACACTAATTTGAATGCTTTTGCATCTGAATTAGTGCGCTTTTTGATGAAGAAGAAAATGTATAATGAAATACCTGATATTCTTTCGGTTTACGAAAATGGAACAGATAGGGGATTAAAGCATCTTGCAGCATTGTATTATTTGCAAAAAGGAAGCTATATTTCGGCTAAAGTTTATTATGAAATGCTCTATACAGAAGATACAAACGACATAAAAGCTTTGCAAGGATTGGCACAAAGTGAACTATATCTTGAACACAATAAAAAGGCGATTGAATATTATTCGATACTCCTTCAATATGCTCCCGAAAAGTTTTCTTATCAGTTTAATAAGGCTATAGCTCTTCTTAATGAAGGTGAACTTAATGAAGGTATGAACTTACTCTTTAAGTTAGATCTTGAAAAAGCTGAAAATTTGGATATTAAGCGTGCAATATCTTGGGGATATTTATTACAGAGACGTGTAGGAGATTCAATAAAGATGTATCGTAGTTTATTTGAATCTAATAACTATATAGTGTCGGATTATTTAAACATATCTTACGCTTTATGGGCGAATAGCGAAGTAGAAGAAGCGGTAAAGATGTTTAAACAATATATCAAATCATTGAAGTTAGAAAAAGAAGCGGCTCGAATGAAATTACAAAAAGATTTTGATAACGATAGAGTATTCTTTAAAACCTATCTGTATAGCGATGCAGAATGTAATATTATGCTTGATTTAATCTTCGAGGAATCTGAAAATTAAAACTTTTATATTCAGAAGTTATCTTGACTTTTCAATCTTTTTATCTTCTAGAGAAGAGTTAGTATGAATGCGATATTGTTCCATGCCTTCCAATTAGACAGTGTCGTATCAAACTTATTAAGTAAGCTTCTGTATGAATCCCATACAAGCATTGGTTCTTTCTATGCAATACCTCTGGCTATCCGTGCCATATATGATATCGGTAGTCTTTCTTTTCTTGCGTCCTAAGCATATGCATTAATAACCTGTTTTCAACTTGTATAGAATGCATTGAATGACTTGAGAGAGATCACTTTTTGAGACGTATTGGGTTTTGTCACAGACAAATGAGTCAGATTTTATATTTTATCGTATCTTTGTCCAAAACTTCGTACATGAGAAGAGGGTTTCTCTTGGCTTAGTAGTACAAAGATAATAAACTCCTCTCAATTTATAGAATAATTAAAAGTTAAGACAATTTCATTTTTTATTTAATAATAATGCGTATATGCAGTATATTATGTTTGCTCTTCCTGTTTGTTTATAATAGTTTTGCGCAAACAGGAATCATCCAAGGGCGTGTCATTAATGACAAGAACAACGAACCACTAGAGTTTGCAACAGTACAAATACAAGGGACTTCGCTCGGGGCGAAAACCTCTATAGAAGGAGCATTTACAATCAAAGGCATACAGCCTGGTTTCCACAAAATCGTAGTTAGTATGGTAGGCTTCGAGACTAAAATATCCGAAGAACTACAAGTACTGGGTAATCAAACGACTTTTATCGATATTATGGTAAGCGAAGCCTCTACAACGCTACGAGAAGTTTTTGTTAGTCCCAATTTATTGCTTCGCCCTACCGAGAGTCCTGTCTCAGTACTCACTTTGGGAGTGCATCAGATTGAGAAGAGTGCTGGGGCCAATCGTGATGTTTCCAAATTGGTGCAGATTCTCCCAGGAGTTGGTGCCACAGCTCCTAACCGGAATGACCTCATCATACGTGGTGGAGGACCCACAGAGAATGTCTTTTACCTAGATGGTGTAGAGATCCCTGTGATCAATCATTTTGCCACACAAGGGGCATCGGGCGGTGTTGTTGGTATCATCAATCCTGACTTTGTGCGCGAGATCAGTTTTTATACAGGAGCTTTTCCTGCTAACAGACCTAATACCCTTAGCTCAGTTATGGAGATCAAGCAAAAAGATGGTAGCAAAGATAGACTACATACAAAGGTTGCGGTAGGAGCATCGGATGCTGGGATAACTTTAGATGGTCCTTTGGGCAAGGATGCTTCGTTTATCATCTCTACTCGTCAATCTTATTTACAATGGTTATTTAAAGTGATTGGCTTGCCTTTTTTACCTACCTACAATGACTTTCAACTAAAATATAAATGGCGCATTAATCCTCATCATGAGATTACTATGATTGGTATAGGTGCTATTGACAATATGCGCCTTAATAGAAACCTTGAACAGACTGGTACCGAGGCGCAGAAATACTTACTAAGTTACCTGCCCGAATACTCTCAGTGGAATTATACCTTTGGTTTGAGCTACAAACACTATGGCAAACGCTTTGTCGATAGTTGGATTCTAAGCCGAAACATGATGCGTAACGGAGGTGTAAAGTATAGAGATAACGATAAGTCTGCATCCAAAATATCAGACTACCAATCGGATGAAGCCGAGATAAAATTACGCTACGAACGCAAATATACGACTCTGCCTATCAAACTCAACTTTGGAGCTGGCATCAAGTACAGTAGCTATGTCAATGATGTCTATCGTTTGCAGTTTATTTCGGGAAATGTTGTCCCCTTTCAATACCGCAGTAGTATTGACCTGCTTTCTTATCAAGCTTTCCTGCAAGCTTCGGATCAGTATCTAAATAATCGGTTCAAGATTTCACTTGGGGTAAATTTAGTGGGCAATACTTATACTGCTAGCATGAGTAATCCGTTCAAACAATTGTCGCCTAGACTATCGCTATCGTATTCATTTTCGAATGACTTTGATCTTAATGCCAATATTGGTCGTTATGCGATGCCCCCTTCTTACACAACGATGGGTTATTGCAATAGCGAGGGAAACTATGTCAATCGCAGCAATGCACTTAAGTATATCACCTCCAATCAAGCTATTTTGGGCATGGAATATCATCCAGGTAACTTCTTGCGCTTCTCTCTTGAGAGCTTCTATAAAGAGTATTGCCAGTATCCTGTTTCTATTACCGACGGAATTAGTTTGGCTAGCAAAGGAGTCGAATATGGGCAAGTTGGCGATGAACCCGTTATGTCTACGGGCGATGGTAGAGCCTATGGAGTGGAAGTAGTGGCTAAGCTTATGGGGTGGCGTGATATAGATCTGACTGCTTCGTACACTCTTTTTAGAAGTGAGTTTACAGACAAAAACGGCATCTATCGACCCTCTTCTTGGGATACGAGGCATATCCTAAATCTCACAACAAGCTATAAGTTACCCAAGGGCTGGTACCTCTCGGCTCGTTGGCGTTACATAGGAGGTGCTCCTTATTCACCTATTGATCTAGAGCGTTCTACAAACAAGGCCGCTTGGTCAATTACCAATCAGGCCTATACCGACTATGAGCGATTCAATACACTACGTCTTGCTGATGCTCATCAACTGGATGTGCGCTTGGATAAGGAGTTCTATTTTAAGCATTGGATGCTCAATCTATATTTTGATGTGCAGAATGCCTATGTCAGCAATCTACCATTCAAGCCGATATATACCAATCGTGATACAGAGGGACATGTAATGGACGACCCCACTTCGCCACATACCAAACAGTTGCTTCGTCCATTGGTGTACAATAGTGGAAGAATTCTCCCAACGGTTGCGATTATGATTAAGTTCTAGACGAACCCCTTATAGATAGCAGAAGTGCCTGTGTTAATAGAGCATTCGATATATCCTTTTTTAGGGATGCGATGAATATGAGGTATTCCCAAACGTTGCCTTCAACAAAGGGAGTAATAGTTACTAGAGGGATTGTAGTACTGCCAGGGGTATTGCATAGAAAGGATCAAAGCTTGTGTATGGGATTCATACACAAGCCTACTTAATAAGTTTGAAACAACACTTGTTTCGTTGGAAGAGATGGAATCATATCACATTCATACTAGTTCTTTTCAAGAAGATAATAAAGATAGAAAAGTCTAGATGACTTCTCATTCAAAAGCAATAAAACATCTCCATTAGGAGGTGTTTTATTATGCTGTAAAGGATGCAAACAACGCTAAAAAAATACACAAAAGCTGTGCTATAACAAAATATTGGATTATCTTTGTAATTTAAAATATAGTAATAGAACAATGAATTTAACTAGCATTGTAGGTAAAGCTTTTAGAAGTCGTCAAAAAGAATTGCTTTTTCATCAGCAAGGGGCAGTAGCTTTACAGCATAATGTTTTGCAAAATATATTGCAACAAGGGCAAAATACCGAGTATGGAAAGCGTTATAATCTTTCAAATGTAAATACTTATCAACAGTTTGCTCAATCTGTTCCTCTAAATACTTATGAAGATTTAAAAGGCGATATCGACAGAATGCGTCAGGGAGAGAAAGATATTCTTTGGCCTGGAACAGTGCAATGGTATGCTAAATCATCGGGAACAACTAATGATAAAAGTAAGTTTATTCCTGTTTCAAAGGCAGGTCTAAAGAATATTCATTATAAAGGAGGTTCAGATTGTGTTTCTCTTTATTTAGAGAATGTTCCTAATAGCAGAATGTTTGATGGTAAAGGACTTATTCTTGGTGGTAGTCATAGTCCTAATTATAATGTAAAAAATAGCTTAGTTGGTGACCTTAGTGCGATATTAATAGAGAATATTAATCCTCTCGTTAATTTTGTTCGTGTTCCAAAGAAGCAAACAGCATTATTAAGTGATTTCGAATTAAAACGCAAGTTGATTGCTCTTGAAACATTAGGAAAGAATATTACGAACATTTCGGGAGTACCTTCATGGATGCTTTCTGTATTGGTTGAGGTACTAGAGCAGTCTAAAAAAAACACAATCGACGAGGTTTGGACAAATATAGAGGTGTTTTTCCATGGTGGAATTGCCTTTACTCCATATCGAAAGCAATACGAACAGATTATTAAAAGTCCCAATATGCATTATATGGAAACATACAATGCAAGTGAAGGATTCTTTGGAATACAAAGTGATTTGAATGATTCTTCAATGCTCTTAATGTGCGACTACGATGTGTTCTATGAGTTTATACCGATGAGTGAGTTCTATAATGAATGCCCAACTGTGGTTCCTTTAGAAGGAATAGAGGTGGGAGTAAATTATGCAATGGTTATAACAACATCGTGTGGTCTATGGCGTTACATCATAGGTGACACCATTTCGTTTACATCTATCAATCCTTATAAATTCAAGATCACAGGAAGAACAAAATCATTTATTAATGCTTTTGGAGAGGAATTGATTATTGATAATGCCGAAAAAGGCTTGGCTTATGCTTGTAAGGCAACAAATGCAGAGGTAAAAGAATATACGGCTGCTCCTGTTTATATGGACGAAAATGCCCATTGTAGACATCAGTGGCTAATAGAATTTAGTAGATTCCCAGATGATATCTCACGTTTTGCACAGCTTTTAGATAAACATTTGCAAGAGATTAATAGCGATTATGAGGCGAAACGCTTTAATGATATAACCCTACAACACCTTGAAGTGGTGGTGGCACGTGAGAACTTGTTTCACGATTGGCTTAAGAGTAAAGGTAAGTTAGGTGGTCAACATAAAGTGCCTCGTTTGAATAATGAACGTAAAATAATAGAAGAGTTATTGCAATATAATTACAATAGCGAAGTAAAGGATTAATACTTTTCTGTAATTATTTGAATAATAATATATTAAATATATATATATAGATGACAAATAAGAGTGATAATAGGATAATGAGGCGGTCGTTTTATGCTTTAATGGCTGTGCTTTGTTTTGTCATTTACTCGTGTGCTAAGATGGGACAGCCTGATGGTGGATGGTATGATGAAACCCCTCCACGAGTGATTAAGGCTATTCCTGAAGATAAAGGAACAAACGTAAATGAAAAAAGAATTAGCATATTCTTTAATGAATTCATAAAACTAGATAATCCAAGTGAGAAAGTTGTTATTTCACCTCCACAATTAGAAGCTCCCGATATCAAAGGAGTAGGAAAGCGTATTGATATAAAGTTACGTGATTCTCTAAAACAAAACACCACTTATACTATAGACTTCAGTGATGCCATTTCAGACAATACTGAAGGAAATCCATTGGGAAACTATACTTATAGCTTCTCTACTGGTGCTCAAATCGATACACTTGAGGTGAGTGGTTGTGTGTTAGATGCTGAAAATTTGGAGCCAATAAAAGGTATTTTAGTTGGTTTATACTCTGATACAACCAATGTTGCGTTTACGAAGAAAGCGATGTTGCGTGTGTCGAGAACCGATAGTAGAGGCCGTTTCGTAATAAAAGGTGTTGCAAGTGGAACCTATCGTATTTACGCTTTGCAAGATGCTGATGCCAATTATTATTTCAATCAAAAGAGTGAACGAATTGCTTTTACAAATGAACTCATAACTCCTTCGTTTCAAGGAGATATTCGTCAAGATACCATTTGGGCAGATTCGCTTCGTATAAAGAATATTATTCAAAAGCCTTATACTCGCTTTTTGCCTGATAATATTGTGCTAAAAGCCTTTACAGAGCAAAATACTGATCGTTATTTCTTGAAGAGTGAGCGTAAAGAACCAGAGGCTTTCTCGTTGTATTTCAGCTCGGGAAGTAAGGATTTACCACAAATTAGAGGCTTAAACTTCAATAGTAAAGATGCTTTCTTAATCGAAACATCTGCTAAAAGAGATTCGCTTACTTATTGGATAAAGGACACTGCCTTGGTTAATAATGATAGTTTGGAGGTGGAAATAAAGTTCTTGGCAACTGATAGTACTGGAGCTTTGAAAGAAAAGTTAGATACTTTGCCGCTTGTTCCACGTCTTTCTTATGCTAAGCGTTTGAAACTTCAAGAACAGGCACACGAGACTTGGAAGAAGAAACAAGAGAAGTTGAAGAAGAAAGGAGAGCCTTTCGATTCGATTATGCCTAAAGAAAAGCTTCGAATAGAAATCAACCCATCAGGTCAAATGGCTCCTGATAGGAACATTCTGTTATCGTTTAAAAATCCAATAGTAAAGCTCGATACATCTAAAGTGCATCTATTTGTAAAGCATGATAGTCTTTGGTATCAGGCAAGATATAAGTTGTCGCCTCAGGTTATTACTCCTCCTGATTCTACTTATGCAGCTATTGCGTCTCCTGCAAATCGCTTTTATGAGCTGAAGGCAGAATGGAAGTCTGGCGCAGAGTATAGTCTTGAGTTAGACTCTATGGCTTTTGTAAACCTTTATGGATCGGTTTCAGGAAAAGAAAAACAAGGATTTAAAATCAAAGCATTAGACGAATATTCTACTATCTTATTCACTTTAAGTGGAGTAGACAATGATAATGTTGTATTGCAGTTATTGAATAACTCTGATAAGGTGGTGAAACAAATTGAAACCAGCAAGTCTACTGCCGAGATGTTTTATGTTGAACCAAGTACATATTATGTGAGAGCGTTTATCGATAGAAACAAAAATGGGCTTTGGGATACTGGAGATTATGCACGAAATGAGCAGCCCGAAGAGGTTTATTACTATCCTGAAAAGGTAGAATGTAAGGCCAAATGGGACGTAACTGTGTCTTGGAATCTGAAAGGTAAGCCACTGAATGCTCAGAAACCAGGTGAAATTACCAAACAAAAGACTGACAATAAAAAAACAATTCGACATCGAAATCTAGATAGAGCACGTGAGAAAGGGTTAGAATATTTGCCTAAATCATTGTAGTGTAATATTTTTTGAGGAAAGAAAAGATGAAAAGATTTAGTTCGTTTATAGCTATTGCAATATTGTTTCTTTGTGTTTATCTGCCTATTCATGCACAATGCAGTTTTAAGAACACAGCATTTAAAAGCGGAGAGTTCCTTAGTTACAATATGTATTATAACTGGCAGTTTGTTTGGGTGAAGGCAGGAACAGCCTCGATGTCGTTAGTTCAAAGCCATTATAAAGGTAATCCAGCCTATAGAGCGGCATTATTGACGAGCGGAAGCGAACAAGCAGATCGTTATTTTGTTCTTCGTGATACTATTCTTTGCTATAGTTCATTAGGCTTAGAACCTCTATATTTTAGAAAAGGATCACGACATGATAAGCAATATACTGTGGATGAAGTGTTCTATTCGTATGCAAATAATAAGCCGACGCTTAAACAACATCGTCAAAGAAGAGATGGAGAGCATGAGTGGAAGACCACAACTTTCAACGAATGTGTTTACGATATGTTGAATATTGTGTTGAGAGCACGTTCTTTTAATCCGGAAGGATGGAAGTATGGAAACATGATTTCATTTACAATTGCAGATGGAGGACATATCCAAAAAGCTCTTATTAGATATAATGGAAAGAAAGTTATCAAAGCAGATAATGGTAAAAAATATCGCTGTTTAGAGCTTTCTTACTTGGAACAAGAGGAAAATAAGAATAAAGAGATTATTCGTTTCTTTGTAACCGATGATTCTAACCACGTTCCAATACGTCTGGATATGTTCTTAAAGTTTGGAAGTGCAAAGGCATTTTTAGTGGGAATGAAAGGTGTAAAGAACTCCATAACATCAGAAGTACAATAAAAAATCAAAATAAAGAAATAACAATATAAAATAAACGAACATGAAACAAACAATTCTAGTAACTGGTGGTACTGGCTTTATTGGTTCACATACAACTGTAGAACTACAACAAGCTGGTTATAACGTTGTTATTGTTGATAATCTATCTAATTCAAAAGTAGAGGTTCTCAATGGTATAGAAAAGATTACTGGTATTCGTCCTGCGTTTGAAGAAGTTGACTTAAAGGACTATGTAGCAGTTGAAAATGTTTTTAAGAAATATCCTAATATTGAGGGAATTATTCACTTTGCAGCAAGTAAAGCGGTTGGAGAGAGCGTTGAAAAACCGCTTATGTATTATCGTAATAATATAGATTCTCTTATTAATTTACTTGAATTGATGCCTAAATATAATGTAAAAGGAATTATCTTCAGTTCTTCTTGTACAGTATATGGACAGCCATCAAAAGAATATTTGCCTGTAACAGAGGAAGCACCAATACAAAAAGCGATGTCTCCTTATGGCAATACAAAGCAAATAAACGAAGAAATTATATACGATTACATCCATAGTGGCGCCAATATTAAGAGTATTATTCTACGCTATTTCAATCCTATTGGAGCGCACCCTTCAGCACATATCGGTGAACTTCCAAACGGAGTGCCAATGAACCTTATTCCTTTTGTAACTCAAACAGCTATTGGAATAAGAGAAGAATTGAAGGTTTTCGGTAACGATTACGATACAGAAGATGGAACATGTATTAGAGATTTTATTTATGTTGTAGACCTTGCAAAGGCTCATGTTAAAGCTATGGAACGTGTGTTAGAGCAAGAAAGCGATGCAATAGAATATTTCAATATCGGTACAGGTAAAGGTATTTCAGTTCTTGAAGTACTAAATACTTTTGAAGAAGTAACAGGAGTGAAAGTTAATTACAGCTTTGCACCACGTCGAGAAGGTGATATTGAGAAGGTTTGGGGTAATGTAGATCATGCTAATAAAGTATTAGGATGGAAGGCAGAAACACCACTTAGAGAGGTATTAGCTTCGGCTTGGAAGTGGCAATTGAAGCTTCGTGAAGACGGAATATCATAATATTAGGGTATAGAAAGGCATCTTTTTGATGTAATATCACTGCTTTAAAATTGTTAAATGCTATTAAACTTATGGTAAATAATGATTTAGAGTGATAGTATGTAGTTTTTTCTATGTACTTTTGTACTCGCTATCACGTGTTGATAGCATTAATACAAATATATTAAATAAACAAAATTAAATGGCAACAAAAATCAGATTACAGCGCGGTGGTCGTAAAAGCTATGCTTTTTACAGCATTATTATCGCCGATGCAAGAGCTCCACGTGATGGAAAATTTACTGAAAAGATTGGTACTTACAACCCTAACACCAATCCTGCAACTATCGATTTGAACTTCGAACGTGCATTATATTGGGTAGAAGCTGGTGCACAACCAACTGATACAGCACGTAACATCCTTAGCAACGAAGGTGTTTACTTAATGAAACACTTACGTGGTGGTGTTAAGAAGGGTGCTTTCGATGAAGCAACTTGTCAAGCTAAGTTCGAAGCTTGGAAGCAAAATAAGGAAAGCAACACACAAACAATTCGTGATGCAGAAGCTAAAGCTAAGAAAGAATTAGTTGCAAAGAACCTAGAAGCAGAAAAGAAAATCAATGAAGCTATCGCTAAAAAGGTAGCTGAAAAGAAAGCTGCTGCTGAGGCTGCAAATGTAGTTGAAGAACCTGTTGTAGAAGAAACAGCTACAGAAGAAGCAGTTGCAGAATAAGAGAAAGATAAAATTTCTTGATTAAATACGAAGACTTTAAGGATTATAACTTGATTATTTCCTTAAAGTCTTTTTTCGTTTTAGCTAATATCTTTATTTTAAATAGTTCTGAAATAAGGATCTTCTTTATTTCTTTTCCCGTAGAATTTTGTCCAGTTCAGTATATATTTCTTCTTCCTTTTCATAAGGAATGATATTGAAATAGCTATTTCCGTTGAGCATTGCAGATATGTTCGACTTTTGTTTGTCATAGAAAATATAAACAGGAATATGAAGAGCTTCAGCAAAAGCAAGCTCATATCCCACGCCTAATGATGGACAAGTACACTCAGCAATCACCAAGTCACTACTCTTCAACCAATCCGTATCTTGCTTGTAAATTTCATAATCATTAGTCTTACCCTGTGCTTTTAAGCTAATATCTGACATTCCAATATGTTCGGTTAGAACGATATCTGTTTTATTGATGTATGCAATTATTCTCTGATAGAGGTTTGCATCAACTCTTCCACCACGTATTGAACCTGCAAAATAAATTCGTTTATCCATCTTGTTTTTATTATAAATAATCATCACAAATATAGTATAAAGGAATGAAACAAGGAAAGGTGAATCATAATACTTATGGTATCGCAGTATAAAAGAATAACTTTTACCTTCTAATCTCATTGCTTTTATCGCCTAATAGTTGTGCTTTTAGATCATAATAACAATGTAAAATAATAGGGGGCAGATTGTGAGTGTAAAGGTACGATGACTTATTTATACTATAGGTGGAAAAGTTTTGATAGAAAGTGAGACTTAGATTCCATGAAAACTGGTAAATGCTAAGAACTTTAAGTGATGATAGGAGAGGAGAAAAAGAAAAGAGTTCTCTGCTATTTAGTTGTTGCAGAGAACTCTTTTGTAGCTTTATGTTATACGAATTAGAATTGCTTTCTTGTTCGTTTTACTTCTTTAGTGAGTGGCTTTCCACCAACTTGTTGTTTTCTTTGTTATCTTTGTAGAATATTCTTGTGACTCACTTGGGTCACTAATGGTTATTCCCGAGAATGAGCTGATGTTGATATATTCTGAATTAAGCTGTCCCATAGCGGTGTATATTCTGCTAGTTGAAGCATAATAAGGAGTTACTTGACTCATAACATTATTGAAACGATTCTTTAAATTCGTGTCAGAGCAAAGGCGGTCTACATAACTCTTCATGTCGTAAAATATCGTTCCGCTATATCCATCGAGTTTTTGTATGTGAGTAGTGTCGGTAACATTGAAAGTAAATTGTTGGTTTATCTCTTTCATAAGATTAGCCATCTCTTCAGTCTTTTCGCAATTTGTCACACCAATAGCACCGCAGTTGTATTGTGGAGCCTGATAGTTTGAATAGAAATCGTGGAAGATATTTGTAATGGTTTGGTAATTGGGATTGAGCGAAGATAATTCTTTCCACATCTTATGATAAGGCATTCCGTATGCCATAATTTCGCTAGTGCAGCCAATGAGATATGATGTCGCATTGCGCAATTCGTATGCTGTTTCTATATTCGACATGTAACAGTCGTCGAACATGATATATTGCATCTTTATACCCGTTGCTTTTATGCTGTTAGCAAGTGTGCTTATATTGGTTTGGTATTCTGGGGTTGTACCGCCAAAGAAGCGAGTCTTTGAGCGAGTTGTTGCTTCTACAGGAAGCCAACCCACACCATGTGAACCAATAATCATCGAATATTTTGAAGCAGGAGCAAATCTAACCACATCTCTTAGTATGGTTGTTAATCCTTGTTCAGTGGTGTATGAAGGACTGTTTTGTGGAGTATATTGTTTTAATATATTCTTTATAAATAGTCCATTGTGATACTTTAACTCATACATTGTACCATATTTAGGTGCTAAAGAATCGATGAATATCACTAAACGAGTATTTTTCAGTCCACCTTCTTCAGTAATAGCACTCTTAATGTCTTCAATATTTTGAATGAAGTTATCGTGTAAGCTGTTTGCAGTATTGGTGGCACTTGCAGTCCAGGGCATATAAACAAAAATTGTTTTGCCTTCTTTCTTCACTATTTCATCTTCTGTATTGTTGTTGCAAGCAACCAAAGATAAGGCAAGAAAGATTGCAAATATACCTTTATATGCATTTTTAATTATGTTCATAAATAAAGTTTATTAGTGTTGTTATCCGAAATACTTAGTATCAATAAACGACAGAGCATATTAAAATACCTGTCGTTTACTAGTTTTAGAGAGTTTTATTCTTCCTAATGTCTTTGCTATGGAATGATAGCAGACTTTATTTTATTCTTATTTTTGTTTTAGTTCTGCTATAGATTGCTTAAGAGCTGCAATCTTTTCTTCAGAGTCTTTTGCTTTTTTCTGTTCAAGTTCAACCACTGCCGCAGGAGCATTCGCTACGAACTTTTCGTTAGATAGCTTCTTTTGAATGCCTGCAAGGAATCCTTCTAAGTGCTTAAGTTGAGCTTCTTGTTTAGCAAGTTCAGCCTCATGGTCAACCATGTCGCCAACAGGAATAGCAAATTCGTCTGTTCCAATCATAAATAATGCGCAATTAGCAGCCTTTTCTTTAACTTCAACAACGTTGTTGAGGTTAGCCATTTTCTTAATAACAGAATTGTAGTTAGCATATCTGTTTTGAGAAATGGTGTGTAACTCTAGTTCTACTTTAGGCGAGATGTTCTTTTGATTACGCACCGCTCTAATGTTGGTTACAATGAGTTTAACGTTTTCAATCTTGTCAATTAGATGGTTATCTTCTGTAGAAAAAGTATCAAGAGTGAGCTTTTCGCACATAATTGATTGACCTTCTTCTCTTGTATAGATGTGTTGCCACAACTCTTCTGTAATGAAAGGCATAAATGGGTGCAACATCTTTAGAAGTGTTTCGAAGAATTGTAGGGTAGCTTCAAAAGTTTTCTTGTCGATAGGAGAACCGTAACTTGGCTTAATCATTTCAAGATACCAACTTGAGAACTCGTCCCAGAATAGTTTATAAACAACCATTAAGGCTTCAGATATTCTATATTTAGAGAAGAGATCGTTAAGCTCTTGGTTTGCTTGACGAAGCTTAGCTTCAAACCATTTCACTGCAATTGCATTGGTTGCGGGTTGTTCTTCGTCAGAAGTAGACCAGCCTTTGATGAGTCGGAATGCATTCCATATCTTGTTATTGAAATTTCTTCCTTGTTCACAAAGAGTCTCATCGAAAAGAATATCGTTACCAGCTGGAGCAGATAACATCATTCCCATGCGCACACCATCAGCACCATATTGTTCTATAAGGTCAAGAGGATCAGGTGAGTTTCCAAGACTCTTACTCATCTTTCTACCCAACTTGTCTCGAACAATACCTGTAAAGTAAACGCTCTTGAATGGCATTTCGTGCTTATATTCATATCCAGCCATGATCATTCTGGCAACCCAGAAGAAGATAATGTCTGGTCCTGTAACAAGAACACTTGTGGGATAATAGTATTTTAGTTCTGCATTATCAGGGTCATTGATACCATTAAATACAGAAATAGGCCACAACCAAGATGAGAACCAAGTATCAAGACAGTCTTCATCTTGTGAAAGTTGGCTTTCAGTTAATGTGGTGTTGTATTTGCTTTCTATTTGTTTTAGTGCATCTTCAACAGATTCTGCCACAACAAATTGACGCTTTCCTTCTATCTCAAAGTAGTAAGCTGGAATGCGATGTCCCCACCAAAGTTGACGAGAAATACACCAATCTTTGATGTTTTCTAGCCAATGGCGATAAGTGTTCTTATATTTTTGTGGATAGAACTGAATTTCGTCGTCCATAACAGGGGGCAATGCCATGTCTGCAAAATGCTGCATTGAAAGGAACCATTGTGTAGATAATTTGGGCTCAATAGGCACATTTGTTCTTTCAGAGCAACCTACCTTATTAGTATAGTCTTCAATTTTCTCCATTAAACCTGCATCTGTTAGGTCTTGAGCAATTTGCTTTCTAACGTCCATTCTATCTTGTCCAACGTACATTCCTGCAACTTCAGAGATTGTTCCGTTGTCGTTAAAGATATCAATAGTGTCGAGATGGTGTTTAATTCCTAAGTTATAGTCGTTAATATCATGTGCAGGTGTAACCTTCAAGCAACCTGTTCCGAATTCAATATCAACATAATCGTCTTCAATTACAGGTATTTCACGATTTACAAGAGGCACAATTACGTGCTTACCTTTAAGCCATGTGTTCTTAGGGTCATTTGGATTAATACACATTGCGGTGTCACCCATAATTGTTTCAGGGCGAGTTGTTGCTACGATAGCATATTTCCCTGGTTCTTCAACAACCATATATTTAAGGTAATACAATTTAGATTTCTCTTCTTTGTATATCACCTCTTCATCGCTTAGTGCTGTTTGTGCCTTTGGATCCCAATTCACCATGCGCACACCACGATAAATAAGACCTTTATTATACAAGTCACAGAAAACCTTAATGACACTCTTTGAGCGTTCATCGTCCATGGTAAAGGCAGTTCTATCCCAATCACAACTAGCTCCAAGTTTACGCAATTGTTTTAGAATAATGCCTCCGTGTTCTTTAGTCCAATCCCAAGCGTGACCCAAGAACTCATCTCTAGTGATGTCGGTCTTCTTTATTCCTTGTTGAGCAAGTCTGTTTACTACTTTAGCTTCAGTAGCAATAGAGGCGTGGTCTGTACCTGGAACCCAGCAAGCATTCTTGCCTTCCATTCTTGCTCTACGCACAAGAATGTCTTGAATAGTGTTGTTAAGCATATGACCCATATGCAAAACACCAGTAACATTGGGTGGAGGTATAACAACAGTGTAGGGTTCTCTGCTGTCAGGTTTACTTGAGAAAAGCTTATTATCAAGCCAATATTGATACCATTTCGATTCTACTTCTTTCGAATCGTATTTACTTGCTAATTCCATATATGTTGTTCTATGATTTCGTTCTAGTATAAAAAACATTGCAAATTTACTATTTTTAAGTGGAAAATGATTACTTTTGTCTAAAATAATACTATAGGTATGCATACAAGAGAGGAAAAACTAGAAGCTTTTGGACGTTTGTTAGATGTCTTAGATGAACTTAGAGAGAAGTGTCCGTGGGATAAAAAGCAGACAAATAGTACGTTACGTACCAATACAATAGAGGAAGTATACGAGCTATGTGATGCGCTTTTGAACGACGATTCTCATAACATCTGCAAAGAGTTAGGCGATGTTTTACTACATGTTTTATTCTATTCTGTTATTGCAAACGAAAAGAAACAATTTGATATTGTCGATGTTTGTAATAGAGAAGTAGAAAAATTGAAATTTCGTCATCCTCATATTTATGGAGAACCAGATCCTTCTAAGAGTGTAGAAAGTATTCTTCAAACATGGGAACAGATAAAACTTAAGGAAAAAGATGGTAATAAAACCGTCTTATCTGGTGTTCCTTCTTCTCTTCCTAGTTTGATAAAAGCTTACAGAATACAAGATAAAGCAAGAAATGTAGGCTTTGATTGGGAGCAAAAAGAAGATGCTTGGGATAAGGTTTATGAAGAGTTAGAAGAGCTAAAGCTTGAGTTAAGCAAAGCAGATAAAGAGAAATCGACAAGCGAATTTGGTGACTTTTTCTTTAGTATGATTAATGTTGCAAGGCTGTATGGTATCAATCCTGATGACGCTTTAGAACAAAGTAATCGCAAGTTTATAAACCGTTTTAATTATATTGAGCAAAGTGCAAAAGTGAAAGGAGTTGCTTTGAAAGATATGACCCTAGCTGAAATGGATACACTTTGGAATGAAGCGAAAGCTAAAGAACAAAATACAGAAGTAAAATAACAAGATATTATATAAAAATAGACATGAAGCAATTGAAGTTTATACCCCTATTTGGAATAGTGCTATTTTCGTTTTTTGCAGTGTTTTCTTGTAAAGAAAAGGTTAAAAACTTGTCTTTACAAGAAACAGACTCTATTAATAATGATCTCGATGCAGATTCAACTCTCTATGGAATATGTGGAGAAGGAACAGGAATGCACAACTTACAACTTATAACCGATTCGGGAGACTCTATCGATTGCGTGTTGATGGATGATAGCGAGCAAGCCAATATAGGTTTAAGAGGTGGATTGTTAGTTGGCGACAGAATGGCTGTTATAGGTCGAAATGTAGGAGGAGAGTTTCAAGCTACAGAGGTATTGAATCTAACAACGTTATTAGGTCGATGGAATAGTATAGATAAAGACTTTGAAATAGAAGAGGGAGGAGCTATTCAAACCTATCAACCTATAGAAAAGAATGAGTGGAAAGTTTGGAAGATATTTAATGGAAAACTTCTTCTAGGAAGTGATTCTTTTCAAGTAAATACACTCGGTCCCGATTCGCTTGTTTTGGAAAATAAACATGGAATCTTTGTATATAAACGCAAAGAGAATAAAAAACAATAGTTAATTTGGAAACATTTAATGTCCATATCTTAGGTTGTGGAAGTGCATTACCAACGCTTCTGCATAGTGCTTCTTGTCAGATTGTAGAAATAAGAGGGAAGTTCTTTATGGTTGATTGTGGCGAATGTGCTCAAATACAACTCAGAAAATCTCATGTCAATTTTATGAAGATTGGTGCCATTCTCATTTCTCATTTACATGGTGATCATTGCTTTGGACTTATAGGATTAATCTCAACATTTGGAATGTTGGGAAGAACTGCACCTTTATATGTATATGCTCCCAAAGAGTATGAAAATCTTTTTAAAGCTCAAATGAACTTCTTTTGCAAAGGATTAACATTTGATGTGGTTTTTTATGGGGTGGATACAACTGAAAATGCCGTGATATACGATGATAGAAGTCTTACTATTGAGTCTATACCTTTAGATCATAGAATTAGTTGTTGCGGTTTTCTGTTTAAAGAAAAACAAACCTTGGCTCATATAAAACGTGATATGATCGATTTTTATAACATTCCTCATTACAAAATAAATGCAATAAAACAGGGAGAAGATTGGGTTACTGAAGATGGAGAAGTTATCCCAAACGCTCGCTTAACCTTTCCTGCAGACCCTGTACGATCGTATGCTTACTGCAGTGATACAAAGTATTTGCCTGAATTGCATAAGATGATTAAGGATGTAACTTTACTTTATCACGAGAGTACTTATGCCAACGAGCACGCCAATTATGGTGAAAAATATTTTCATAGTACGGCAGAACAAGCAGCAATGGTGGCTAAAGACGCTAATGCAAAACAGCTTCTTTTAGGGCATTACAGTTCACGTTATACTAATGAAACAATCCTTTTAGACGAGGCAAAGAAGGTATTTCCTAACTCAATATTGTCTAATGAAGGCATGATAGTAAGTGTTAAATAATTTAAAAATTGTAAGATAAACAAAAGTTCTATTTCTAATTATTGCAGAAATAATGTAACTTTGTGAAAAGAATGATAAGGCATTGAAGTATATAATTATTTCTATTGTGTTTATCATTGATGTAAATTAGAATATAAATAGAAACTTAAAAATTCTAGAGACATGATGAAAAAGATATGCTTTTTATTATTTCTAGTTCTCGGAGTTATGTCAATGACTTCTAGGGCAGCAGTATCTTTTAATGTTGAATCTCTTGAACAAGATAACTCTGTGTCATCTATTACAATGGTAGAGAATACATTGCATGTTATAGGAGCAAACGGACAGATGCTTAAAATATATAATGTTGCAGGTATATGTGTATTGAATTTTAAAGTTGAAGGAATGGATAAACGTTTTGATTTGCCACTTCCTAAAGGTGTTTACATCGTTAAAATCGGAAAAATTGTTCGTAAAATATCTGTAAAATAGATATCTCTTTTCTAGCGTTGAAATCATTCATATATTTTTATTTATTTATTTATATTGCTGTTACCCTTATTAGTTGTAATGGTAATACTCAAGATAAGGTTCTTTTAAGTATTGATAAAGACTTTAAAGACTTTTCATTATTAAAATTTAAGATAAGTAAGTCAAGAGTTAGACGCTCAATAAAAGAATTGGTAAATGACGATAAAGATTCGTTGGTTGCTGATTATTTAACTCGTAAATATTATAGAACTAAGAATGAATATCTTTGGATTTCCAAAGAAGGAATAAACCCATCTTCAGCCTTACTTCTTGATTCTATAGAAAGATTAACATCTATAGGTTTTTCTCCTAATAAGTTTATTAGTAAAGAGATTAAGAAAGATATAAAGAAAATTCAAACCCTTTCAATTGAAGAAAGAGAGAGTATAAGTAAGATTTTAGCTAGAATCGAATATGGTTTGACAAAAGCCCTTTTTCGATATGCTATTGGTGAGCGATTTGGTTACGTTTCTCCTAGCTATATATTGAATCGACTTGACACTGCAGAAACAAAGAATGGAGCAAAGAGTTATCAACGAATTTATGATATAAATACTGAAACTGTTAATATTACATTTGTACATAAGCTTGTTGCTTCTGTTGCAAAGGATTCTCTACAATATTTTTTTCAAAAGCTTAAAACTAATCGTTCGCTTTTTAGAAACTTTCAGTTTCTCTTAAGAAATGCTTCTACAAAGGGTGCAAAAATGAAGATTCTTGTAAATATGGAACGTTGTAGATGGCGCCAAAACGATTATCCTGAATTGCATAAGAAATATGTCTTGGTAAATGTTCCTTCATTTTATTTGCAGGCAGTAGATGAGGATAGTGTTCTTTCAATGCGTGTTGCATGTGGGGCATTGTCTACCAAAACACCATTATTGAATAGCACAATAGAAAGAATGGATATAAATCCTCAATGGATTATACCACTGAGTATAGTTAAAAAGCAAATTATTTCTCAATTAGGAAACAGACATTATTTCGAATCGCATCGTTATTTTATTCGTCATGTAGCTACGGGAAAAGAAATTGAAATTTCTGAAGTGACTCCAGACATGTTGCTAAGTGGGACATATAAAGTAGTCCAACGAGGTGGAGAAGGAAATGCATTGGGTCGTATTGTGTTTCGGTTCCCTAATAATTTTTCTGTTTATCTTCACGATACATCATCGAGAGAGGCATTCAGTAGATTTGATAGAGGTGTGTCGCATGGCTGTATTCGTGTAGAAAAACCTTTGGAACTGGCGGTATTCCTTTTACAAGATAACGAAGAAACATTGATAGATAAACTAAGATATTCAACAACGGTTGAAATGAAAACTCATCCAAGAGACAACGAAAAAGATTACTTAGAGAATAAATTTGATAGAAAGCGACTCATCAACTCAAAGTCGTTAAAACCTTCTGTACCTTTATTTATAACCTATTATACGCTTTATCCAGATGAAAAAGGAGTGATGCAAAATTATCCTGACGTGTATGGTTATGATAAAGTAATTGCAAGATATCTTTTAAATTATATCGATTAAGGTTGTAATGGTATTCTTTTTGTAGTATAAAAGCAATGCTTTTACAATGCAATAGTAATGCTTTTAGCACCTAATAACAATGTTTTTGCTATTGGCATGTAAAACAACAAAAAAACAAAGAAAGAGTTCTGAAAATTTATTAGAATTTCAAATATGCAACGATATTTTATTTATTTCGCTTACGATGGCACCAATTATCATGGTTGGCAGATACAACCTAATGGAAATACAGTGCAAGAAGAATTGCAAAAAGCACTATCTTTGATATTGCGTTGCAATATAAATGTGGTGGGGGCAGGGCGTACTGATACTGGAGTTCATGCACGTTCTATGGTTGCTCACTTTGATATTTCTACAGAAATAGCCTTTGATGCAGAATTGTTAAGCGGTAAACTCAATCGTTTATTGCCTCCTGATATCGTTGTGTTTACAACCAAACCTGTTGAAGAAGATATGCACGCACGTTTTAGTGCAACGTGGAGAACCTATCATTATTATGTACATAAAGGTAAAGATCCATTTGTAAGAAACTATTCTTATAGTTATTATCGAGATTTAGACTTTACTTTGATGAACAAAGCGGCACGTTATCTTCTAGAAGTAGAAGACTTTGAAGCTTTTTGTAAAAGTCATTCTGATGCCAAAACAACATTGTGTAATGTTACAGAAGCACAGTGGATTCAAGATGATGCCACTCATTGGCACTTCATCATTAAGGCAAATCGTTTTTTAAGAAACATGGTTAGAGCTGTTGTTGGAACCTTAGTTGAGGTGGGACAACATAAGATTACTATCGAAGATTTTAAGAATATTGTTGATCAAAGGAAAAGAACTGGAGCAGGAGAGAGTATGCCTGCTCATGCTTTATTTCTAGAAAAGGTCGAATATTAATATGTGGTTATTAGGTGCATTTATATCTGCTACATTCTTAGGGGTGTATGATGTGTTTAAGAAGAAGGCGTTAAGCGATAATGCAGTCATTCCTATCCTGTTGTTAAACACCATCTTTTCTTCGCTTATTTTTATTCCTTTCATTCTGCTTTCAGCTTTTACCAACGTATTAGACGATAGTCTTTTCTTTGTTCCAACTATTGGTGTTGAACAGCATAAGTATATTTTTCTTAAAAGTATCATAGTTCTTTCGTCTTGGGTGTTTGGTTATTTTTCCATGAAACATCTTCCTCTCACTATTGTTGGACCTATTAATGCCACACGACCTGTGTTGGTTTTGCTTGGAGCAATATTTGTTTATGGAGAGCAATTGAATCTTTATCAATGGATCGGAGTGAGCTTAGCCATCTGCTCTTTCATATTTTTAAGTAGAACAGGGCATAAAGAAGGAATCAATTTTAAACACGACAAATGGATATATTTCCTTGTATTAGCTGCTATTTTGGGCGCGATTAGTGGATTATATGATAAATATCTTATGGCACCAGTTCGCTCTGGAGGACTTGGATTCGATAAAATGGTGGTGCAAAGTTGGTTTAATATTTATCAAATGATGTGGATGTCATTGGTATTTTTATTCCTGTGGTATCCTTTTAGGTACAAGGTTGCGCCTTTTAAATGGAACTATTATATAATAGGAATTAGCATTTTTCTTTGTCTTGCTGACTTTGTTTATTTCTATTCGCTAAGTCTTGAAGGCGCAATGATATCGATAATGTCCATGGTTCGCAGAGGAAGTGTTATCGTAAGTTTTGCTTTTGGCGCATTCTTTCTACATGAAAAGAATTTAAAAGGAAAATTCTTTGATTTGTTATTTATCATCATTGGAATGATATTTCTGTATCTCGGAACGAAATAAGACATGCACTTTTATGTGTAAAGAACTTGCTTTATGTTGTTATAAAGATATTGTATATTTTGTATGTGACAAATTATTTTTGTAATTTTGCCTATAGATTGAATTTTATTTAACAAACAATATAAATAATGCTTACATTAAAACTCATCACAGAGGAGACTGAACGCGTAATAAAAGGCTTAGAAAAAAAACACTTTAAAGGTGCTCGTGAAGCCATAGACAACGTTATCGGTATAGATAAAAAGAGAAAAGAAGCTCAACAAAAGCTTGATAAGAATAAGCAAGAAGCAAACACGATATCGAAGCAAGTGGGCTTTCTTATGAAAGAAGGAAAGAAAGAAGAGGCAGAAGAAATAAAGTCTAAAGTTGCTAGTCTTAAAGTTCTTGACAAGCAATTACAAGAAGAAATGGAATCTGCAGAAAACGAATTGACAGAGCTTTTATGCTCAATTCCAAACATTGCAAATGAAGATGTACCTGAAGGGTGTGACGCTTCAGATAATATTGTTGTTGTAGAAGGAGGCGAAAAGCCTAGTCTTCCTGAAGATGCTTTATGCCATTGGGATCTTGCAAAGAAATATAATCTAATTGATTTCGATCTTGGTGTAAAGGTAACTGGTGCAGGTTTTCCTTTCTATATTGGTAAAATGGCACGTTTGCAACGTGCTCTTGAGGCTTTCTTTCTTGAAGAAGCACGCAAGAGTGGTTATCTGGAAGTGCAACCACCATACGTAGTTAATCAAGCAAGTGGTTACGGAACAGGTCAGTTACCTGATAAAGAAGGTCAAATGTATCATGCTCAATTAGATAACTTGTATCTTATTCCAACAGCTGAGGTGCCTGTAACAAATATCTTTAGAGATGTTATTCTAGACGAAAAAGAATTGCCAATTAAACGTTGTGCTTATTCTGCTTGCTTTAGAAGAGAAGCTGGTTCGTATGGCAAAGATGTGCGTGGACTAAACCGTTTGCATCAATTTGATAAGGTTGAGATTGTTCGTATTGACAAACCAGAGCACTCTTATGAATCGTTAAAAGAGATGTTAGTTCATGTTGAAGGATTATGTAAGAAACTAGAGTTGCCTTACCGCATTTTAAAACTATGTGGTGGTGATATGAGTTTCACTTCTGCTATCTGTTTCGACTTTGAAGTTTGGAGTGCAGCACAACAACGTTGGCTCGAAGTTTCATCGGTATCTAATTTTGAAAGCTATCAAGCTAATCGCTTAAAGTGCCGCTATCGTCATACTGAAGATAAAAAGATTGAACTTTGTCACACTCTAAATGGTTCTGCACTTGCACTTCCTCGTATCGTTGCAGCTATCTTGGAAAATAATCAAACGCCTGAAGGTATAAAGGTTCCAAAGGTTCTTGTGCCTTATTGTGGATTTGAAATGATTGATGATAATAACTTCTAAGGTGTTTAGAGTCTAGATAAAAAGAGTTGATGTTTAATAAAAACATCAACTCTTTTTATTTATATATGTTAGTGAATAGTGTGATTGTAAATAAAATACCGATACTATTTTGTTTTTAATTCTATTTTTCATCCTTTTCTAATGCCATAAAATTCTTGTATATAATTTAATAACATTTATATGATAAGTATATCTCTGTTAATTTTCTTAAAGCGTTATTTTTATGTATATTATACATTTTTTCTATTGGCAAAAGCTTTAAAATAGAGTGAGAGAGGATTGTAAAAAATATCCGTTATCCTTTTTTGAGATAACGGATGTATTAATTTTTGTCTTGAATAGTAATTTATTCTATTTAACCTCTCTAACCTCTCTAACCATTTTCTGTGGGTTAAATGATGATTTCTTTGTAATTCTCGTTATTTTATACCTCTTTTATTAAGTGCATTGGTATATTTTGCAGCATTTTGAAGATGCTCTTCATATGTTTCTGCAAAGTTATGGGTACCACTAAAGTCTTCTTTAGCACACATATAAATAAAGTTATGGTGCACAAGATTAAGTACAGCGTCGATACCTTCAATTGAAGGTATGCGTATTGGACCTGGCGGAAGTCCAGTGTTTCTATAAGTATTATAAGGACTGTTGATTGCAAGAAGATTGTTATAAATTCGCTTTAGATCGAATTTCTTCCATGCAAACTTAATGGTTGGGTCTGCTTGTAGAGGCATTCCATTAGGATATTGAGCTGTGCTCATAGTTAAACGTTTATAGTACATGCCTGCAACCATAGGTTTTTCTTTTGTGTTTGCGGTTTCTTCTTCAACGATACTTGCAAGAATTATTACGTCATTAGGGGTGAGATTTAGTTGCTTTGCCTTTTGTTTTCTGCTTTCATTCCAGAAAGTTTTACTTTCAGAATCCATTCTTTCTAAGAATTTTTCAGCAGAAACATTCCAGTATATATTATATGTATTGGGGATAAAAATGCAAGCAATGGTTGTTGTGTCATAGCCAAATTTACGGCATAACGCTTCATCCTTTAATGCATTGAGAATCTCTGTACTATCTAGCATCAAATGTTTAGAAAGTTCACCAGAAAGCTTTTCTACAGTTCTAACAGATGGAATAACAAGAGAAACAGGTGTTTGTTGACCATTTTTGATATCTCTAAATACCTTAAAAATTATGCTACTTGGTTTAATTTGGTAGCGTCCTGTTCGAATATTCTTATCGTACGAAGAGTGTCTTATAAGGGTTTTAAGACCAGCCATACCATGTTCCGTAGCTATTGGCTTAAGCTTTTGATAAACAGAGTCTACGTTATCATTCTTGTCAATATACACGTATTTTACTTCATCTTTTGCGCTAAAGGCAGAGAAAAAGTAATAATATGTAAGACCAATAAGTACCAATGCGCATGCAATAGTAGCCCATCTAAATTTTTTACTCTTTTTGTTTTCCATTTTTTGTAAAATAAATTGCTACAAAGTTAGCAAAAAGATTAGAAATAAAGGTTTGATTTTAGGTTTTTTACTACCTTTGTATTGTTTTCAGAAGAATACAATTTAGTAACGAATATATGAAATACGATACTTATATTTTTGACCTTGATGGAACGCTTTTAAGTACATTAGAGGATTTAAAGAATAGTTGTAACTTTGCTTTGGCATCGTTTGGACTTCCTGAAAGAACACTAGAAGAGGTGCGACAATTCGTTGGAAATGGTATTGAATTGTTGATGAAACGTGCAGTTCCTAATAATACTGATAATGATTTGTTTACAAAGGTGTTTGAAACTTTTAAGGAACACTATCTTATTCACAATTTAGATACTACAAGACCTTATGATGGTGTACTTGAAATGCTTGATGAATTAAATCGTGCAGGCAAGAATGTTGCGGTGGTAAGTAATAAATTTTACGAAGCAACAGTTGAGCTTTGTCGTCATTTCTTTGGTGAAAGAGTGAGAGTTGCAATAGGTGAACGTGCCGATATTAGAAAGAAACCAGCTCCTGATACTGTTGACGAGGCATTTAAATTGCTTGGTGTTTCACGAGAAAAAGCAGTGTATATAGGTGATAGCGATGTAGATTTAGCAACAGCAAGAAATTCTAATTTACCATGTATTTCTGTTCTATGGGGATTTAGAGATAAAGACTTCTTGATTGAACATGGGGGAGATACATTCGTAACAGAACCATCTCAAATTCTTGATATTTGATAATTTGTCAATGATATGAATTATTTAGACATTACATTTAAGTTGGTATTAGGCTTACTTGCGCTAATAACAGTTATCAACTTAACAGGAAAAGGTAATCTAGCTCCGACCACAGCGATGGAACAAATACAGAATTATGTACTGGGTGGAATTATCGGTGGTGTGATATATAGTAAGGATTTGCATGTTTATCAGTTTGGAATTGTATTAACAATATGGTTCTTATTGGTGTTTGGATTAAAGCGTTTAAAATCGAAAAACCATTTTCTACAACGCATATTAGATGGAACTCCACGAGTATTAATTGTGAATGGAAATGTGGATGTTGCTGCATGTAATGCCGCAAAGATAACTGCTCAAGAGCTAACTTTTAAGTTAAGAATGCAGAATGTTTTTAATATTACACATGTCAAGCGAGCTGTTTTAGAGCAAAATGGTCAGTTGTTAGTGGTGCTCTCAGGTGAAGAAAATCCACGATTTCCACTGATTACCGATGGAACTATTCAGAAAAATATTCTCGCAGCGATTGATAAAGATGAAGAATGGTTAATAGAAAGAATGGCAGAGCAAGGTTATTCAAGTTCTTCGGAGATATTTCTCGCAGATTACTTAAGTGGAAATGTCGTGATAACTCCTTATCGTTCAGTAGAGAAAGAATAATTTTTTTACTTGACACTTGATAGCGAGATTTGTATTATAGCTAATGGAAATAGAGTGGTTTACATGAAAAAAACATTCTATTTTTGTTTTATCTCAACTAAAATGCATTGTTATATGCAATGAGTTTCTTATTTTTTCGATATACTAAAAGGTTTTTATTATCTTTGCATATCTAGCAAAGTCTTTCTAAAAGGATTTGCAAATGCAATGAAAAATGCTTGCAAAGACTTGTAAGATAAGCTTAGAAAAAGAATAAAGACAATAGAACATCTCAAAATTTAAATGCTATTTAAATAGAATATGCTTATAAATTATAAAGGAATAAATATATATCAAGATGATAAGTTGGTTCTTGGTAATGTAGACTTTCATATAGAAGAGAACGAATTTGTTTATCTTATAGGTAAGGTTGGCTCTGGAAAAAGTTCATTATTAAAGACCATTTATTGTGAATTAGATATCGATTCTGATGACGAAGAGGCGGTTGCTGATGTTTTAGGGCGTGACTTAAAGAAGATAAAAAGAAAAGAAATTGCTGGTTTAAGAAGAGAGTTTGGCATTATTTTTCAAGACTTTCAATTGCTTCACGACTTGACTGTTTATCGCAACTTGCACTTTGTTTTAAAAGCAACAGGCTGGAAAGATAAGAAAGAAATAGACGAACGCATTGACGAAGTGTTGGTCGATGTGGGCTTGTTAGATAAGAAAAACAAAATGCCTCATGAGCTTTCTGGAGGTGAGCAACAGCGTGTAGCTATTGCAAGAGCATTGCTTAATAAACCCAAAGTGATTATTGCAGACGAGCCAACTGGTAACCTTGATACTGGAACAGCGTTGGCTATTGTTGCTCTATTGAAGGAGATTACAAAGAAAGGAACAGCTGTTATCATGTCAACTCACAATATGTTGATTCTTCAAAAGTACCCTGGTATAGTGTATCGATGCGAAGATGGTGTGCTGGCAGATGTTACTTCTGAATATACAAAAGAAGAAACTGAGGAAGAATAATTCGATTATAAGTAGATATTAAAACGTATTTAGAATGAGGGTAATGAAGTTTGGTGGTACCTCTGTTGGATCACCAGAACGTATAAGAGAAGTTTGTAGTATTATAACAGCAAGTGGCGAACCTACTTTTGTTGTACTTTCTGCAATGTCTGGCACAACTAATTCATTGGTAGAGATTGCCGATTATCTTTATAAAAAGAACCCAGAAGGGGCTAACGAGGTAATTAATCATCTTGAAAAGAAATATGATAAGGTTGTAGATGAATTGTACTCAACCGATAAAACCAAGAGAGATATAAAAGAATTCTTAGGTAAAGAGTTTGTTTTCCTTCGTTCTTTTACAAAAGAATTATTTACAAGTTTTGAAGAAAAGACCATTGTTGCGCAAGGAGAAATTATGAGTACAACAATGGTTGAAGCCTATTTGCAAGAGCAAGGCATTAAAGCAGTATTGTTATCTGCTTTAGATTTTATGAGAACTGATAAAAACTCAGAACCTAATCTACATGATATTACCCATTTATTGTCTAATATTACGAAAGAAAAAACAGGTTATCAAATATATCTAACGCAAGGATTTATTTGTAGAAATGCTTATGGAGAGATTGATAATCTTCAGCGTGGAGGCTCTGATTATACTGCATCTTTAATTGGAGCAGCTATTAATTCAGAGGAAGTTCAAATATGGACAGACATTGATGGGTTGCATAATAACGATCCAAGAGTGGTAGAAAAGACCGAAGCAGTTCGTCAATTACATTTTGAAGAAGCTGCAGAATTGGCTTATTTTGGTGCGAAAATATTACATCCAACATGCATTCAGCCAGCTAAATATGCTAATATTCCTGTTCGTTTGAAATATACAATGAAGCCAGATGCAGAGGGAACAATTATCAATGGCATAAAGACCCAAGGTAAAATAAAGGCTATTGCAGCAAAAGATAACATCACAGCAATCAAGATAAAATCAAGTAGAATGCTTTTCGCTTCAGGCTTTTTGCGCAAAGTATTTGAGATATTCGAAAGCTATCACACTCCAATTGATATGATTGCAACAAGTGAAGTGAGTGTATCTATGAGCATAGAAGATAAATCTCACTTAGCAGATATCTTATCAGAGCTAAAGAAATATGGTACAGTTACTACTGAAAGCGAGATGAGTATTGTGTGTGTTGTCGGTGACTTAGATTGGAACAACACTGGATTTGTTGCAAAAGTTACTGGAGCGTTGAAAGATATTCCTGTAAGAATGATATCTTATGGAGGTTCAAATTATAATGTTTCGTTCCTCATTAAGCAAAGCGATAAGAAAGAAGTATTGCAAAGTTTAAGTACGGCTCTATTTTATTCATAATACAAAAACATATAATTAGTTTCGTCTTCTCTTTATTGATATTAGATGATGGATGTAACACAGCTAGTAAATATTGATATTTTTACACTCATTTTGTGTGGTGTTGTTTTAATAATAACGTTGATATCGATTATTTTTAATCCTCTATTTAGGCTTAAAACAAAAGCCTTTTCTTCTGAAGAAATGCAAGAGTCAGAGACTAAAGAGATAGACAATCCTATTTCTATTGTATTGCCTATTCGTGAGGATAATGAAGAATTAAGAGCTTTAATTCCTGCAATACTATCACAAGAATATACTTCTGAATTTCAATTGATTATCGTAATTGATAAAGGTGATAATGAAACAAAGGACATTCTTGAACAATATGAAAACGATAAGCGTCTTTATGTCACTTTTGTTCCTACAACATCACGTTATATGAGTAGGCAAAAAATGGCTATAACGCTTGGAGTTAAGGCAGCAAAATATCAGCACATCTTGCTTATAGGAGCCAATACTATGATCGAAAAGAATAGTTGGCTTCAGGCAATAGGGCACAGCTTTAAGAAAGAAAGCAATCTTTTTGTAGTGCCAGGAACCTATGAAGAGTCTACAAAATCATTCTATCAATTTGCACATCTTCATACTCTTTCTTATTTGTTGAATGGCTATTTGAAGGGGCGTTTTGACAGAATCAATAGTAATATTGTTGGATTTAAGAAAGATGAGTTTATCGAACAAGATGGTTTTAGAGGTGGGTTGGAGCATGTAAGAGGTGAATTTGAGTTCATTGTAAATAAGTATAGTCAGCAAGGCAACTGCACCTTTCAGCTTAATAGTGAAGAGTGGACTTGTGAAAAGGCACCTTCTAAAGCAGGATGGATGAATAAAGAGTTGATTTATATGCATACAAAAAGGTATTTAAAACAATCTCGTAAGTATAAATTTGTTTACTTCTTAGATACTTTCTTTTATCATTTCAACTATGTTCTTCAGCTGTTATTAGGTGCTTGGAGCATTTATTCTCAAGATTGGTTCTTACTGGTCTGCGTTGTATTTTGTTGTCTTTTGAGCTTTATAGTGAGAGGAATTATTGCAAAGCGAGCAATGAACTTTTTTAGAGTGGATATTCCTTTTATGCTATTAGGCTGGTTAGAATTGCGCAATCAATATCACAAGTTGTGGTATACGATTAAGTATAAACGGTCTGATAAGACCGAATTTACGAGTCATAAGATATGAGAATTCATCTTTATACATCTGCATTTTTAGAGAAAGATGATTATAAAAGTAAATTTATAAATATTCTTCAGCACTATCTTTCTCTATCTCCTGATGTTGTTTTAACAGCAGAGAATCCTGATATTGTGCATGTTTTTGATGGTAAAGATAAGCGTAATATAACTTATTCTGCCAAGCTTTATAATATGGAAATACCCGTATTACTGTCTCCTTTAAATTCTTTTTTACCATGGAATAATCATTGCCAGAAAGCAAAGAAAGGGACATTGAAGTCTAAAAAATATCCTATTGTAAAGTTTGTTACTGCTTTTCATGCGTCAGGACAATTAGAATACAACCAATTAGCAACTCTTACTGATAGTAAGGACACTCGATTAATTGAAAATTCTGTTATTACAAACAGTATAACAGATGAGCTTATGGCTCAGCTATTTGTTGAGTATTACAAAGAAATACTACTTATTCACGACCAATTTATAAAAGAAAAAATTAGCAATAAGGTAGATAAACTTATAACATCAGATGTAGATGTAAATGGAAATATGAAGACGTTATGTTCTATGTTTTTGTATATAGAGTATCTTTATCGTCGTCACAATATTCCTTTTAGCATCCTTCAAGAACTTTCAACAACAATGTTTGAGGCAGAATATAATGAAGATAAATTTGCTGAATATTTAGAAAAACTAAAAATAACGAACTTTGTTGAAGCGTTAGAGTCTGTTCTTTTTTCACGTTCTTTACTGACAGAAGGCTTTATGCCCATTGTTTTTAAAGAAGGAAAGTTAGCAGATAAAATAGAAAATTTAATAACAAACTATAGTAAATAGAATCGTTATGAAATATAAGAATATAGTAAAGAACTTGAGATATTTAGAACTTTTATCTCATTCTTTCCCCACAATAGCCGAAGCAAGTACCGAAATCATTAACTTGCAAGCGATATTAAATCTTCCAAAGGGTACAGAACACTTTCTTGCAGACATTCATGGAGAGCACGAAGCGTTTCAACATATATTAAAAAATGCCTCTGGAAATATTAAAAGAAAGGTAAATGAGCTTTTCGGAAGTACTCTTAGAGAGGGTGAAAAGAAAGCTCTTTGCACACTTATTTATTATCCAGAAGAGAAATTAGAGTTAGTAAAACTTGAAGAAAAAGATCTTAAAGACTGGTATCATATTACTCTTCACCGCCTTGTTGCTGTGTGTAAAGAGGTTTCGAGCAAGTATACACGCTCAAAAGTACGCAAGTCGTTGCCCAAAGATTTTAGCTATATCATTCAAGAGTTATTGCATGAGCGCACAGAAGATGCCGATAAAACAGCCTATGTCAATGTAATTATTGATACAATCATTACAACTGGCAGAGCAGATGATTTTATTGTTGCTTTGGCTAATGTCATTCAGCGACTAATTATCGATCAATTACACTTGTTAGGCGATATTTATGATAGAGGACCTGGAGCGCATATCATCATGGACACTCTTGTAAATTATCATCGATGGGATATTCAATGGGGAAATCATGATATGTTATGGATGGGTGCTTGTGCAGGAAATAAAGCGTGTATCTGTAATGTTATTCGTTTATCGTTGCGCTATGCCAACTTAATTACATTGGAAGAGGGATATGGAATTAATTTAGTTCCGTTAGCAACTTTTGCTATGGAGACTTATGGTGACGACCCTTGTCTTGAATTTATTCCAAAATTATCAGGTGGAGCGAAAGATATTGATGAGAAAACTCATCGTTTAGCAGCAATGATGCACAAAGCAATTGCAATTATTCAGTTTAAAGAAGAGGCTTCTATCATTGAAAGACACCCAGAATGGAATATGAATGATAGAGCATTATTTAATAATATTGACTATAAGAAAGGCGAGATTACTATTGATGGAGTGGCTTATCCATTGAAAAGTAATATGTTCCCAACAATAGACCCCAAGTATCCTAACAAGCTAACAGAGGAAGAAGAGCTATTAATGAATAAGTTGGTGCATTCTTTCCTCATTAGCGAAAAGCTTCAAAAGCATATTCGTTTATTGCTTCAACATGGTAGTATGTATGCAGTTTATAATAATAATTTGTTGTTCCACGCATCACTTCCATTGAATGATGATGGCTCTTTAAAAGAGGTTGAAGTACTTCCTAGTCAGTGTTATAAAGGAAAAGAACTGATGGAAACAATCGAAATGCTTGTTCGTACAGCTTTCCAAGCAGATGCAGATACAGAAGAAAAGATCAATGCAACAGACTATTTCTTATATTTATGGTGTGGACCTAATAGCCCATTGTTCGATAAATCTAAGATGGCAACATTCGAAAGATATTTTATTGAAGATAAAAAAACGCACAAAGAAGAGAAGGGAAATTATTTCAAGTTGCGTGAGTCGGAAGAGATTATCGATCAAATATTGGCAGAATTTGGGGTGGAAGGCGAGAATGCGCACATCATAAATGGTCACGTTCCTGTTCATGTTGCCAACGGAGAAAACCCAATAAAGGCAAATGGAAAGTTGATGGTGATAGACGGTGGCTTCTCACAAGCATACCATAAAGAAACAGGTATTGCAGGTTATACGTTGGTTTATCACAGTAGAAGTTTTGCTCTTGTTCAACATGAGCCATTCTCTAGTGCGCAAGACGCAATTGAAAGAGGGCTCGATATTAAGAGTACTACACAAATTGTAGAAACTATTTCGCATCGAATATTAGTGGCAGACACTGATAAAGGTAAAGAGTTGAATAAACAAATTGCTGACTTGAAAGAGCTTCTCTATGCATATAGTCATGGATTATTGAAAGAAAAAGATAGTAATAAGATATAAAACAATTTATCAAAGCGATAGATTTTCTTATAAGTTCCTTATTAGTAATGCTGAAATAACGCTTACTAATAAGGACTTTTTATATTCTATTATCAGAGAGAATGGTGTTACTTTTCTTTTGTGCAAGATAAAGTCTATTGAACATAGATAAAAAAATAAGAGTGGGTATAATGAGAAAAAGTGCTTAGAAGGTTTCTTTTTCTAAGTAGAACAGAAATAGGAGAGTAACAACTCTCCTATATTAATGTAGGCGGCCAGCTTGATGTTATCTTGCGCTATTGTCGACTTCCTACTATGCAAAGATATATAGTAAAATTGAAATTTAATATATTGTATTCCCTTTTATTTCATTTTTATTCAATTACTTCGTGCTGATTGCTAAATGATAATGATTATTTTATAAGTTATTTATTTTCAGTTTATTATGACATCCATATCTTCTTGTTCTGAGTAATATTGACTTTTCGTGGTAATTGTATATGTTTTACAATGCAATAGTATTGCTTTTGCAACCTAATAGCATTGCTTTGGTTGAAGATAAAAGTGGACATACTAAAGTGAGGAAAATAATATTGAGAAAGGGATAGGGATTATATGTAGAATGTGAGATAAAAGACAGAAATGTAATAAGAAAGTCTTTGTGTAGAATAAAGTGCTTCCCTTGTTGATATAAACGAATAAATAGGGTAGAAATAGAAGATGAAAAGGGTAGTAAGGGATTGCTATTTGATGAGAATGGTTGATAAAAAGAAGTCAACTCTATTTATTTTTTTGTTGACTTCTTTAGTTTTTCAATTCTCTTTCTTGGTTCGGGATAATCGGGACACAGCTTAAGTGCCTTCTCATAATTTTTTATTGCGGCCTCAAAAAAGTGTTCTTTCTCACATTCTCTACCCATCATTGTATATTCAACTGCAAGCTCTTTCAAGAAACGACTGTGTTGGTTAAGCTCGTCTTTTATGCGTTTATTCTCCCTCTTAAGCTTGTTTATGTCATTCAATTTATATTGAATAAATCGCTTTTGAAGAGGTTTCTCTATATCATATCGTTGATGAATGGCAATGAAAAAGTGCGAAAGAGCATCTTTCATATTTCCTTTGTTAAAAGCAAGAACAGCTTGTCGGTATTCTCTGTCAGCTTTACTTTCTGCTAACACCTGTTTAATTAAATCTTGATTGTTGTATCTTTGAGCAAATTGGATAATCTCAGAACGAATAAAGATATCTTCTTTTCTGATAGGATATTTTAGACTTATGCCCTCGAGCGAGGTACATCTACTTAGAGCAACGTATGTTTGTCCGCCAGCAAAGACACCTCCTGTTAAGTCGATATTTACATTGTTGAATGTTAGTCCCTGACTTTTATGAATGGTTATAGCCCATGCAAGTTTTAAAGGATATTGTTGATAGACACCAATTTCTTGCTCTTCTATCTTTTGTTCTTTTTCGTTATACGAATAAATGACGTTGCTCCAAATCTCTTGTTCAACATTTACTTCTTCGCCTTTTTCTGTTCGAACAACAATAATGGTAGGCTCTTCTTTACTGAATGATACAATAGTTCCAAGTGTTCCGTTTACCCATCGTTTTTCTTTATCATTCTTGATAAATAATACTTGAGCACCAATCTTTAGATAAAGTTCTATTGGAGTGGGAAGATTACTTTCGGGGAAATCACCTTCAATGTGCCCATATAGCGTAATGGGTTTGCCTGGTAGGCGAGAGAGTTCTTGTTCATTGATATGATCTACGGTATCTCTCTTGCTAGAAAGGGTTATGGCAAGTTTATTCTTTTCGTTGGTAATTACTTTTCCTACTTGTTGATTTAAAGTGGATAGCTGATCGATTGATACGCTTGTTGTTCTGATGCTATCGAGAATATTAATGAAAATGGGGTCAGTTTGTCGATAAACCTTTTGCAGTTCGATAGACACTAACTTCATTTCTTTGAAGACAAGAGCGTCGAAAAAGAAAGTGGAAGGATAATAAGGTTTTAAGAGTTGACGTTCGTCTTCTTTTAAAACAGGTTCTAGTTGGTACATGTCGCCAACTAAAAGTAATTGCTTTCCTCCAAATGGTTGGTAGATATTGCGAGAATAAACACGTAGAACCTTATCGATAAAGTCGATAATATCAGCTCTGACCATTGAAATTTCATCGATAATAATCAATTCAACTTCTCTTAGAATCTTTCGTTTTTCCCCGTTATATTTAAGCGTGTCTTTTAGCTTTCGTGGGGTATAACGGGTGTCATTGGGGAGGAGAGGGTGGAAAGGAAGTTTGAAGAAACTGTGTAAAGTACTTCCGCCTGCATTGATAGCAGCTATTCCTGTTGGAGCAAGAACAATATATTTCTTCTTTGTTGTTTGAGCTATATAACGCAAAAAGGTGCTCTTTCCTGTCCCTGCCTTTCCTGTTAAGAATAGTGTTTGATGTGTGTGTTGAATAATCCTGATTGCATCTTGCATCTCAGGATTATTCAAATCAACATTTAATTTATTTTTCTTAGAGTTGTTCAAAGTTTACAACTTGTTCTTTATTCTTTTTGCTTTGTTTATCGCTACGTGGGTTTTGTTCTTTCTCATTGGATGAGGTTGATTCGTATTTTGTTCCCTCCTTAGGAACGATTCGAATATTACCATCTTCATCGAGAATAATTTCTTCATGAGAGATGCTAGCACTATCTGTTTCTGTAGTATCTCTTCTTGAAGATGAATAGTAGCTTGGGCAATTATACATGCTACCTGTTATGTCGTCACCCTTAGGTTTACCGAACTGTCCGTGATACTTTTTAAAGGCACTATCTCCAAAAACTGATTGTAAGAAATAACCACAAATAGGTAGTGCTGTGCGTGAGCCTTGACCTAAAGCACCTGTTCGGAAGTGAATACTTCTATATTCTCCACCTACCCAAGCACCACAAACAAGTTTAGGACTAACGCACATAAACCATGCATCAGAGTGGTTATTTGACGTTCCTGTTTTACCTCCAAAGTCGGTGTCTCTATAATTTCCAACATAAGCCCATAAGCTTTGAGATGTTCCGCCTGGCTCTCTCATGCCCCCCATTAATAGCTGTTGCATAAAGAAGGCACTCTTATAAGAAAGTACCTGTGTGTCGCTTGTCGGAGCAGCATATACCTCATGACCATCCTTGTCAAGGATTCTTGTAACCAATATTGGGTCGTGATGCTTTCCATCGTCCGCAATTACGCTATAAGCATTGGTAAGTTCGAGTAGATTTATATCACTAGAACCAAGAGCAAGAGATGGAGTTGGGTCTAAAGTACTTTTAATTCCCATTTTTTGAGCGGTCTCGATTACACGTTGAATGCCCATTTCTTGACCTAAACGAACAGCAACAGAGTTGATACTTCTTGCAAAAGCACCCTTTAAAGGAATTGAATCTCCGCTGAAATGACCATTTGCATTAGATGGAGTCCAATTTACTTCTTCGCCTTTTTTCTTGTCGAATACCTTCATGGAGATAAACTCGTCTCTTCGTTTATCGCAAGGAGTTAGCCCTTGATTCATTGCTTCTGTATAAACAAAGAGTTTGAAAGTAGAACCAGGTTGGCGCATAGCTGTAACCTTATCGTATTTCCATGAGTTGAAATCGATATCTCCAACCCATGCTTTTACTTCTCCTGTTTGAGGCTCCATTGCTACAAATGCGCAGTGCATAAAGTGTACCATATAGCGGATAGAGTCCATGGTAGATATTTCTTTCTCAATAATTCCCTTATCATAATCGAACACCTTAACCGTATGAGGTTTATTTAGATAATATGAAATAGAATCGGGATTATTGGGGAATTTAGCCAATAAGTATTTATAGTATGGCTGTTTTTGAGCAATGTTTTCGATAAAATTCGGAATCTTATTACCATTCTCGTCAATCCATGGGTCATTGTTTCCCCAGTGATTGTTGAAATTTCGTTGCACTTGTCTCATTTGTTTGCGTGCTGCATCTTCTGCATATTTCTGCATACGAGAATCGATTGTGGTATAGATTTTTAAGCCACTGCTATATAAGTCTATTCCATTTTCATCGCACCAAGCCTTTAGATGATCGGCTACGGCCTCTCTAAAGTATTGTGCCTGTCCATCATAATTCTTCTCAACCTTTATATCTAGCTTGATAGGAATTTGAGTTAATGAGTCGTATTCAGCTTTTGTGATGTCATTATGTTGGTGCATTCGTAACAAAACCGTGTTTCTTCTCTTTAAACTATTCTCTGGATTGGTGATAGGGTTGTATGAAGTTGTGGCTTTCAACATACCAACTAAGACCGCAGATTGTTCTATGGTGAGGTTTTTGGGGGTTGTGTTGAAATAAGTTTTACTTGCAGTTTTGATTCCATAAGAATTAGCTCCAAAGTCTACAGTGTTTGCATACATCGTGAGAATGTCTTCTTTATCGTATACCATTTCAAGCTTAGTGGCAATAATCCACTCTTTACTCTTCATGATAAGAATACGAATTCCTGGTATACCTCCTAATAAACCTGTAGAGTAGTTGGTTCGAACACGGAACATGTTTTTTGCCAACTGTTGAGTGATTGTTGATGCACCACGAGCGTCATGGCGGAAAATTGCATCTTTTGCGGCTGCAAATAATCCTGGAATGTCAATACCAAAATGATGATAGAAACGCTCATCTTCTGTGTTGATAAGTGTTTTCCAGAAGATAGGATTTACATCGCTATATTTTACAGGAGTTCTATTCTCATTGAAATATTTACCAATGAGAATCCCATCTGCGCTATAAATTTCTGATGCTTCGGATGTTGTTGGTTTTTTGATCTCACTGAATCCTGGTGATTTACCAAATAACCATAAGAAGTTTATGTCTACAGCAATGAGATAAATAGTAATGAATACGAAGAAAGAGGCAATACCTGATAATGCTTTAAAATACCATGCTCTACCTATGAAAAGCTTCTTGTACCAAGTGAAAAAGGCTTTTATCTTTTGCAATAATAAACTAAATATCTTTTTTATTTTATCAATCATTATCTCTTATTTTTAGTTATTACAAAAATACGAAATACATTGTAACTATAAAACACTATCTATGTATTTTATAATTTCTTTAGTATTGAAAGGAGAAAACCATTTAATGTCTTGATCTCTTTTAAACCAAGTCATCTGTTTTCGCATGTATTGTCTTGTATTTGATTGGATTCTACGAATGGCTTCTGCGTAATCTATTTGGTTATCTAAATACTCAAACAATTCTTTATAACCAACTGTATTTAATGAGGTTAGATGTTTAAAAGGGTGTACATTTTTTACTTCTGCTAATAGTCCATTCTCTACCATAGTTAATACACGAGTATTGATGCGCTCATACATATCTTCTCTAGGGAGTGTTAGACCTATTTTGATGATTTCAAAGGGACGTTCTTTAACAACATTCTTTCTAAAAGAGGTGTAAGTTTTGCCTGTTTGTAAGCACACTTCAAGTGCATGTATTACTCTACGATAATTCTTCTTGTCTACAATGTCATAATGAACAGGGTCTAGTTCTTTTAGCTTTGCAAGTAAAGGTTCTAGTCCTTCTTGCTTGAAACGGTTCTTTAATAATTCCCTTATCTCATTATTAATAGTAGGAATATCGTCTATTCCCTTACATACAGCATCGATGTACATCATACTTCCACCTGAAAGAAGAAGTGCGTTGTGTGTCTTAAATTCGTGATTGATTATTTTAAGTGCCTCTTCTTCATAGATAGCCGCACTATAATAGTCGTGTATACTATTCGAACCAACAAAATAATGTTGAACATCTTGTTGTTCTTCACTTGTTGGAGCTGCTGTTCCTATTGGCAATTCTCTAAAAATCTGTCGAGAATCGGCATTGATAATAGGAGAATTAAGATGCTTTGCTAATTCTAAGCTACATTGTGTTTTTCCAACAGATGTTGGTCCCAATAGAACAAAAAGCTTATGCTTTTTCATACGATGATTCCACGTTGAGAAGACTCTACGAAATCAATAATGTATTGAATCTCTTTGGTTATCTGAAGATTTCTCTTGATTTCAAGAATTCCTTCTTCTTTAATTCCTTTTGAATATAGTAAGCGATAAGCATCGTGAATGAGTGTGATTAGCTCATTGCTAAAACCTCTTCTGCGTAAACCAACAATGTTGATTCCTGCATAGCGTGTAGGTTCTTTGCCTGCAATAATAAATGGCGGAATGTCTTTAGAGAAACGACATCCACCTTGTATCATTACATATCCGCCAATTTTGCAAAACTGATGGCATAAAACCGAAGCACTAATGATAGCGTTATCCTCTACAAGAACTTCTCCTGCGAACTTTGTTGAGTTTCCAACAATGATGTTTGAGCCAATAATACAATCGTGAGCGATGTGCATACTCTCCATAAGTAGGTTATTACTTCCTATCTTTGTGGTTCCTCTTGAGGCGGTGCCACGAGATATTGTTACGTTTTCACGAATACTATTGTTGTCGCCTACTTCGCAAAGCGTATCTTCCCCCACATATTTAAGGTCTTGAGGTTTGGTTGAAATGCTTGCTCCTGGGAAGAATTCATTGTTGTTTCCAATTCTTGCACCTCTGCTTATTGTGACACTATTTTGTAGGTTATTATTGTCGCCAATAACGGTATTGTCGTCAATAAAGCAAAAAGGACCGATGATATTGTTATCTCCAATCTTTGCATTGGGATGTACATAAGCTAAGGGACTGATGTTATTCATATAAAAAGAACTTATTGAGTTATTTGTTTTTTATGATGCTTGCAGTGAATGTTGCTTCTGATACAACTTTATCTCCAACAAACATGTAACCTTTCATTGAACTGATTCCATGGCGAACTGGGTGAAGTAGCTCTACTTTAAATAGTAAAGTATCTCCAGGAACGACCTTCTGGCGGAACTTAACATCGTTGATACTCAAGAAATATGTAGACCATTTTTCAGGTTCTTCAACTTGATTTAATACAAGAAGACCACCGCATTGAGCCATAGCTTCTATTTGAAGAACACCTGGCATTACTGGTTCTGTAGGGAAGTGTCCTACAAAGAAAGGTTCGTTACTTGTGACATTTTTAACTCCAACAATACTTGTAGCACCCATTGCGATAATTTTATCAATGAGTTGCATCGGATAACGGTGAGGAAGAAGTTCTCTAATTCGATTGTTATCCATTATTGGTTCTTCGTTGGGATCGTAAATTGGAGCTTGAACTTCATGCTTTCTTATCTCTTTTCTGATAAGGCGTGCAAACTTATTGTTGATGGTATGACCAGGGCGTGTTGCTACAATTCTACCCTTAAGAGGTTTTCCTATTAAAGCAACGTCACCTATAATATCAAGTAGTTTATGTCGAGTACATTCATTATCCCATTGTAAAGGCTTGTTTTGAATATAGCCAATTTTGTTAGCATCCATTCTTTGAACCTTTAAGACGTCTGCAAGTTTATCTAATTGTTCTTGTTCTAATAAACGTTCATATATGACAATAGCATTATCAAGGTCACCTCCTTTAATTAAGTTTGCATCTAAAAGAGGAATAATGTCTCTAACAAAAACGAATGTTCGTGCAGGAGCTATTTCTTTTTCATAGTTTGCAATATTGTCTAAAGTTGCAAATTGACTACTAATAAATTTAGAATCAAAAGAACACATAGCAGTAATACTAAACTCTTCATCAGGTAAAATGGTTATGCAACTACCTGTTTCTTCGTCTTTTACTTCAATCTTATGTCTGATGATATAATAATCTTTAGGAGCATTTTGTTCTACCAATCCTATGCTTTGAATTCTTTCTACATAGATACTTGCAGAGCCATCAAGGATTGGAAACTCAGGTCCATTTACCTGAATTAAACAGTTGTCTACTCCAAGAGCATATAATGCAGATAGTCCATGTTCAATAGTTGACACACGAACATCTCCAACAGCAACGACTGTACCTCTAGTTGTGTCTACAACTTTTTCTGCAACAGCATCAATAATAGGTTGACCTTCAAGGTCAATTCGTTGAATTTTATAACCTGTATTTTCTGGAGCTGGATTGAAAGTAACAGTAAGATTAAGACCTGTATGTAAGCCTTTTCCGCAAAGAGAAAAGCTTCCTTTGAGAGTCTTTTGTTTTGTTGTTTCCATTATATTTATTCTTTTATTTTATTTTTGTTTGTTTTTCAACTCTTCAACTTCTTTCTTTAAAGCATTGAGTTGCGAATAAATCTCGGGTAAGCGTTGGAATATCGCTTGTGATTTGAAGTATGCTCTTTGTGGCATAGGAGGTGTTCCGATAAGTTGTTGATTATCTGTTAGGTTACCAGGAACGCCTGATTGAGCTCCTAAGAAGACTTTACTACCAATCTTTATATGTCCAGCAACTCCAACTTGACCACCAAACATGCACCATTCTCCAACTGATGTACTACCAGCAATACCTACTTGAGCAGACATTACGGTGTTCTTTCCGATGTCGGTATTATGTGCAATTTGTACTAAGTTGTCGAGTTTTACTCCTTTGCGAATATAAGTACTTCCCATAGTAGAACGGTCTACACACGAGTTTGCGCCTATTTCGACGTCGTCTTCAATTGTTACTATTCCTATTTGAGGGATTTTATCATATCCATTTTCAGAAGGTGCGAAACCAAATCCGTCTGCACCTATAACGCTTCCAGAATGTATTATAATATTGTTTCCTAATTTACATTCGTGGTATATTGTTACATTTGGATAGATAATACAGTTATTTCCAATAACAGTATTGTCCAAAATAACAGCATGAGGATATACTTGTGTGTTTTCTCCAATGGTTACTCCTTCGCCAATAAAAGCAAAAGGACCTATATATACATCTTTTCCAATCGTTGCAGAAGATGCTATTGAGGCCGTAGAGTCAATACCTTTCTTTTGAGGTTTTGATGCACTATATATCTGAAGTAGTTTCGCAACTGCCTCATAAGCATTCTTTACTCTAATCAAAGTGGTTGATATTGGTTTGTCTAAAACTACAGATTCATCTAAAAGAACAATGCTTGATTGAGTAGTATATATATAATGTATATATTTTGGATTTGATATAAACGAGATAGCACCTTGCTTTCCTTCCTCTATTTTAGCAAAGGAATTAATTGTTGCATTCTCATTTCCTTCAATTTTTCCGTTGATAACTTGAGCAATTTGCTTTGCTGTAAATTCCATTTCCTTATTTTTGCGTATATTTAGATTTGCAAATATAGCAAAAAAAACTTAGAACCGTTGATGGCATAAGTAATATTTGCAAATTTTTTTAGATAGGAGTTCTACATTAAATAATTCAGAAGCTTGTGTAATATCTTTATAACTTCCGTCCTTATATAATATATCTATTTGGTCATTATTCATACTATACATATCTTTTTGAATGGTACTGTAATTGATAAAATACTGACTTTCGTCTTTACTTAGTTGATATTTCTCTCTTATTCTTTTTTCTATATCTTCCAAGTGTAAGCTATCAACAGGTTTATCGTACACCTTCACTTTGAATGTTTCTCTGTTAATGAGGTCTTTAGATAAGATGGACAAGACTTTATCATGATGTCCCTGCCATACTTTTATAGCACTCCAAATGTCAGAGTCGTCTAGTTGTTTGTACCAGAAGATAGTTTCTTCTTTTTTATTATTAATCCAATCTTTATCGATGTTGTTACTAATAAAATATTGTAAAGCAGGAGACGCAAAGAGATTCTCACCATTTAATTGGAGTGTTTTTGCTCGTTTTAGGATATTGATCAATATCTTTTCACAGGCTACAGCTGTCTTATGTAAGTACACTTGCCAATACATTAAACGGCGTGAGGTTAAATAATTCTCTATAGAATAGATGCCTTTAGCCTGAACCATTAGTCTATCTTCACGAACATCTAGCATCTTTATAATTCTATCAGATGCGATTTTTCCTTCAGCAACACCTGTAAAGAAACTATCTCTGCATAGATAGTCAAGTCTATCCATATCCAATTGACTACTTATAAGCTGATGAAGGAAGGTTTTAGGATATTTATCTTCAAAGATATTTATAGCCAAAGTTAGTCTGCCTCCCAAGTCTTTATTCATCTCTTTCATTAAAAAAAGAGAGATCTCTTCATGTGAGATACCTTGTATAAGAGTGTTTTCTAGAACATGAGAGAATGGACCATGCCCGATATCATGTAATAAAATGGCTGCTTGAATTGCTTCAGCTTCACTATCAAAGATAAATACTCCTTTTTGAGATAATGACAATATAGCTTCGCTCATCAAATGAAAAGCACCTAAGGAATGTTGAAAGCGAGTGTGCTGAGCACCAGGATAGACCATTGATGCTAAGCCTAATTGCTTTATTCTAGATAGTCGTTGTATCGTTGGATGATTAACAATATCCATTAATAAACCACCTGGTATTTTTATAAAGCCAAATACCGGGTCATTAATAATTTTTGTTTCAGACATCTTATAATACTTTCTTTAGCTCTTCCGCCATTTCTTCTTGCAACTCTTTAGCTTTTTGTCCTGCAACAACTGCAAAGTCTTCGTTTGCTGATGCGAAGATAATTCCACGAGAACTATTTACAAGTAATCCACATTCTTTAGTAATACCATATTTGCAAACCTCTTGCAAACTGCCACCTTGAGCACCAACTCCAGGAACAAGTAGAAAGTTATCTGGCGCAAGATCTCTTATCTTTGAGAACATAGACCCTTGAGTTGCTCCTACAACAAACATCAGGTTTTCTTTGTTGCCCCATTCTTGAGTTTTGCTTAAGATATGTTGGAACACTTGTTTTCCGTTTTTATCTTCTATAAATTGGAAATCGTGTGATCCCTTATTGCTAGTTAATGCAAGAACAATAGTCCATTTGTTTTTATAATCTAAGAAAGGTTGAACGCTGTCTTCACCCATATATGGTGCAACTGTTATAGCGTCAACATCATATTCTTCGAAGAAAGTTTTAGCATACATCTTTGCTGTATTGCCAATATCTCCACGCTTTGCGTCTGCGATAATAAATACTTCAGGGTAGTTCTCCTTTATATATTTAACGATTTTATCAAACGAGACAAGACCTTTTATACCTAAACATTCAAAGAAAGCAATGTTAGGTTTGTAAGCAACAGAGTAGGGGGCTGTTGTATCAACAATTTGTTTTAGGAATTCAAAGATAGGATCTTCTACGTTAAGAAGATGCTTAGGAATCTTTTTTATATCTGGATCTAATCCAACACAAAGGAAACTTTTCTTTGTAAAAATCTGATTGATAAGTTCTTTTCTATTCATGATTCTTTTATTATAATATGATATATGAAAAATGGTGGAGTGGCAATACACTCACACCATCAATTCATTATAATTCTGCTTCTTTCAATTTTTCAGTATTTTCAGCAACAATTAAAGCGTCAATCATTGCTTGAATATCTCCGCCAACAAACCCTTGAAGATCGTGAGTTGTATATCCAATGCGATGGTCGGTAACTCTTCCTTGAGGATAGTTGTATGTTCTAATCTTAGCAGATCTGTCACCTGTCGAAACTAGCGACTTTCTTCTGTTAGCAATATCATCAACATACTTTTGATGTTCTCTATCATATATAAATGTACGAAGACGTGATAATGCTCGTTCTTTATTCTTTGGTTGATCTCTGGTTTCTGTACATTCGATAAGAATTTCTTCAACTTCTCCTGTATTGGGGTTTTTCCAAGGATAACGAAGACGAACACCTGACTCCACTTTGTTCACATTCTGTCCACCAGCACCAGAACTACGGAAAGTATCCCACTTGATATCTCCTTCGTTAATATTTACTTCAAACTTGTCTGCTTCAGGTAGAACAGCAACCGTTGCAGCAGAAGTATGCATTCTTCCTTGTGTTTCTGTGGCAGGAACTCGTTGTACACGATGCACTCCCGATTCGTATTTTAAGATACCATATACGTTTGTTCCTGTTACAGAGAAGGCGATTTCTTTGAAGCCACCCATTGTTCCTTCCGACTCATTGGTGATCGAAATACTCCAACCCATAGAGTCACAATATTTCTTATACATTTGAAATAGGTCGCCAGCAAAAAGTGCGGCCTCGTCACCTCCTGTACCTGCTCTAATCTCAACCTCTACATTTTTAGCGTCTTCTGGGTCTTTTGGCACAAGAGCTATTTTAATTTCTTCTTCTAATTTAGGAAGCAGTGGCTCGTTTGCTTGTAATTCTTCACGAGCAATCTCACGCATATCCTGATCTGTTTCATTTGCCAAAATATCTTTAGCCTCTTTAATAACATTAAGACATGCAACATATTTCTTTCTTGCTTCCATGATATCTCCTAAGTCTTTATATTCCTTTGTTAGGCGAACATATCTATTTTGGTCGGCAATTACTGCAGGGTCTGTTATAAGAGTTGAAACTTCTTCAAATCTACTTTCTAATCCTTCTAATTTGCTAAGTAAGCTATTTTCTGCCATAATTAATAATTAAAAACACCGAATTCTGATTTAATTGTGAGTGAAGGTTTGTTATCCTCTTCAATATGTCCAATAATTTGTGTGTCGATGTTAAATGATTTACTTATTTGTATAATTTCTTCTGCGTCTTCAGGGCTTACATATATTTCCATTCTATGTCCCATGTTGAAGACTTGGTACATTTCTTTCCAGTCTGTGTTGCTTTCCTCTTTTATTATTTTAAATAGTGGAGGGACAGTAAACATGTTATCTTTTATAATTTTGCAATTATCGTTGATGAAATGAAGAACTTTGGTTTGTGCTCCACCTGTACAGTGAATCATGCCATGTATATTATTTCTTTTTGCGTCTAAAATTTTTCTAATAACAGGAGCATAGGTACGAGTTGGTGACAACACCAGTTGTCCTGCGTCTATTCCTAAGCCTTCTATTTGCTCAGTTAGAGTCTTAGTGCCGCTATAAACCAATCCTTGTGGGATTGAATTATCGAAACTTTCGGGATATTTAGTTGCTAAATATTTAGAGAAAACATCGTGGCGAGCACTTGTTAAACCATTACTCCCCATACCACCATTATAAGATTTCTCATAAGTAGCTTGTCCTGATGACGATAAACCAACTATAACATCACCTGGTTGTATCTTGCTATTGTCGATAACGTCAGACTTTTTCATTCTACAAGCAACTGTAGAATCTACAATTATAGTTCTAACAAGATCTCCTACATCTGCTGTTTCTCCTCCTGTTGGATAGATACCTACACCCATTTCACGCATATCTGCAAGAAGGTCATCTGTTCCATTAATAATTGCAGAAATCACTTCGCCTGGAATAAGCATTTTGTTACGTCCGATAGTACTTGATACTAGTATGTTGTCAACGGCACCAACACATAAAAGGTCGTCTGTATTCATAACGATTGCATCTTGTGCAATACCTTTCCAAACATTGATGTCGCCTGTCTCTTTCCAATACATATAAGCTAAAGAACTCTTTGTTCCTGCGCCATCAGCATGCATAATATTACAGTATTCATCGTCTCCTCCCAGAATATCTGGGATTATTTTGCAAAAAGCTTTTGGAAAAATGCCTTTGTCTATGTTCTTTATAGCGTTGTGTACATCTTCTTTTGCTGCAGACACACCACGTAAGTTATAGCGATTATCCATGTCTTATTTGTTATTTATCTTATATGTTTATATAATATTGAAATGTATTTCTTATTTTCCGTGCCAATATTCCCAGCTAACAAATGCTTGAAGTAGGAGCATTTCTAATCCATTTTTTACGGTAGCACCTTGCATTGCTCCCTTTTTCATAAATGTTGTTTCGTTTGGATTATATATTAAATCGTATAATAAATGAGAGCTATCCATCGCCTCATAGGGCAGTTCTGGATAAGAGTCGGCATTGGGATACATTCCAAGTGGCGTGCAATTTACAATTACCTTATACTCTTTAATAATGGCTTCAGTAACTTCATTGTAGGTAATAGCATTAATTTGAGGTGTTCTACTAACAAAAAGAACTTCTAGTCCTAATGATTTTAAGCCAAATGCAATGGCTTTTGCAGATCCGCCTGTTCCTAAAATAAGAGCTTTTTTGTGTACTCGTTCTAGTAAAGGCTCAATACTTCGAGTAAAACCAACAACGTCGCTATTAAATCCTTTTAGTATGGTTTTATTTCCTTGATGTATTATTTGAACTACATTCACAGCTCCTATTGTAGTTGCTTCGGGAGTTACTTCGTCAAGATAGGGGATAATTTGCTCTTTATAAGGAATGGTAACGTTCAAGCCTTTCAAGTCTGGATTTGACGTAATAATTTCGAAAATCTCTTCGATGTTTGATATTTCGTAATTGACATATACTGCATCAATATTCTCATTCTTAAACTTTTCATTGAAATAATTCAACGAAAACGAATGTCCGAGCTTTAATCCTATTAGTCCATACTGTTCCATACCCGTTGTATTATTTAGTTGCTAAATACATAGTGCAAACTCCAAAGGTTAAGCGTTTAAACTTAACTTCGGTAAAACCAATTTTTTGTAATATATTTTGCATCTTTTCTCCTTGAGGGAAAGCTTCAATAGATGCAGTTAGATATTCGTATGCACTCCGGTCTTTTGATATTAATCTTCCACATAAAGGAAGTATCGTGTGAGAGTATACCTTAAATACCTGCTTCATAGGGAAAGATATTGGAGAGGTTAATTCGATGACACAAAGGTGACCACCAGGTTTTAATACTCTGTGCATTTCTTTTAATCCCTGTTCTAAATTCGAGAAGTTTCTTATTCCAAAGGCTGCTGTTACAGCATCAAAAGAATAATCAGCAAAACTCAGGTTCATACAATCTTCTCTTGCAAAAGATATTATTTTATTTAGTTTTGCTTGTAAAACTTTTCGTTTACCTATTTCCATCATTCCCTCAGAGATATCCACTCCGATGAGAGTTGTAGGCTGAATAGTTTGTGCTGCCTGTATTGCAAAATCGCCAGTTCCTGTTGCAATGTCGAGAATTGATGCAGGATTATATTTAGAGAGTTCTTTGATAGCTCTCTTTCTCCATAATTTATCAATCTCTAAAGACAAGCTATGGTTAAGGCTATCATAAGTAGGAGCAATGTTATCAAACATTTGCTCCACTTGTTTGCCTTTATCTTCGTCACCTTTATAAGGTTTAATGTTTTCTTGTTTGTACATTAAATACTTATTTTCTAGTTGCAAGATAGTTGTTAATGTTATCTTGAATACGTTTGTTTATATCCTCTGATTCTGTGGGTTTTACAAACTTATTACCTGTAATATGTTCATATAGTTCAATGTATCTTTCGCTAACACTGTTTGTGTATTCGTCTGTCATTTCTGGCATAACTTGTCCAGGCTCGTTCATAAAGTTATGATTGATAAGCCATTGGCGTACAAACTCTTTTGATAATTGGCGTTGAGGTTCACCTTTAGCTAGTTTTTCTTCATAACCTTCCGCATAGAAATAACGGCTACTATCAGGTGTATGAATTTCGTCAATGAGGTAAACTTTACCATCTCTCTTACCAAATTCATATTTTGTGTCAACAAGAATGAGACCGTGTTTTGCAGCTATTTCTTGACCACGAGCAAAGATCTTACGGGTGTAGTCTTCCATAATAGCATAATCTTCAGCCGATACAATGCCTTGTGCAATAATCTCTTCTTTTGAAATATTTAAGTCGTGACCTTCGTCTGCTTTTGTTGTTGGAGTGATGATAGGCTCTGGGAAACGTTCATTTTCTTTCATTCCATCAGGTAGTTGAATTCCGCATATCTCACGAACTCCATTTTTATAATCTCTCCAGGCACTACCGGTTAAAATAGAACGGATAATCATCTCAATTTTAAAACCTTCGCATTTTAAACCAACTGTAACCATTGGGTCTGGTGTAGCCAATTTCCAGTTAGGACAAATGTCGGTAGTTGAATCTAGAAACTGTGCTGCAATTTGATTTAATACTTGTCCTTTAAATGGAATTCCTTTGGGTAATACCACGTCAAAGGCAGAAATCCTATCTGTAGCAACCATCACGATTAAATCGTCATTAATATTGTAAACGTCTCTTACTTTACCGTGATAAACACTCTTTTGACCATCAAAGTTGAAATTGGTGCTTGTTAATGCTTTCATAATCAATTCTTTGTTTTGAAGTTAATTTATTGGGGGTTCTTTCTTTTTGCCTTTAGAGTCTGCTCCAGTCTTGTTCGATTTGTCGAATATTTCGTATGCTTTCACAATTTTGGTGACAAGTTTGTTTCTAACAATGTCTTTCTTGTCAAAATGTATAAACGAAATACCTTCGGTTGTAGATAATATTTTTAAAGCTTCTTTTAAGCCACTTTTATGTCCATTGGGCAAGTCTATTTGAGTTATATCTCCAGTTATAATCATTTTTGTATTCCAACCCATACGCGTTAAAAACATTCTCATTTGGGCAGGAGTGGTATTTTGTGCCTCATCTAATACCACGATTGCATCGTTTAATGTGCGTCCTCTCATAAATGCTAAGGGTGCTATTTGAATGACGTTCTTTTCAATCATATCTTGCAGTTTGGCAGAAGGGATCATATCTTCTAATGAATCGTAGAGTGGTTGAAGATATGGATCGATTTTATCTTTCATATCTCCTGGTAAGAAACCTAGTTTTTCTCCAGCTTCTACAGCAGGTCTACTAAGTATTATTTTCCTAACCATTTTCTCTTTCAAAGCTTTTACTGCAAGAGCAATACTTAAGTAAGTCTTTCCTGAACCCGCTGGTCCAATAGCGAAAATCATATCATTTTTATTGAAAGAATCAATTAGTTGTTGTTGATTTTTTGATTTTGCCTTTATAGGGCTTCCAGATATGTTATAAGCTAAAACACCTTTAATCTCATCCTTTCGGGTGGTTCTTCCTTTTATAATATCAAGAATATCTTCTTCTGTAATGTTGTTATATTTTGATATATGATAGCACATTTTATTTATTTGTGCTTCTAGTTTTTCCGTTTCTTCTCCTCCTCCTATAATCTTAATAATATTGTCTCTGGCAACAATACGTAATTTGGGATAAAGAGACTTAATTATTTGAAGGTTACCATTATTGGCACCATATAACATCAAAGGATCGATGTCGCTTAATATGATATGCTTTTCTATCAATGTTTGGTTGTGATTTAGCTATTTATTAATAATGTTATGCAAACTTACATAAAAAGTTTGATATATTGAATGCTTCGTCTAA